>NZ_JBFRGL010000010.1:0-120888 GCF_052115325.1 Arthrobacter sp. 2RAF22 | reverse complement strand
TCGTCCCGGATGAATCGCGGACCTTCGGCATGGACGCGTTCTTCCCGACCGCGAAGATCTACAACCCCAAGGGCCAGAACTACCTCTCCGTGGACCGGGACCTCGTCCTGGCCTACAAGGAATCCCCCATGGGCCAGCTCATCCACCCCGGCATCAACGAAGCAGGCGCCGTCGCGGCCTTCACCGCCGCCGGCACCGCCTACGCCACCCACGGCGAACCCCTCGTGCCGATCTACGTGTTCTACTCCATGTTCGGCTTCCAACGCACCGGCGACGCCTTCTGGGCCGCCGCGGACCAAATGACCCGCGGCTTCATCATCGGCGCCACCGCAGGACGGACCACCCTCACCGGCGAAGGACTCCAGCACGCCGACGGACACTCCCCCATCCTGGCCTCCACCAACCCCGCCGTCCTCACCTACGACCCCGCCTACGGCTACGAAATCGGACACATCATCCGCGACGGCCTCGAACGCATGTACGGCCCGGACTCCACCGACCGGAACTTGATGTACTACCTCACCGTGTACAACGAACCGATCAGCCAGCCCGCSGAACCGGAAAACCTCGACACCGAGGGCCTCCTGAAGGGCATCTACCTGCTCGCCCCCGCGAAAACCGACGGTCCCCGCGCGCAGCTCCTGGCCTCCGGCGTCTCGGTCCCCTGGGCCCTGGAAGCCCAGAAAGTCCTCGCCCAGGACTGGGGAGTCTCCGCCGACGATGAAAGCCGTCCCGGACCAGATCCGCCAATTCATCCCCAACGAATTCGCCTCCCTCGGCGCCGACGGATTCGGATTCTCCGACACCCGCCAAGCCGCACGCCGCTTCTTCAAAAACGACACCCACTCCATCGTCGTGAAGACCCTGCAGCTCCTCGCGGCGAGGGGCGAGGTTGACCCGAGTGCGCCGTCGTACGCCATTGACCGGTACAAGCTCCTCGACGTGACCGCCGGCACCACCGGCGGTTCGGGGGGCGACTCCTAAACAGCTTTAAATAAGAATCGGCGGTAGTGCTCCTTGAGCACTACCGCCGATTTATTGCTACGCTCCGAGCGAGCGCCGATCCACCACGAATCCTGTGGCGGCATTCTCCCTGACTGCGTTGATACCGGCCACAAGGGCCGCAATATCCGGGAACTTGGGCGACACCGCCACTACCGTTCCATCATCGGCCTTCAACCGGAAACGGAACGATTGCTCCCCAGCTGCCAGAATTTCGAAAATGCCAGACATAAACCCTCTTTCCACCGCGGATGCGTCATTGCATCCCCTTCGATGACCACTGACTCTCGTGAAGTCCCTAAGAGAATATCGGCCATGGGAGTCTGCCAGAAGGCCTACCCATGGGTAATATTCAACCTCTTTCGGTAGACCTATATTGGAGTGCAAGGTGAACCTAGAGACCCCGCGAAGGCACATGGATAAGGTGAACCCCATGAACGATTCCAGCCCCGTAGCCACCACCGGTGTATTGTTGGCCGGCGGCGCAGGGACTCGCCTGGGACTCGGCCCCAAGGCGCTGCTGCCCTTCCGCGGCCGGACCTTGGTGGAAGTGCTCGCCAAGACATTGCTCGACGGCGGATGCCTCAAGGTAGTCGTAGTGCTCGGTGCCGGAGCCGAGCGGGTCCGTCGCGCTACGGAGCTGGACCAGTACCTCGTCGTCGACAACCCGGAGTGGGCAGCCGGCATGGCCAGCTCGCTCCGCACCGGCATTGCGGCAGCTACACACGGCCACAATGTCATGGTGACTTTGGTGGACCAACCTGGGGTGACCCCCGCCGTCGTCGCCAGGCTGTTAGCAGCGCACCAAGCCGGCCGGGTGACCGCGGCGGGATACCCGGAAGCCGCCTTCGACGGTGGCCACACAACAAAGCTAAGGCGCGGCCACCCGTTGATCATCGACGTCGGCCTCCGCGCCGAGGTCGCGGAGTCCGCGGTCGGCGACGCCGGGGCACGCCGTTTCCTCAAGGCGCACCCCGGACTGGTGGACGTCGTCGACTGCAGCGACCTCACCGACGGTGCCGACGTGGACACGAAGGACAAGCTGCACCTCCTCCGCGACTAGCCCCCCATCGCGGCCCGGCCACCCAACTAACTCGCAGTAGATGCCGTCATGAGGCTCGATAACGACATTAAATGCGAGTCAGTTGGGTAGGGGTGGAGGCGGCGGCGTCCTTCAGCGCCAGGTAGATCTTGTCCCGGGCGATGGGGAGCGCCGCGAACCTCACCCCGGTGGCGTTCCGGATGGCGTTGGCCAGCGCGGGTGCCACGGGATTGAACGGGCTCTCGCTCATGGACTTCGCACCGAGCGGCCCCATCTGGTCGTTCGTTTTCGCGAAATAGACCTCGCTGCGTGGCACGTCCGCGAAAGAGGGGATGTGGTATTGCCGCAGGATGTCGGTGGTGACCTCGCCGGCGTCGTTCACGCGGACTTCCTCATACAGCGCAACACCCAGCGCCTGGGCGATTCCGCCTTCCACCTGGCCTCGGCACTGCCGTGGATTGACCACGACGCCGGCATCGGCCGCCTGGACGCTCTGCAGGATCCTCAGTTCCCCCGTGCCGGTGTTCACGGCCACCCGGAATCCGTGGACGTTGAAGGCGACCGAACGCGGAGTTCCGCCCCAACGCCCTTCGGTGGCGAGTTCCATGCCCTGCTGCTGTGCGGCGTCGTACACCTCGGTAAAGGGAACCACCCGCTCACCCCAACGCACCGCACCGTCCTCGAGCACGCAGTCCGCCTCCGGCACACCGGCGAACGCGGCCGCCACAGCCCGGATCCGGAGCGCGAGCTCCTGCGCCGCGAGCAAGGTTGCCTGCCCGGCCACCACGGTTCCAGCGGAGCCGAATGCGCCGGTATCGTGCTCCACGAGGTCCGTGTCGGACTGGCGCACGGCCACGTTCGACGCCGTCGTGGCCAGGGCGGTCGCCGCCAGTTGGGCGTGGACCGTGGTGGTGCCGTTGCCGAACTCGGCGGTCCCGACGGCGGCGTCGAACGTACCGTCCGGCAGGAGCCTGAGGCGCGTGTGGGCGAAGTGGCCGCGGGGCGGAACCGTGTCGATCATGGACAGCGCGGACCCCACGCCCGTGACCCACCCCGGGCCGAAGTTGTCGAGGCCGGCATCCCGGTAGCGTTTATCGCCCCGCTCGAGGGCATCCCGGACCAGAGCCACACACTGGTCCAGTCCGTAGCTCCCGTAGTAAACGTCCTCTTCCGGTTCCGGGTTCGTGGAGAGCATGTGGTCACCCGGCCGGACCATGTTCTTGAGCCGGAAGTCCAAGGGGTCCATGCCGATTCCGACGGCGAGCTCGTCGATGGCGGATTCGATCGCGAAGATCATTTGGCTCAGTCCGTAGCCACGGAAGGCGCCGGCCGGGACTGTGTTGGTGTAGACGGCCTGCGCATCCACTTTCTTGTTGGCACATTTGTAGACGGCCAGGGACTCGCCGCAACCGTGGAACATCACTCCGGGCGCGTGGTTTCCGTACGCGCCGGTGTTGGTGACCACGTCCAGCTGCATCGCCGTCAGCTGGCCGTCATTGCTCGCCCCTGCTTTGACCTTAATAGTGAAGGGGTGGCGCGTGGTGGTGGAGGTGAATTGCTCGGTGCGGGTGAATTCCACCTGCACCGGCCGGCGCAGCTTGAGTGCCGCCATGGCTACGAGGTCCTCGGCGAGCACTTCCTGCTTGCCGCCGAACCCGCCTCCCACGCGGCCTGCCACCACGCGGATGCGGTCTTCGGGAAGGTCGAACACGCGGGCAAGGGTGCGCCGGACCAGGAACGGGACCTGGCTGGAGGAACGCACCATGAGCCGGTCCTCCCCCGGATTGTCGGAGGGCTCCACCCACGCGATGGAACAGTGCGTTTCCATCGCGACGTGCTGGACCCGCTGGGTCTGGTAGGTGTTCTCGTGGATGAAGTCGGCCGCCGCGAAGCCGGCTTCGACGTTCCCCAGCTCGGAATGGACCTCCGCCACGACGTTGTTCTGCGGGCGGGAAATCCGTGCCGTTTCCCCGTCTTTCTCCCCATGGATCGCGGGCGCACCCGGCAGCAACGCGTCCTGTGGCGAGAAGACGGCGTCAAGGAGTTCATATTCCACCCTGATGGCCCGGGCCCCGGCTTCCGCTGCGCCCACCGATTCGGCGACGACGGCGGCCACCCGCTGGCCGATGAAGCGCACTACGTTGTCGAGGACGCGGGTATCGTCGGGATCATCGGTGTAAAGCTCGTGCTGGGCGGTGGAGAACAACCGGCCCGGCGCGTCCTCATGCGTGAAAACCGCGACGACGCCGGGTACTTGGAGGGCCGCCGTCGCATCGATGGAGACAATCCGGGCATGCGCATGTGGCGAGCGCAGCAGCTTCAGGTGCAGCAGGCCAGGGAGCTGTTCTGCCGGGACGTCGAGGGTGTAGCGGGCGGTGCCGGTGACGACGGCGCGCCCCGCCGGGGCGGGAACGTTGTCGCCGAGCTGACCTGAACCCTTTGATCCCGCGCCGGACTGCGACGCGGCGCCGCCGTCGGAGGTGTTTTGCCCGTCGCCGGCGTCACCGCACACTGCGTCCGCAATGGAGCGGTAACCCGTGCAGCGGCACAGGTTTCCCTTGAGGTTTCGGGGGAGGTTGGCTTTCTGTTCCTCGTCGAAGGTGGCGGCCGTCATCATCATGCCGGCCGTGCAGAAACCGCACTGGAAGCCCTGGTTATCGAGGAACTGTTGCTGCACGGGATGAAGCTCTTCCCCGTTCGAGAGCCCCTCGATGGTGGTGACCGAGTGTCCTTCGGCGCGGACGGCCGGGTAGATGCAACTGTGCACGGGTATGCCGTCCACGTGGACGGTACAAGCGCCGCAGTCGCCGCCGTCGCACCCTTTCTTGACGCCGAAGTTACCCTGTTCGCGCAGGAACGTCCGAAGGCACTGGCCCGGGCGTGGAGCGGCCTCGGTGGCTGTTCCGTTGATCTCGATTGCCATGCTCAGGCCTCCTTCTGTGCGGCTTGGGTGGATGGTTGCGGCGAGGTGGCGTGCGGCGGCCAGAAATCGCCCGAGACGGTGGGCGGTCCGGCCGGAACCGGATCAAGCAACTCCGTCCGGATCTCCTCCGCAAGGCGGAACGTCATGTCGCGGCGCCATTCCGGGAGCCCGTGGATGTCGTCGTGGTACAGCTCCGCAGGGATTGAATGCCCGACGGCGGCGGCCAGCCGCCCGGCGTCGGGCAACTCCGCGGCGGCGAGCCGCAGCTGCACGGGCCGTTTGGTCGCGGCGGTGACGGTGAGGACCAGGCCGCCATCGGCGTCGAGCCTTCCGATCAGCAGCACCCCGGATCGCCCGAGGTTGCTGAGCGAGAGCCTGCGGAAGGCCACCTTCGCCGACAAGGTCGACGCCGGCAACTGGATGCTGCGAAGTAGCTCGCCTGGCGCCAGGCAGTTTTTCCCGTCCCCGGTGACGAACTCGGCCACTGGCACGGTACGGCTGCTGCCGTGCCGGCCGAGGATGGTGGCCTTGGCATCCAGGCCGGCGCACAGCGAAATCATGGGCCCGGCGGGGAGTGATGTGCACACATTGCCGCCAACGGTGGACATGTTCCACACCTTGAACGAGGCTACGAAAGAGTCGCAGCACGGACGGAAAAGATCCAGTCCCGGCCAGTTCCGGCCAGCCACGGCGTCCGACATGGGCAGGGCGTAAAGCTCGGCGACGGTGCAGGTGGCGGCCAGTTCAATGCCTGCGTCGCCCACGGTGACGGCCGGCCAGCCCGCGTGGCCCAGATCGAGCAACCGCTTGAGCGGTTCTTCGCTGCCCACGGGGCTGCCGTAGGAGAACAGGACCGTGCCGCCGGCAAGCCAGGCGTCGCCCTCGCGCCACTGGCCTGGATCCGTGGTGGCAACCACGGACTCGATGGTGTTCATGTCCATGGGGTCACCTTGCTTTGTTCGGGGGTGTTGGTCTGATGGATCGGTCCTGCGCCGTCCTTGAGCGAACCCACGGCGGAGGCCGGGCGCGGCGCGCGGGACGCGAGGATTTCGGCGGTAATGGACACGGCCACTTCCGCGGGAGTCACTGCGCCGAGATCCAATCCGATCGGCGAATGCAGGCGTTCGAGGGCATCTGTCGGGATGCCGCAGGCAAGCAGTCCATCGATCCGCTGCCGGTGGCTGCGCCTGGAACCCATGGCTCCCACATAGGCGAGATCCAGATCGAGGGCTGTTTCCAGCAGGGGGATATCGAATTTGGGATCGTGGGTCAGCACGCACACGACAGTGCGGGAATCGATCCGGCCGGCGGCTGCTTCCGCGGCAAGGTAGCGGTGCGGCCAGGCCGTGACGAGGTGGTCGGCGGCGAGGAAACGGCCCTGGCTCGAAAAAGCGGACCGCGCATCGCACAGAGTGACCTCGTAGCCCAGGAGTTTCCCGGCGGGGAGCAAGGCCGCGCCGAAGTCGTTGGCGCCAAAGATCAGCATGCGGGCCGCGGGCAAGCGGGTTTCCACGAACAGGGTGATGGGTTCGGCTTCCGGCACGGAACCTCCGCAGCCTTCGGCCGGGGCGAGCCGCACCAGGCCAGCACGGCCTCCATGCAGAAGGGGTTCTAGCTGGGCCGCGGCCGCGCGGATCACGGCGTCATCCCCGCCAAGAAGGTCTGAAAGTTCCCGCGAACCGGCGGCGGAAAAACCCGCCGGATCAGGGACGACGACTGCGCCTCCCGCAGCGTCGAGCCTGCGGATGAGTGCCAGGGAAGAGCCTCCTGAAGAGGCATTCAACAAGGCCGGGTCCAGGCCGGCTGGCCCGGTCGGCTGGATGTGGACTTCCAACTCGCCGCCACACGTGAGCCCGACGGCGAACGCGTCCTCGGCGCTGTAGCCGAACGACTCGAGGCGGCTGCCGCCGTCGTGCATTGCTTGAAGGGCAGCCTCCACCACGGCGCCTTCCACGCAGCCCCCGGAGAGGCTGCCAAGGACATCGCCGTGTTCGGAAACCAGCATGGACGTGCCGAGGGGCCGGGGGACCGAGCCTCCCGCGGCCACGATGGTGGCAACGGCGCATCGCTGCCCGGAGACCGCGGGCCGCCATGTGCCCAGCGAGGGCATCAATTCCAGCATGGCAACACCTCCTTTACCGAGGTCCCGGACCGGAAACCCGCCCGGGGCAGTGTGCGATCTTGCCTCATATTCTCATTCCTTGCGTCTGTACAGGAGAGCTTCGGGTAAACAGGCGACCCGTTGCGTGAAGAGGACCGGGGCGGGCCTCTCATTTCCCACCCCGGTCCTTAGCGGAGCGGCCGCACCTCACCGCCGCCCGCCGTCGTCGTCCGCATGATGCGGTTGGTGACGATCGGCGGACGCCTATTCATTGCGGTGATTTGCGGCCGGACCGCCGTCTCAACGGCCGGCTACGCTCCCATCAGCGCGCTGATCGGCCCGCGGGCGAAGTAGACCAAGAAGCCGACGGTCACCACCCACATGAGCGGATGGACCTTCCTGCCCTTCCCGGAAGCCGCGTGGATCACGGCCCAGGAGATGAATCCGACGCCGATACCGTTGGCGATGGAGTAGGTCAGCGGCATGGTGACGATGGTGAGGAAAGCGGGCAGGGCCACGGAGAATTTGGAGAACTTGATCTCGCGGATCTGCGCCATCATCATGGCGCCCACCACCACCAGGGCCGCGGCTGCGACCTCGAGCGGAACCACGCTGGTGAGCGGGGTCAGGAACATCGAACCCAGGAACAACAGCCCGGTGACTACCGACGCCAGGCCGGTGCGGGCGCCTTCGCCAATCCCGGCAGCGGAGTCGATGTACACGGTGTTGGACGAGCCCGACGTCGCGCCGCCGGCTACCGCGCCCAGGCCTTCGACGATGAAGGCCGACTTGAGCTTGGGGAACGTCCCGTCCTTGTAGGCCACGCCGGCGCTCTTGGCGAGGCCGGTCATGGTGCCCATGGCGTCGAAGAAGTTGGTGAACACCAGGGTGAACACCAGCATCGTGGCCGCCAGTCCGCCGATCCGCGAGAACGAGCCGAAGAGGTCGAAGTGGCCCACCAAGCTGAAGTCCGGGGCCGAAACCAGCTGGCCGGACAATACCGGGGTGTTGAGGTGCCAGCCGCCGGGATTGGCGGCACTGCCAGGCCCGATGTGCATGACGGCCTCGACGACGGCGGCGAGGACCGTGGTGGCGACGATTCCGATCAGGAGGCCGCCCTGGATCTTACGGGCCACAAGGATTCCCATGACCAGCAGACCGACGATGAAAACAAGGGTTGGTATTGAGGTGATGGAACCATCGTTGCCGAGTTGAACCGGCGGTCCGCCTTTGGTGGCGCGGACGAAGCCGGAATCGACGAAGCCGATGAAGGCGATGAACAGGCCGATGCCAACGGTGATGGCGGCCTTGAGTTCCTTGGGGACGGCCTTGAAGATCGCCGTCCGGGCACCTGTGACGCCGAACAGGACAATCAGGATGCCGTTGATGACCACCAGGCCCATGGCTTCCGGCCAGGTGACCTCATGGATCACGGCTACTGCCAGGAACGAGTTGATTCCCAGGCCCGCGGCGAGCCCGAACGGCAGGTTCGCGATCAGGCCGAAGAGGACCGTCATGACACCGGCGGTCAGGCCGGTGACTGCCCCCACTTGCGCCGCGGATAACCATCCGCCGGCCACATCCGTGGGTGCGTTCTGGGCTGAGAATCCGCCGAGGATCAGTGGGTTGAGGATAACGATGTAGGCCATCGTGAAGAACGTGACGATGCCGCCGCGGAATTCGCGGGCCAGCGTGGAGCCACGCTTGGTGATCTGGAAGAAACGATCCAGGAAGGAGTTCGACGCGGGGGGCCTGGGGCTGCTGCCCCGCTGTGCCAGTCCGGTTGCCGTGTGCTTTTCGCGTGCCTCTGTCTGCCCTGCGCCGGAAGGCGCAGCCTGCTTTTCAGTTGCCGTTCGCATTTCTGCGGGGTCCAGGATTGTCATTTCAGCCACCGGGCCCTAGTAGTCAATCCTGGAGTCAAGCGTGTTCCAGGTGTTGAAGGGTTCCAGGATGGCCAGGGCCTGGGGGTCGCCCAGTTCCAGCTTGGTGACCGGCATGAGCGTGTCCCGGTCCTCGTTCTCGAAGTATTCGTAGAAGACGGCGTCGTCGAAGCCGACGGATGCTGCGTCGTGCCGGTTTGCTGCGAAGACCACCTTTCCGATGCGGGCCCAGAGCGCCGAGGCCAGGCACATGGGGCATGGCTCGCAGCTCGTGTAGAGGGTTGCCCCGCTGAGATCGAAGGTGCCGAGTTCGCGGCACGCATTGCGGATGGCGGTGACCTCGGCGTGGGCCGTGGGGTCGTTGGTAGCGGTGACCCGGTTGACGCCTTCGAAGGCGCGGCCATCCGCGGTGACAATGACGGCGCCGAACGGCCCGCCGCTGTTGAGGACATTGGCTGTTGCCAGCTCAATGGAAGTGGCCAAGAAATGTTCGGCCGTGACGGTGGTACTCATGTGCGACTTCCTTAGTGCTGAGGAAGCCTGTAACCAGGGAGGCATCTGAACATGACAGACCAGTGCTGCGATTACCAGGCTTCAGCATGTGCTTTTGAAGGTTTCGCCTGGTAGATAGCTTCCCGGAGTCCGGGTGCCCGCCTTTGGCAAATTGAGATTAGCACCGGTGGTGTGAGCCGCGCCATAGTTTCTGGAAAAAAAGTTTCAACATGTGAAATTCATGCTTGGTGCCCGGCAGGGGAGCGTTTCGCCGCCGGTCACATTGACGCACTTCGGGGAGCCACCTACGCTGGGTGCCACCGGCAGGGTTGACCTCCGGAACCTGGATCAGCAGACAGGAACCACTGAGCTGGAACGCAACTACGCCGACCAGACAAGGATCCCCGTGTCCCAGACATCCGATTTCCAGCCAGCAGCCCCGGCAACGGATCCAAGCTCTTCCCGGCTCTGGATCAAGAATCCCCTCGCAGTGTTCACCGCCAATGGCCTCGACGCCCGCGGCGGCATCGTGGTCAGCGATGGGAAAATCGCAGAGCTCGTCCCCGCAGGAAAGCGTCCATCCGCGCCCTGCCATGAAACGATCGACGCCGGCAGCCACGTCCTGCTTCCCGGGCTCATCAACACGCACCACCACTTCTACCAAACCCTCACGCGAGCCTGGGGCCCAGTAGCCAACGCTCCCCTGTTCCCCTGGCTGCAGAACCTGTATCCCGTATGGGCGCGGTTGACGCCGGACAGCCTCGAGCTTGCCGTGAAGGTAGCGCTCGCGGAACTCCTGCTTTCCGGCTGCACCACGGCAGCCGACCACCACTACCTCTTCCCCGCAGGACTTGAGGACGCGATCGACGTCGAGGTCGGCGTCGTGCGTGAACTCGGCATGCGCGCGACTCTCACCCGCGGGTCCATGACGCTCGGCGAGGACGACGGCGGCCTGCCGCCGCGTTCCACCGTGCAGCGTCCGGAGGTGATCCTCGCGGACAGCGAACGGCTGATCGGGAAGTATCACGAGCGCGGAGACGGAGCGGTTATCCAGATCGCCTTGGCCCCTTGCTCGCCGTTCTCCGTGACCAGGGAAATCATGGCCGAGAGCGCCGCCATGGCCGAACGGTTGGATGTCCGGCTCCACACCCACCTCGCGGAAACCATCGACGAGGAAGATTTCTGCCGTGAGATGTTCGGGCTGCGCACCGTGGACTATTTGGACAGCGTCGGCTGGCTTGGAAAACGCACCTGGCTTGGCCACGGCATCCATTTCGACGACGACGAGATCGCCCGGCTGGGTGCCGCGGGCACCGCCGTCGCGCATTGCCCGACGTCGAACATGCGGCTCGCGTCGGGCACCGCACGGGTGCTGGAACTTGAGGCCGCCGGGGTTCCCGTGGGGCTGGGAGTGGACGGTTCGGCGTCGAACGATGCCTCCAACATGATCCTCGAAGCGAGGCAGGCGTTGTACCTGCAGCGGCTGCGCTACGGCGCGGACGTCCCGGTGGAGCGCGCCCTCGGTTGGGCCACGCGGGGCTCCGCTGCAGCGCTGGGCCGCACGGACATCGGGCAGATCGCTCCCGGCATGCAGGCCGACCTGGCCTTGTTCACGCTCGACGGGCTGCGCTTCTCCGGCAGCCACGATCCCGTCGCGGCGTTGTTGCTCTGCGCGGCGGACCGCGCCGACCGCGTCATGGTGGCCGGTAAATGGCGCGTTGTGGACGGGCAAATTCCCGGTCTGGACATCCCGGAACTTATTGCCAAACATTCAGCCGCCGCACAGAAAATCATCAGGGGTTAGGAGTAGCCTCTCGATTAGGTCGTAGATCAGGAGGCACATCATGACCGTCCCCCAGCACAACACGCCGACTCCTCCAGGTTGGTACCCGGACCCCTCGAGCTCCGGGCAACTACGGTGGTGGGACGGTAACGCCTGGACCGGGAACGCGTGGAACCCGCCGGCCCAGGCCGGCGCGGGTCAGGCTGGCGGGGGTCAGGCCGGCCCAGCTCAGCCCGGCGCAGGCCAGGCCGGCGCGGGTCAGGCCGGCCCAGGTCAGCCCGGCGCGGCGTGGCCCGCGGCCGCAAGGCCCGGGCAATACGGGGGGCCTCCGCAATACGCGGGATCGGTCCAGCCCGCGCCGCGCCCGGAAATCAGCAGGGGGACGCCGGTCTACAATCCGTTCATCTGGCTCGTCACCCTGCTGCCGGTGATCACCCTGATCATCCTGTTGCTCTGGAACCCGGTCTTCCACCTGCGGTATGTCGGCGCTCGGCGCGTACCCACCCTCGATCCAAGCGCGTTCAGCGTTCCCTATTTCCTGCTGGTCATTTCAGGCTGGCTCATCTACGGGGTCAGCGTCCTCTTGTCCTACCTCGACTGGCAAAAGTTGCAAAGGGACGGGGTGGTCCGCCCGTTCCATTGGGCATGGGCCTTCCTCGGCGCCGGAGTCTACGTCGTGGGCCGTTCAGTGATCGTCCACAAGGTCGCCCCGCAGCGCGGACTCGCGCCGGTTTGGGCACTGATTGGCCTGACTGCCCTGAGCCTGATCCTGGTGTCCGTCAAAGCGAGCATGATCATTTCGACGATCGCCAAGGCCCTGCCAATGTAGCTTCGCCGGGCAGATATTTGTCCGCGACGCTACTTGTCGGTCAACCCGAAGCGGCGGGCGGCACCTCCCCAGGTGCCGCCCGCCTTTTTGGCTCTGTTGCGCAGAGTCCCTCATTCCCAGGGGCAGGAGCCCTAGGAACGCTGCCGGCCGAACACCGGAAGGGCACGCAACCAACGGGAGAAAGTCCCGGGCGTGCGGTCACAGTCGGCCGGAATGTAGAAGTCGGGATCCGTGGCGCCGAACGGCAGGTACAGTTCCTGGCCGGGCGCCGGGAATTCCACGACGTTGTTCTTATCCTGCGAGTCCATCTGTCCTCCTATTTCATGCGCTCAAGTTCTCCGTGGCGATGCGGTTGAAGCTCTTCGTTACTTTCCACATCTTGGAAAACATTTTTTATTATATGGAAATGGTAGAGGGGATTCCCGAACCGCGTCAAGGGGTGTCCGCGGGGCCGCGCCCCTGCCGCCAACCGCCGTCGGTCACATTCGGAAAGTAGATAACGATTCTCCAGAAGTGATGTACACCACTGGCAAAGGTGGGCTACGCTTTCTTCAATTCGTGGCGCAGGTCACGTAACCTGGGAGCAGCAGGCAGGGTCGTAATGAGCTGGCATCAACGGATGCCGGCTCTTTTTTGTTGGGTCGGCTCCACCAGAAACGCGTACGAAACACGCGCTTAATTTCATTGGTGGACCTTAGGGGTTCCACCTCATAGAAGTTGGGATATGACCATGAGCAACAAGATCGTCCTCGGCGACAACCAGTACGGCAAGGCTGAAGTCCGCGTCGTCAAAGTCACCCGCGACACCGACCGCCACCAGATCGAAGACCTGAACGTCACCTCGCAATTGCGTGGCGACTTCCAGGCTGCGCACCTCCAAGGCGACAACGCACACGTCGTCGCCACGGACACCCAGAAGAACACCATCTACGCCTTTGCCCGCGACGGCATCGGCTCCCCCGAAGCCTTCCTCCTGCGCTTGAGCGAACACTTCACCTCGGGCTTTGAGTGGGTCACGGGCGGCCGTTGGGAAGCCGAGGCCTACACCTGGGAGCGCATCCAGGCACACGGCTCCGAACACGACCACAGCTTTGTCCGCAAGGGGCAGGAAGTCCGCACCGCCGTCGTGGTCCGCGAAGGCAACACAACGCACGTCATCTCGGGCCTCAAGGACCTGACCGTCCTCAAGACCACGCAGTCCGGCTTCGTCGGCTACCCCCGCGACCGGTACACCACGCTGCCCGAGACCACGGACCGCATCCTCGCCACCGACGTCTCGGCACGCTGGCGCTACAACACCGGGCTCGACGCTGCCGGGACCGACTTCAACAAGAGCTACGAGGACATCAAGGCCCTGCTCTTGGAAGGCTTCACGGAGAACTACTCCCACGCCCTGCAGCAGACCCTGTTCGACATGGGCAAGAAGGTCCTCGAGGCCCACAGCGAAGTGGACGAGATCAAGTTCTCGATGCCCAACAAGCACCACTTCCTGGTGGACCTCAGCCCGTTCGGCCTCGACAACCCCAACGAGGTCTTCTTCGCCGCCGACCGCCCGTACGGTTTGATCGAAGCCACGGTCCAGCGCGATAACACCACACCGGCCCCGGCTGCGTGGAACGGCATCGCCGGCTTCTGCTAAGCCTCTAAACACCCGCCCAACTGGTCCCCACCGCCTCCCTCGCCTCGCAAGCTCGGCCAGGGAACCCTGGCGGCGTGGGCCCTCGCATTTGATGTCGTTTTGGAGCCTCAAAACGACATCAAATGCGAGTCAGTTGGGCGACCGTACCCAAAACCACCTTGTTAGCCAGACAACGTTAGCCAGACAAAGACGTCTGCCATGAACCAAGAAAGTCTGCCATGAACACCAAGAAGAAAACCCGCCCCGCAGGGTCCGGGCCAGCCCGCCCCGAGGACCAGCGCCTCTCGATCGGGAGCACGTTCGCCTACGGCTTCCAGCACGTCTTGACCATGTACGGCGGCATCATCGCCCCGCCGCTCATCATCGGAGCCGCCGCGGGCATGTCCTCGCAGGACATCGGCCTCCTGATCGCGGCCTGCTTGTTTGTCGGCGGCCTCGCCACCATTCTTCAGACCATCGGCATCCCGTTCTTCGGATCGCAGCTGCCGCTGGTCCAGGGCGTGTCCTTCGCCGGCGTTTCCACCATGGTGGCGATCGTCCACGGGGGCGGCGGGATCCAGGCGGTGTTCGGCTCAGTCATTGTGGCGTCCTTGATCGGCCTGGCGATCACTCCCCTCTTCTCCAAGATCATCAAATTCTTCCCGCCTGTGGTCACGGGTACCGTCATCACGACAATCGGACTGACCCTCATGCCCGTCGCAGCGAACTGGGCCATGGGCGGCAACAGCGCGGCACCCAACTACGGCAGCATGGCGAACATCGGACTCGCCGCGGCCACGATGGGAATCGTCCTGCTCCTGAGCAAGATCGGCAACGCGGCCATCTCCCGCCTGTCCATCCTCCTTGCCATGGCTATCGGGACCGTCATCGCCCTCGCCACGGGCATGGCAGATTTCTCCAAGGTCGGCCAGGGTCCGATCGTTGCCTTCCCCACTCCGTTCGCCTTCGGTGCTCCCACCTTCGAAATCGCGTCCATCGTTTCGATGCTGATCGTCATCCTGGTCACCCTGACCGAGACCTCGGCGGACATCATCGCAGTTGGCGAAATCGTGGGCACCAAGGTCGACTCCAAGCGCATTGGAAACGGACTACGCGCGGACATGCTCTCAAGCGCCGTCTCACCCCTCTTCAACTCCTTCACCCAGAGCGCCTTCGCCCAGAACGTCGGCCTCGTGGCCATCACCGGCATCAAGAGCCGCTTCGTGGTCAGCGCCGGCGGACTCATCCTGGTGGTTCTCGGCGTGCTGCCAGTCCTCGGGCGAGTAGTCGCAGCGGTTCCGACGCCCGTCCTGGGCGGCGCCGGCGTCGTACTCTTTGGAACCGTGGCCGCCAGCGGCATCCGGACGCTCTCCAAGGTGGAGTATCGCAACAACATGAACCTGATCATCGTGGCGGCGTCCATCGGCTTCGGCATGATCCCGATCGCCGCCCCGAAGTTCTACGACCAGTTCCCGTCCTGGTTCTCCACGATCTTCCACTCGGGCATCAGCTCGGCCGCCATCATGGCCATCCTGCTGAACGTGCTCTTCAACCACTTCAAGGCCGGCAACTCGGACAACCAGTCCGTGTTCGTCGCAGGCACGGGACGCGTGGTCACCGAATCGGACATTGCGTGCCTTGCGAACGGCGACCGGTTCGAGAACGGCAAACTGATCGACGCCGAGGGCAAGGAAGTGCCACTCACGTCGTCCACCGCCGTCGAGCACTGACGGTTCTAAAGCGCCTTTCTGCGCCGAACTGGCAGGTGTTGCCCCTATTCCTCAGCCAAGGAATGGGGCAGCACCTGCCATTTCGCGCTAGTTACGGGTCCGCGTGAGACGGTTGTTTCATGAGGATCGATGAGCGAATCGAACAACACTACTCGGAGCTTGGGCCGCAGGAGCAAAAGGCCGCGGATACCCTGTTGGACCGCTTGGGCGACCTTGCGGTCTACAACGCGGCCGAGCTCGCCCAGCTTAGCGGCGTTTCCAAGGCCACCATGAGCAGGCTATTCCGCCGCCTGGGATTCGCCGATTTCAACGAGGTCAAGGAACACACCCGGAGCCTGAGGTCCAGCGGAGTGCCGCTCGCCAGGCAGGAGGCCGACGGCGGGATCCCCCTGCATTTGGCACAGGAGCAGCAGAACCTGGACCGCCTTTTCGATACGCTCGACGACGATCGCCTCCTCAAGGTGGCACAACAACTGGCTGAGGCCCGGAATGTCCTTCTGATCGGTTTCCGCAACAGTTTCCCTGTCGCCCTCCATTTCCGGCAGCAGCTTCTCCAGTGCCGTTCGTCGGTGGCTCTGGCCCCTCAGCCGGGCCAAAGCGTGGGCGAGGAGCTCGCCGGACTGGACGGGAACGACGTCGTGGTTCTGCTTGGATTCCGGCGCAGGCCCGACCGTTTCGACCGTGTCCTGAAGGCCGCTACCGCCACCGGCGCGAGCACCATCTTGATCGGAGACCCGAGCGCGCGCTGGCTGGCGGCCGACGCCTCCGTCTGGATCGAATGCCCTGTGGAGGGCAGCGCCGCCTTTGACAGCTATGCGTCGGCCATGTGCCTCGTGAGCGTCCTCGCGAACGGCGTGTTGGCGGCGAAGGGCCGTTCAGGAAGGGATCGCGTCCGGGAAATCACCGGGCTGTTCGACTCACTGGAAGAGATCGAGCGACGGTAGTCCGAAGGCGGCCGTGCTCGGCTCGCTCGCCGGGCCCGGCGCCAAGCGTAAAGAAAAGTTAGCGGTCCGGAAACTGAACTGAAACATCTGTTCCATTGAATTGAACCAGTGAAACGACTGCCCCGGTCGTGGAAAACCCTGATTCGAGGAACCGATGGCCGAAGCACGACTCGCCCCAGAGAAGACCGGCACCCTACTTGGCCACCCGATTGATGAAGCCGCCACACGCCGTGACCCGCGGCTCAGCAACGAAGACTTGGTGCCCCTGAACAACCAGCGCTGGAGCAGCTACAACCTGTTCGCGTTCTGGATGTCGGACGTCCATAGCATCGGCGGCTATGTGACGGCGGGCAGCCTTTTTGCCCTCGGCCTGGCGAGCTGGCAAGTGTTGGTGGCCCTGCTGGTGGGCATCGTGATTGTCCAGGTGTTTTGCAACCTCGTGGCGAAGCCCAGTCAGAAGACCGGCGTCCCCTACCCCGTGATCAACCGGGCCGTCTTCGGCGTCAAAGGTGCCAACATCCCGGCCATCATCCGCGGTCTCATCGCTGTCGCCTGGTACGGAGTGCAGACTTTCCTGGCCTCCGAAGCMCTGGTGATCGTGTTCCTCAAGTTCTTCCCGGCCATGAAGCCGTTGTACGACGTCCATCAGTACGGCTTCCTTGGCCTTTCTGCCCTGGGTTGGATTTGCTACGGAATCCTCTGGGTAGCCCAGGCCGCGTTGTTCTGGAACGGAATGGAAAGCATCCGCAAATTCATCGACTTCGCCGGACCGGCCGTCTACGTTGTCATGTTGGTTCTCGCCATCTACTTGGTATCCAAGGCCGGCGTCAGCAACATCAGCCTCAACCTCTCCGCCGGCGAACCGCTCGACTTCGCTGCGTCCATCCCGGTCATGATCTCCGCGATCGCCTTGGTGGTGTCGTATTTCTCCGGCCCCATGCTCAACTTCGGCGACTTCGCGCGTTACGGCAAGAGCTTCAAGGCCGTCAAGAAGGGCAATCTCCTGGGCTTGCCCGTCAACTTCCTGTTCTTCTCGCTGCTCACGGTCATCACGGCGTCGGCCACCACCCCGGTCTTTGGGCACCTCATCACGGACCCGGTCAAGACCGTGCAGGAAATCGATTCGGTGTTCGCCGTGCTGCTCGGCGGATTGACCTTTGTCATCGCGACCGTGGGCATCAATATCGTGGCCAACTTCATCTCGCCGGCGTTCGACTTCTCCAACGTGAGCCCGCAGAAAATCAGTTGGCGCATGGGCGGCATGATCGCCGCCGTCGGATCCGTCATCCTCACCCCGTGGAACTGGTACTCGAACGACGACGCCATCCACTACACGCTCGGCGTTCTGGGGGCGCTCATCGGCCCGCTCTTCGGCATCCTCATCGCCGGCTACTACCTCGTGGGAAAGCAGAAGGTGTGGGTTGAGGACATGTACACGATGAAGCCAAGCGGCAAGTACTGGTTCCGCAACGGCTACAACCCCAACGCGGTCAAGTCAGTGGCCATCAGCGGCGTAGTGTCGATCGCCTCGGTCCTGATTCCCAAAGCGCTCCTTGACTCCGGAGCCACCACAGTCAACGCAACTTGGATCGGCAACTACAGCTGGTTCCTCGGTTGTGCCTTGGGCCTGCTGACCTTCTGGTACTTCGAAAAGCGATCCCCCATGATCAACCTGGAGCCTAACGGCGTCGAAGTGAACGACGGCGCCCTCGCCTGAGCGCCCGCCGTCATCAAACAGAAACCGCCGGACGCTCGCTCACTTATAGGGCCAAATTCCAGGACGCTCGCTCACCCCGTGAGCGAGCGTCTGCCCGAAACCCGACATAGGTGAGCGAGCGTCCGCCAAAAACCCCACATAGGTGAGCGAGCGTCCGGGACGGTTAGTTCTGGTTCAGCTCGGCCGAGATCGCGAGCGCGGCCTCGCGCAGCAACGGCACGGCGCGGTCGGCGAAGTGCTGGTCCACGCGGGACACCGGTCCGGAAACCGAAATAGCCGTGGGCGTCGGAGCGTTGGGCACAGCCATCGCGAAGCAACGGACGCCGATTTCCTGCTCTTCCTCGTCGATCGAGTAGCCGCGTTCGCGGATCCGGTTCAAATCGGCGAGCAGGGAATCGATGTCCCCGATGCTCTTCGCCGTGGGAGTCGGCATGCCCGTGCGGGCCACGATCCCGCGGACCACTTCGTCGTCCAACTGGGCCAGGATGGCCTTGCCGACGCCGGTGTCGTGCGTATGGGCGCGGCGGCCCACCTCGGTGAACATGCGCATGGAGTGCAGGGACGGAACCTGGGCAACGTAGATGACCATGTCGGAATCCAGCACGGCCATGTTGGACGTTTCGCCGAGCCGGTCCACGAGGGACTTCAGCTGGGGGCGGGCCAGTGCTCCGAGTTGCTTGTTGGCGCCTTCGCCAAGCCGGATGAGCCGGGGGCCCAGCGCGTAGCGACGATTGGGCAGTTGCCGGATGTAGCCGAGGGACACCAAAGTGCGCAGCAGGCGGTGGATGGTGGGGAGCGGCAGGTCTGTCGACGACGATAGTTCGCTCAACGTGACGTCTCCGCCGGCGTCGGTGATGAGTTCCAGCAGTTCGAAGACGCGCTCGACGGACTGCACGCCTCCCGAGGGCTTTTCAGCCATTCCGTTGTCTCCTATGGCTCGGAATCCGACAACTCTTATCCGCATCGTGAAAAGAATTGCTTAGAACACTCAAGATACAGCACGCGACGCCGGAATGCTTGCCTGCCGATCAGGGCTTGTGTTTCCACTTTGTAGATAATAATATCCATAATACGAAAACATTCGGTTTGAGCGGAGGCCCGCTATGGGCCTGTACGAGGAGGAAATTCAATGGCGAACCCGAGCCCCGGAAATTCGATCACCCTGCGCGTCGCCGCGCCGTCGAGCTTCACTGCCACGAGCGAGCTGGCCGCTGCGGTCGCCGCTGCCGGTGCGGCCGTCACCGCGCTGGATGTGACCGAGTCGCACCACGACACCCTGGTTGTTGACGTCACCTGCAACACCACGGACGAAAACCACGCCAACCGCGTCAAGGACGCCCTCAACGCGCTCGACGGCGTCACGGTCCAGCACGTCTCGGACCGCACCTTCCTCATGCACCTGGGCGGCAAGCTCGAGGTCGTCCCGAAGGTGGCCCTGCGCAACCGCGACGACCTTTCGCGCGCCTACACTCCCGGCGTCGCTCGCGTTTGCCTCGCCATCGCCGAGGACCCGGCAGCTGCCCGCAACCTGACGGTCAAGCGGAACACCATCGCCGTCCTCACCGACGGTTCGGCCGTCCTTGGCTTGGGCAACATCGGCCCGGCCGCGGCACTGCCTGTCATGGAAGGCAAGGCCGCGCTGTTCAAGCAGTTCGCCAACGTCGACGCCTGGCCGGTCTGCCTGGACACCCAGGACACTGAAGAAATCATCATGATCGCCAAGGCCATGGCTCCGGTCTACGGCGGCATCAACCTTGAAGACATCGCAGCCCCGCGCTGCTTCGAAATCGAGAAGCGGCTCCGCGACGAGCTGGACATCCCCGTCTTCCACGACGACCAGCACGGAACGGCGATTGTCACCCTCGCGGCCCTCGTCAACGCGTTGCGCGTGGTGGACAAGAAGCTGTCCGAGGTCAAGATCGTTGTCTCCGGCGTCGGCGCTGCCGGCTCTGCGATCATCCAGCTCCTCAAGGCGCAGGGCGCGCAGCACATCGTCGCCGCCGGCCGCTCCGGCGCTATCCACTCGGGCGAAAAGTACGACGACGAGCACCGTTCCTGGATCGCCGCGAACACCAACGAGGCCGGATTCTCCGGCACGCTGCACGAAGCCCTCAAGGGTGCTGACGTTTTCATCGGCGTCAGCGCTCCGCACGTGATCGGCGAAGAGCAGGTCGCCTCGATGGCCGAGGACGCGATCGTGTTCGCCATGGCCAACCCCACCCCGGAAATCGACCCGGTGATCGCGTCCAAGCACGCAGCGGTGGTGGCCACCGGCCGGAGCGACTTCCCCAACCAGATCAACAACGTGCTGGCCTTCCCGGGCTTCTTCCGCGGACTGCTCGACGCCGGAGCATCGGACATCATCCCGGAAATGCTCGTGGCCGCGGCAGAGGCTATCGCCAACCGGGTCGCAAATGATGAACTGAATGCGAGCTACATTATCCCCAGCGTCTTCGACCCCCACGTTGCAGCCGACGTCGCCGCAGCCGTAGCAAATGCAGCAAACGCAAACGCGCGGAAGCAGCAAACGCAGGCCGCCGGCGCTCTCTAGGAAAGGACCACCCCATGGCTCTCACAGTCACAGACCCCCGGCCGATCGAACGAGCCGAGGAGATCCTGACTCCCAAGGCGTTGGCCTTCGTGGAGGAACTGCACCGCCGTTTCGCGGGCACCCGCACCGAGCTCCTCGCGGCCCGCGTCGCCAAGCGCGAAGAAGTAGCCCGCACCGGCCGCCTCGACTTCCTGCCGGAAACCCAGGACATCCGCGACGGCGACTGGAAGGTCGCCGAAGCACCCGTGGCCCTGCAGGACCGCCGGGTCGAGATGACCGGCCCGGCCTCCCCGGCCAAGATGGCCATCAATGCCCTGAACTCCGGCGCCAAGGTATGGCTCGCCGACCTCGAGGACGCCAGCACCCCGACGTGGGCGAACGTCATCGACGCCATCCTGAACCTCCGCGACGCAGCCCAGGGCACCCTGAGCTACACCTCCCCGGAGGGCAAGGAATACCGGCTCCGCACGGACGCGCCGCTCGCCGTCGTCGTCGCCCGCCCCCGCGGCTGGCACATGGACGAACGGCACCTGCTGCTCGACGGCGAACCCACCGTGGGCGCGCTGGTGGACTTCGGCCTGCACTTCTTCCACGTCGCCAAGCAGCTCCTGCTCAACGGCCACGGCCCGTACTACTACCTGCCCAAGATGGAAAGCCACCTCGAGGCCCGGCTGTGGAACGACATCTTCGTCTTCGCCCAGGACTACCTCGGCATCCCGCAAGGCAGCGTCCGCGCCACCATGCTGATCGAAACCATCCCGGCCGCGTTCGAAATGGACGAGTTCCTCTACGAACTGCGCGACCACGCGTCCGGCCTGAACGCCGGTCGTTGGGACTACCTGTTCAGCATCGTGAAGTACTTCCGCGACGCCGGCGAGTCCTTCATCCTGCCGGACCGCGCGTCCGTGGTCATGACGGCCCCGTTCATGCGCGCCTATACGGAACTGCTGGTCAAGACCTGCCACAAGCGCGGCGCCTTCGCCATGGGCGGCATGGCTGCTGTCATCCCGAACCGCCGCGAACCCGAAGTCACAGCCCAGGCCTTCGAGAAGGTCCGCGCGGACAAGACCCGCGAGGCGAACGACGGTTTCGATGGTTCCTGGGTGGCCCACCCGGACCTCGTCTCCACGTGCCGCGAAGTGTTCGACTCCGTGCTCGGCGACAAGCCGAACCAGCTGGACAAGCAGCGCCCGGAGGTCTCCGTGACCGCCGATCAGCTGCTGGACATCTCCTCCGCCGGTGGCCACGTGACCGAGGCGGGGCTTCGCTTGAACCTCTACGTCGCCGTCGCGTACACCGCGGTGTGGCTTTCGGGCAGCGGCGCCGTTGCCATCCACAACCTCATGGAAGACGCCGCCACGGCGGAAATCTCCCGTTCCCAGGTGTGGCAGCAGATCCGCAACAAGTCGGTCCTGGCCGACACCGGCAACACGGTCACCCGCGAGCTGGTCACCCGGATCCTCGGCGAAGAGACCGACCGCCTGCGCAGCGAGGTCGACGCCGAGTCCTTCGAGAAGTTCTACGAGCCGGCGAGCCGCCTGATCGCGGACATCTGTCTCTCCGAGGACTACACGGACTTCCTCACCACTCCCGCCTACGAGCTGGTGTAGGAATGGCCGCATCCTCCTTCTCTGCGGCCGATTTCGCCGCCATCGACTCCCAACTTGCCGCCACCGACCAGCTGCTGGAGCGCAATTACCCCGGCGACGACGGCACCCGCCAGCCCGTGCACACGGTGTACGTCCCGGCGGACCGTTTCACGCCGTCGCTGTCGGCGGAATGGGGCGCCCAGGCAATCACGACGGCGGAGGCCCACGGCGGTCTCGAAAGGCTCGGTACGTTGCTGGGCCAGGAGCCCGAACTGGCTGCCGCCGTCGCCACCCGTGTGGCTGCCAAGTTGCGCAGTGAACCGATCGAGGACTTGCGCCTCGACTTCGAGGACGGCTACGGCGACCGGGGCGACGAAGCAGAAGACGTCGCGGCCGTAGCGGCTGCCCAGGCTGTCAGCGAAGCCGTTGCCGCGGGGTCCGCGCCGCCGTTCATCGGCATCCGGTTCAAGTGTTTCGAGGCCCCCACCCGGGCACGTGGCCTGAAGACCCTGGACCTGTTCGTCTCCACTTTGGCCTCGGCCGGAGAACTGCCCGAGGGACTCATCCTGACCCTGCCGAAGGTCACCACGGTGGCCCAGGTGCAGGCCATGGACTTCGCGGTCTCCCGACTGGAGGAGATCCACACGCTCCCGGCGGGCCAGCTCCGTTTCGAGGTCCAGGTGGAGACGCCGCAACTGATCCTCGGCCCGGAGGGGACCTCTCCCGTGGCCCAGCTTCCGCACGCAGTTCCGGGCCGGATCAGCGCATTGCATTACGGCACCTACGACTACTCGGCTTCGTTGCAGATCTCCGCGGAGTACCAGTCCATGGAGCACCCGGTGGCCGATTTCGCCAAGGAAGTCATGCAGTTGGCCGTTGCGGGAACGGGCATCCGGCTCTCCGACGGCTCCACCAACATCATCCCGGTGGGCGACAACGTGGAAAACGCGTGGAAGCTGCACGGCCGCTTGGTCCGCCGCTCCCTTGAACGCGGCTACTACCAGGGCTGGGACCTGCACGCTGCCCAGTTGCCGAGCCGTTTCGCCGCGACGTATGCCTTCTACCGCGAGGGCCTGCCGGCCGCCCCGGCCCGCCTGCGCAACTACGTGGAGCGCACCGAAGGCGGCGTCATGGACGAACCCGCCACCGCCCGGGCCCTGGCCGCTTTCGTCCTGCGCGGCGTCCAGTGTGGAGCGGTGGGTTCCGAAGAAGTGCTGGCGCTTGCCGGCGTCGAACTCCCCCGGCTGACTGCACTGGCGCATCCGCGGCTCGCACACACCACCTCCGAGTAAGGATCCAATGATGGGCAAGTACTACTATCCCCAGGGCGGCCTGCCGCCGCAGACCCACCTCACCACCGAACGCGCAATCGTCACGGAGGCCTACACGGTCATCCCCAAGGGCGTGCTGACCGACATCGTAACCAGCAACCTGCCGGGCTTCTCGAACACGCGTTCCTGGATCATTGCCCGCCCTATCTCCGGATTCGCCACCACGTTTTCCCAGCTGATCGTTGAGATCGGCCCGGGTGGGGGCGCTCCCAAGGCCGAGTTCGAGGCCGGCGTCGAAGGCGTCGTCTTTGTCACCAAGGGCAAGGTCAACCTGACCCTCGACGGCGAACTGCACCAGCTCGAGGAGGGCGGCTACGCCTACCTCGCTGCCGGTTCCAACTGGGGCCTTGAGAACGTCTCGGACGACATCGTCTCCTTCCACTGGATCCGCAAAGCCTACGAGCGCCTTGAGGGCTATGAAGCCAAGTCCTTCGTCACGAGCGACGACGAAGTTGAGGCCGGGGAAATGCCGGACGTCAACGGCGTCTGGGCAACCACACGCTTCGCGGACCCCAACGACCTGGCCCACGACATGCACGTGAACATCGTGACGTTCCAGCCCGGCGGGGTCATCCCATTCCCGGAAACCCACGTCATGGAACACGGCCTGTACGTCCTGGAGGGCAAGGGCATGTACCTGCTCAACAATGACTGGGTCGAAGTGGAGGCGGGAGACTTCATGTGGCTGCGCGCCTTCTGCCCGCAGGCCTGCTACGCCGGCGGCCCGGGTCCGTTCCGCTACCTGCTGTACAAGGACGTCAACCGTCAGGTCAAGCTGACCTAGGCCTTCGGGCCACCCCAACTGACTCGCAGTTAATGTCGTTATGAGCGCTCATAACGACACCTACTGCGAGTCAGTTGGGTTTGGGGGCGCGCCCGCGTTTTCGGCGTTGACCCCCTCGCTTCCGAAGAGGACGATCGAAACTACGGGGGCAAGGGCGCCTGGCCCGTTGCCCCGCAGCGTAGCTTCAGGAGGCAGCCATGGAGGCGGCGCGGGCCTCTCGGACTTCCCGCGTATCCCGGACTTCGCGGCGAGCGCGGATGGCCGTCGTCCTGGCTCTGATCCTGGCGTCCGGTTCATGCACCTACCCTCTGACGGCTGAACCCCCGGCGAGTAGCTCGTCGACCGATTCCCAAGGGGCAGTACCCGAATCCCCCGTTGCGGATTTCTTCGCGCATGAAATGCTCAACCGGGGTGCGCCGGCCGTCGTCGTCCAGATCAAAGTCCGGGGCCGGGAATGGTCCCAGGCCTACGGCAGCCAAGACGTCGAGACCGGCGAACCGGTGGCCGTGACCGACCGGATCCAGGCCGGCGGCATCACCCAGTCCATGGTGGCGGTCTCGGTGCTCAAGCTGGTCCAGGAAGGAAAGCTGGGCCTCGAGGACCCTGTCACTCAGTACTTCCCGGAATTCGGGCAGCTCGTCCATCCGCCGGGCCCCGTCACAGTCCGCTCCCTGTTGAACCACAGCTCCGGCCTGCCCGACGCGCCTGTTGCCATCCTGGATGCCATGCCGACCAAGCGGGCCATCGACACGAGGTTCAGCATCGAGGACTACCTCCGCATGGCCGGGACCGTGCCGTGGACGCACGCGAACTTCCAGCTGTTCCGCTTCTCGGATGCGAACTACTTCGCCCTGGCCGCGATAGTGCAGAAGCTCCGCGGCCGGCCGATCGGCGATGTCCTGAAGTCAGATATCTTCGTGCCGCTGGGAATGAGCCACACCTCGCTGGCATCCGAACCTGACCGGGATGCGCGCGACATGATCCAGAGCTATGAATTCATCGACGGCGAGCGCGTCAACGCCTCGCAGCCGGAGTATCTCGTCGGTTCCCCCGCAGAGGGCGTCATCTCCACGGTGGGCGATATCAACACGTTCTACGCAGCGCTCATGCAGGGCAGGCTACTCACGGCGAGCACCCTCCGCGACATGCAAACCCTATGGCAGGAGAACCACGGACTCGGGCTGCAGCGGTGGAATGACGAATGCACGAACGGCTTCTACTACGGCTACGGCGGCAGCACCTGGTTTGCGAGCATCGCGTTGTCCACGAGCGACGGGAGCCGCCAGATAGCCATGAGCTTCGCCTATCCATCCGACACGGACAAACACATTGAATCGACGGATGGCAGCGGCCAAGCGGAGTTCGAGCAGCTCCGGCAGGTGGCCATCGCCACGATGAACGGGCTGTGCTGAGTCACGACGCATCCTGCTAGGGTCTGTGCATGGATGAAAAATTGGGGAAATTCATCGAGGACTTCGGAACACTGACAAGGCTCTCCCAGCTTGGCTTTGACCATGGCGACGACGGCGAACAACTTCTACCGGCACTGACCGGGCACCTCGCGGTTCCCGCCCATGAACTGTCCGTCGTGACGGAGGAGATCCCGCAGCACCGTCTGGTGGATGTGGACATCGTGATGGAAGGGATGGCCGGCCGCGACCCCGAGCGGCGGCTGGTAGGAATCGGCGGCGGCGATCAGCGCCACCACATGTCCTTCAGCGACATGTTGCAGCAATCCCGCAGCTACCCGAGGTTTCCCCTCAGCCAGCCGGACTACAGCAACTTGGCCACCGGTCCGGACCAACAGCGCCAGGCCGTTGCGCTGGGGCTCTGGCTCTTCAGCTACGCCGGATCACCCATAGCGGTCCTCCAACGTGGTGCCAAGATCGAGCGTGGCCGGCAGACTGCGTCGCTCGAAGTCCTGGCCACCCACCCTGCCGTCGCGTCGAGGTTCCTGGCCGAGGTACGGCGCGAAATGGAGCACAAGAGCGTTTTCAGAGGCCAAGTCATCTCGCTCTCCGCCAGCGACTACGGGCCGGGCATCAGCGGAGTGACCTTCATCCGGCGGCCGCAGCTTGCCAGCAGTGACGTGGTCCTTCCGGACGGGCTCCTCAGCAAGGTGGAGAGCCACACCCTTGGCATCGCACGGCAAGCGGACATCCTTGCGGCACACGGTCAGCATCTCAAACGCGGCCTCCTACTCTATGGAGCGCCCGGGACGGGCAAGACGCACACGGTCCGGTACCTGCTGAGCCAAAGCGAAGGTACGACGGCGGTACTCCTCTCGGGCGGCTCACTCGCCAGAATTTCCGAGGCGGCCAAGATCGCGCGGGCCTTGGCGCCGTCCATCGTGGTGTTGGAGGATTGCGATCTGATCGCCGAGGACCGCAGCTTCGGCCACGGGCCCAAACCGTTGCTCTTCGAGGTACTCGACGCCATGGACGGGCTGGACAACGACGCCGACGTCGCGTTCGTTCTGACCACCAACCGGGTGGAACTTTTGGAACGGGCCCTCGCCCAGCGGCCAGGACGCGTGGACCTGGCAGTGGAAATCCCGCTTCCGTCCAAGCACGAGCGGGTGGAACTTCTGCGGCTGTATTCCAACGGAATCGCGTTCTCCCCCTCGGCGATCGAAGCCGCGGCAGGCCGGACCGCCGGCACCACGGCGTCGTTCGCGAAGGAGCTGATCCGACGCTCGGTGGTCGCCGCCGCGCTGGCAGACGAGACTCCCGGAGACCCGCACCTGGGCACCGCGGTGGGACAGCTCATGGCCGACGGCGAGGCCCTGACCCGTAGCCTGCTCGGAAGCAACGGGAGCGCGGAGTAACCACGTTGTCGATCGTGAGCACTGTCCTTGGCGCCAGGGCCAATCCGGCGACAGGAATCACTCAGGCCGGAGACTTCTCCTGTTCGGGTTCCTGGTCGGCGGGCGTCCACGTGAGCTTGACCGTGGCTCCGTCGTTGTTCTCGTCGATCCTCAAGCGCAGTTCCTCGCCATAGAGGAACTCGTGTTCAAAATGCCGTCCGTCAATGCGCGCCGCATCCAGGAGCTTTGTCATCGCCGTTGCCATCGCCCGGCCCCAGTCATGCGGATTCTTGCTGGACGCGTCTTCAAGGGCTGAATAGCTGACCATAGATCAATTGTTCTCCGGCTCGCGACGTTCTGCCAGACCTCGGTCCGGTCCGGACACTAGCCGGAAGCAGTTTCCGGCTTCCTCCGGTGGCCGCAACTCTTATGATGCACTCCTCGGGCCCGGCTGCAGGCTAAGTCCCGCTGCGGCCATGTCCGCCGCGAGTACACCGGTGAGTTTGGCGTGCCCGGCAGCGTTCAGGTGGACGCCGTCCACCAAGTCCCCGGCAACCTGGTATTTGCTGATCCAGTCCCCGACGCTAAAGAACGGAGCACCGGCCTTGGCCGCAATATTGCCCAGCAACGCGTCAACCTCGGTGCGGCGCCCCCCGCCCGCGTTGGCACCCCTGGCAAGGGTTCCGATCATCACGAGCTTCGCCTGCGGGTACCTCTTTTTGAGGGCGGCGAGGAGCCTGTTGGCGTTGGCCGTGATCTGCTCGTCGCTGGCGTTGTGGGAGGCATCGTTGCCTCCACCTTCGACAACGATCAGCGGCGGCGTCCCGTAGGGCAGGACCCAGTCTCCGCGCTGCAGCGCGTCGATATAGTTTCCGCTGCTGCTCGTCGCGGCGACGTATCCTGTACCGCCCCGGGCCACGGAGTACACCTTGTAACCAAGCGAGCCCAAAGCCCCCCGCGGCCATGAGCCCAGGGGCTCAGACTGGGAGTCCCCGATGAGGACGGCGGTGTGCCGGACGTCCGCGAGGATGATTTCGTTCCGGTTGTTGCTGGGGTTCTTGTACAAGGACCCCACGGGAAGCTTTGACGGATCTTGTCCGGACTCAGGTTTCTTGGGACTTTGGCCCGCTGCGGCTGGACTACCCGAGGGTGCAACGGGTGCCGCTGTCTGCCTGCCGCTGGATGAGTCGCCCGGTTCAGCAGGCGCCTGCGAACAGCCTGCCAAAAGTACTCCGGCGGCGATCACGGCTGCGGCGGAGCGGAATATGCGAGATTTGTGCATCGGCCTGTCCCGGGCTTGCTTTCTGTTCGTATTAGCGCTGTAAAAGCAACTTTCCATTGCTCATAGACCGGTGGCGGAACGAGCCGACAGCCTGCCTACGTCGGAGTCTATTGGATCGGGACGGGGAAGGTCACGGCGAGGTGGGAATTATCCTCGCCGGATGGCCGGTGTGGAAGAATTTCATTTCGCACCCCCATCATTCCGACGCACAGATAGGAACCACGTGCACGCACCGGCGCCCGAGCCGGACACCCGCTCCGTCCCCGATGTCCGTTCGCGGCGATCATGGACGGAAAGACTGCGCTCAGCGCAGCTCACGTTGGGATTTGTCATCGTTTTCTGGGGATTGGGAGCGCTGACCTCCAGCCTCGCCACGGGGCCGGACGCTCAATTGCGGCTCAATTTCGCACTGACGCCTCGCTCCGTACCTGATCACTGGTGGGCCGCGGCGACGTCCGCCTTCTGGGCCAGGGACCTGACGGGCTATGTGCTGGAAACTGCTTTGGTGCTGTTGCTGGGCCTCCCGCTGGAACGCCGGATGGGACAGCGGGCGTACGCAATCGCTGCGGTCTCCAGCCAGATTCTGGGCGTTGGCATTGCCCTGGGATTCCTTGCCTTGGCCCAAGGCTTGCTCGGTAACTGGACAGCCGAGATAGGCAGCCACCTCTTCGTGGGTCCGAGTGCGTTCATCATCGGTACCGCCATGGCGGGTACTGCGTCCATGGCAACCCTGTGGAGGCGCCGGATCCGGCTTGTCGTCTTCGCCTTGTTGCTCCTCCTGGCCCTCTACAGCGGAGGGTTTGCAGACTTGGTCAGGCTCGGCGCCGCAACCGCGGGCACGGTTCTCGGGCCCCTGCTCATGGGCCGCCGGCCGAGGTTTGCACGCCCGGTCAGTTCCCGGCACGAAGGCCGGGTGCTCCTTTCGCTTCTCCTTGCCGCATCGGCGATCGGTCCGGTAGTCGCCGGCCTCATCCCGCATGCGGTGGGGCCGTTGTCCATCCTGCGTTTCCTGTTCACCAACATCCAGCCTGTCGATCCCCAAGCACTCCAGAACGTCTGCTCCGATCCGGCGCAAGCGAAGGACTGTGCGGTCGCGCAGTTGCAATTACGTGCCGGGGCCGGTGGGATCTTCATGGCCATCCTTCCGTCCTTCCTCTTGCTGCTGCTTGCGGAGGGCCTGCGCCGCGGACGGCGCTTTGCCTGGGTGGGGACCCTTTTGATCCAGGTGGGGCTTTCCGTTCTCGCCGGAATCGCACTCGCCGGAGTCTTGCAGCAGACTACTTCAGACACCGGCGCCAGCGAGGGGATTGTCGCAATCGAAGGATCGGCTTCCTCGCAGCCGTTCACTTTTGCCCTGCCGCTGCTCCTGCCCCTTGCGCTGACCATCATTCTGCTCGCGACCCGGCGCTTGTTTCATGTCCAGGCCCCGAAGGGGACCTACCGACGCCTCGCGGTGCGTGTACTTGCGATGGCTGCCGTGCTCAGTGCCGTCTATGTCGGCGCCGGCCTCTTGCTCGCCCAGGACTTCTCCCCCGTTCCGGGACTACCGGAACTACTGGCGGATGTCCCGGACCGCTTCCTTCCGCTGGGCTTCGTCCTGGATGTTCCCCCGGCGATCTTCCCCCAAGGCACGGCCGCCGTTCTCGTGTACGAGGGCGTCGGCGTCGTCTTTTGGGCGGTCGCCGGTGTCCTGATCTTCAGGACCTTCCTCCACCAGGCCCACACCCGGCACGACGCCAGTACGGAGCGTGCCCGGAAAGTCATCAAGACGTGGGAGGGAAGCTCACTGTCCTGGATGACCACGTGGCCGGGAAACATGTACTGGTTCTCCCCTTCCGGGCTGTCCTTTGTTGCCTACCGCGTGAGCACGGGGGTCGCCCTCACGCTCGGCGGCCCGGTGGGACCCACCTCCGAGAAAACCGCCGTCTTCGAAGAGTTTGCCCGTTATTGCAGGGGCAACGGGTGGACGCCATGTTTCTACTCGGTGCCCCAAGAGTTGCGCGACCATGCGGATTCCGCCGGATGGAGCTCTGCGCAGGTAGCCCAGGAAACGGTCCTGCCATTGCATTCGGTCTCCTTCAAGGGAAAGAAGTTCCAGGACATCCGTACGGCGTTGAACAACGCATCGAAGGCGGGCATCCGCTACGAATGGACGAGCTACGCCTCGGCTCCCTTCTCGGTCCAGGTCCAGATCGAGGAAATCTCCGAAGAATGGGTGGCAGACAGGAACATGCCCGAAATGGGCTTTACCTTGGGCAGCCTCGACGAACTCGACGATCCGGAGGTGCGCTGCCTCCTTGCAATCGACAAACGCCACACGGTCCACGCAGTCACCTCTTGGCTGCCTGTATACCGCAACGGTCACATCGTCGGCTGGACCCTCGATTTCATGCGTCGCCGTAGCGGCGGCTTCCGGGCCAGCATCGAATTCCTCATCGCGTCCGCGGCCCTCAGCCTCAAGGATGAAGGATGCGAATTCGTGAGCCTCTCCGGTGCGCCCCTGGCTCGGGCCGAAGAGGACCCTTCCGAGATGCCTCGCCCGAAGCCGCGATCCCGCCCTCCCGGCAACCTCGACCGCCTGCTCGACTGGTTGGGGGCGACATTGGAACCGGTCTACGGATTCCGGTCCCTCTTGGCATTCAAAGCAAAATTCCGGCCGCGATACGAGCCGCTCTACATGCTCTACCCCGACGCCGCTTCCCTGCCTGCCGTTGGGACCGCAGTGGCACGGGCCTACCTGCCAACGCTCAATCTCGGAGCGGGCCTGGCCTTGGCAGGCCGGATCTTCCGATGGCCCAAGCGCTCCGGAACGTCAGGGCGAAACCGCTCCTGAGGCCGACGACGGCTCTTGCGCCTCTGCCGAAGCGCCCGACGCCGGGACCCCGCCGATCGGGACATTGCTGTGGTGCGCTTTGCCGTGGTGAAGTTGCAAGGCGCTGAGCACCAAACCGAAATGGCTGAAGGCCTGGGGAGTATTGCCAAGTTGCCGGCCCGCGTGTGCGTCCCATTCTTCGCTCAACAGGCCCACGTCATTGCGCAGGGCCAGGAGCCTCTCGAAGAGGGCTGTCGCCTCTGCCCGGCGCCCGGCGCCCAAGAGTGCGTCCACCATCCAGAAGGAACACGCAAGGAAGACGCCCTCCCCGCCCGGCAGTCCGTCGTTGCTGTCTTGCGGGCGGTAGCGCAGCACAAAGCCGTCTTCGGTCAGCTCACGCTGGATGGCGTCAATGGTGCCTATCACGCGCGGATCGTCGTGCGGCAGGAAGCCCACCTTGGGGATGAGGAGAAGGCTCGCGTCCAGCTCCTTGCTCCCGTAGGACTGGACGAACGTGTTGCGCTCCGCGTCGAATCCGTGGGTCATGACTTCGTCGTGGATGGTGTCCCGCAAAGCCTCCCAGCGATCCAGCGGACCGGGCATCCCGGCTTCACGGATTCCGCGGACCATGCGGTCCGCCGCAACCCAGGCCATCACCTTTGAATGCACGAAGTGGCGCCGCGGGCCGCGTACTTCCCAGAGCCCGTTGTCCGGCTTGTCCCACGTGCTCTCAAGGTGGCGCATGAGGGCGGTCTGGATGGCCCAGGACTCATCGCCGACGGTCATCAGCGATGCCCGGGTCAGGGACAGGCAGTCCAGGACTTCTCCCCAGACGTCCAGCTGGAGCTGCTCCGCTGCCGCATTCCCGATGCGCACCGGCTTGGAACCCTGGTATCCGGAAAGCCACGTCAGCTCCGACTCGGGCAACCGCCGGCGACCGTGCAGGCTGTACATGATCTGGAGGTCGGCCGGGTCGCCTGCCACTGCGCGGAGTAGCCAATCCCGCCACGCGCTGGCCTCCTCGGTGTAGCCCGCGGCCAGGAAGGCTTGAAGGGTCAGCGTGGCATCACGCAGCCAGCAATAGCGGTAGTCCCAGTTCCGCGGTCCGCCGATCTGTTCGGGGAGCGAAGTAGTGGCGGCGGCAACGATGCCCCCGGTTGGCGCATAGGTGAGGGCCTTCAGCGTGATCAAGGAACGCTGGACGGCTTTCCGGTAAGGCCCCCGGACGTTGCAACGCTTGGACCAATCCGTCCAGAATGCCGAGGTGTCTTCGAGGGCGATATCCGCCTCGACGGTGCGGGGCCGCCGTTCGTGGCTGGGCGCCCACGTCAGGACGAAGGGCACGTGGTCACCCGCGTTCACGGTGAACTCGCTGACCGTGGTGAAGTCCTTGCCTACCAACGGCGCAGGGGTCTTGAGGTAGACGGAGTCCGGACCGGCAACCGCGCGGAGGCCGTGCCTGTCGCGGCGGACCCAGGGCACCACGTGCCCATAGTCGAACCTCAGGATCAGTTCCCCGCGCATCTTGACCGTCCCGCGGATCCCTTCCACCACGCGCACGATGTCCGCGACGGCGTCGCGCGGCGGCATGAAGTCGATGACCCGGACGTGCCCTTCTTTGGTTTCCCACTCTGTTTCCAGGATGAGGGTCCCGTCCCGGTACTGGCGGCGCGTGCAAATTCCCCCGGCTTCAGGTGCCAGGAGCCAACGCCCCGCCTGGGGGGAATCCAGGAGCGCGGCGAAGCACGCCGGCGAATCGAAGCGCGGGAGGCACAGCCAGTCTATGGAGCCCGCCGTGCTGACCAGGGCTGCGGTGTGCAGGTCCCCGATCATCGCATAGTCTTCGATTCTTTGGCCGGTAGGCGGTTGACCGTTCACTGTCCCTTTCCTAGTGCTGATTCAATGGCGGCTATGGCCTTGGCCGTGATCTCTTCCCGCCGGCCGGAGCCATCGACGGCGAGGACTATCCCACGCTCGGAGTACCGCTCGACCACCGCCTGTGTCTCGTTGCGGTAGAGCTCCAGGCGACGCCGGATCACCGGTGCTGTGTCATCGCTTCGGCCCTGCACCTGTGCCCTGCGGAGCATCCGCGCGACGAGCTCGTCGTCGTCGACCGCCAGTTCGACGACGGCATCCAGCTGCTGCCGGTTGCCGGCCAGAATGCCGTCCAAAGCCTCGATCTGCGCCGTGGTGCGGGGATATCCGTCAAGGAGAAATCCTGCCAGGACGTCGGTGTTGCCAAGCCTCTGGCGGATCATGGCGTTGGTGACGTGATCCGGCACGAATTCGCCGCTGTCCATGTACTTGCTGGCCTCGGCTCCGAGTTCCGTCTTGCCGCCGACGTGCGCGCGGAAGATGTCTCCCGTGGAAATGGCAGGTATGCCGAAATGACCGGCGATGTGCTCAGCCTGGGTACCTTTGCCCGAGCCAGGAGGGCCCATGATGATCAATCGCGTCATGATACTGTCCCGTTCGTGAAGCGGTTTGCGTGCCCCGGCATTGTGGCTCGAGCTTAGCAACTGTGGAGCGCTCGCGGCAGGGCCAAGGCAGCCTGCTTCAGACCGTCGCGGGGTCGGTGTTGGCACCGCACAGGATCACGGCCACCCGTTCCCCTGCTGCCGGAACATACGCTCCGGAGTTCACGGCCGCGAAAGCGGCGGCTGCGCCATGTTCCACGACAATCCGGTACTGCTCCCAGAGCAGTGAGCGCGCCGCGGCGATGTCGTCGTCGGACACCAGGACCGTCCGGACGCCTGTGCGGACGGCCACCTCGAAACCGATCCTGCCGATCTGCCGGGCACCCAGGGAATCCGCGGCGATCCCGGAGACGGCCACATCAACAGGTTCCCCTGCAGCGAGGGCCGAATAGAGGGTGGGAGCGTTGTCCGGCTCGACTCCGACAACCCTGGCGTGACCTTCGACGGCGGCCGCGATTCCTGCCATGAGCCCGCCGCCTCCAACGGCCACTACAACGGTGTCCACCTCTCCCAGCTGTTCCAGCAGCTCCGAGCCGACAGTGCCGGCGCCGGCGGCGATTTCTGCTTGGTCGTAGGCATGGCAGTAGACGGCGCCGGTTTCCGCGGCGTAGTCCAGGGCGGCCTCAAACGCTTCGGCGTATTCGCTGCCGCGCTGGACCACCGAGGCTCCGCTGGCCTTGAGCTTCTTGACCTTCACGGCAGGTGCGGTTTCGGGGACAAAAACGGTTGCGGGCACTCCGAGTTGCGCCGCGGCGTAGGCATTCGCAAGCCCTGCGTTGCCTCCCGAGGCGACGACGATTCCAACATTGTCCTTCAGCTCGCCGCGCTCCCGGGCGGCAAGCACGCGGTTGAAGGCACCCCTCGCCTTGAACGTCCCGGTGTGCTGCATGAACTCGCATTTGAACCACAATTGCCCTGGCACCGTCCCGGCATCCGCCTCGAAAACGGGCGTGCGGCGGACCCTCCCCGCAATCCGGGCGGCAGCTTCATCGACGTCGACGCGTGTGATCATGGTAGGTCCTCGTTCCGTGCAGTCAGATCCTGGGCAGGCGCTAGCCTCAGGCTATCGCTTACCGGGCCCACGCTTAGAGGGACTCGACGTCGGCCGTTCCGAGCTGTTGCCGGCGGGCCCGGCGGTTCCGCAGCCAACGGCGGGCAAGGTCCACTGCGGCCCAGATTCCGGCGAGGGGAGACAGCACGACCACGCCGTAGATGAAGATCATCCACGTCAGGATGGCCAAGGGCTGCTGCGCTCCGCTCAACCAGGAGAGGCCGCCGAGCAAGCCGATTGTCCAGAACAAAACCACTCCCACGAGCACTGCTCCCGCCGGAAAATACTCGCTCCTCACAACAGCCATCAGCGTCTCCACCGGCTGCCACCTGCCTTCCATCACCGCGCCCGAATAACTTCAGTATGCATCCGGAAAAACGCCGGACACGGCCAGCGCGCGGGCGAAGTGACGAACATAACCAAGGGGGGCGTGTCGCCACGGATTCGGGAGCCTATGTGACGGGTGGAATGGCGGCGTAATCTGAAAAGACGCACGGTTGATAGCTGGAAAAATGGCTCGGAAAAACAACCCGAAAAATGGTTTGGCCAGGGTCCTGCGAAGGATCTTCGGATTCTTCCTGGTGAGTGCTGTTTGTGGCGTCTTGGCCGCCGGGCTAGTAGTCCCCGGCGTGGCGTCGGCCGGGATGGCTGTCAGTGGTTCGATCCAGTACTTCGACAACCTCCCGGGTGATCTGGTGGTCAATTCGCCGTCGCAGTCCACCAAAGTGCTCAGCGCAGACGGAAAGACGATCGCCACCTTTTATGCGGAGAACCGTGTCCGGGTCAGCCTGGACCAGATGTCGCCGTACATCAAGGAAGCGATTGTAGCCGTCGAGGACAACCGCTTCTACGAGCACGGCGGCATCGATCCCCAGGGGATCCTCAGGGCATTGGCCTCGAATTTCACCAAGGGTACCAACGAGGGTGCGTCGACCCTGACCCAGCAGTACGTGACCAACGTACTCAACGAGTCCCGTTTGGCGGCAGGCCAGACCGGGCAAGTGGTGCTGAGCGGCCAGAAAACCCTGGGTGACAAGGTGCGGGAGATGAAACTCGCCGTCGAACTCGAGAAGAAGTTCACGAAGGACCAGATCCTGGAGGGCTACCTCAATATCGTGTTCTTCAACCGGGACGCGTACGGCATCGAAGCCGCGGCGGAGCATTTCTTCAGCGTTTCCGCGAAGGACCTGAGCCTTCCGCAGGCGGCCCTGCTCGCCGGCCTGGTCAACAGCCCCAGCTACTACGACCCGTCCGTCCATCCGGACAACTCCATCAAACGGCGCAACCTGGTGCTGGCCGATATGCTCGCCCAGCACAAGATCCAGCAGGCAGCCTACGCGGCCGCGGTGGCCACTCCCCTCAAGCTCAACATCACGCCGGGGAAGCAGGGCTGCGCGGCTGCGGACATGGCAGTGTACTTCTGCGACTATATCTCCCACCTGATCCTCAACGACCCTGCATACGGTGCCACCGTGGCTGACCGGGAAGAGCTCCTGTATCGCGGCGGCCTGACGATCAGCACCACCTTGGACAGCCGCTTGCAGGCGGTGGCCCAGCAGCAGGTCGATGCCACGGCAGGAGCGAACCCGGACAAATGGGGCGCCTCCCTGGTCTCGGTGCAGCCCGGCACGGGAAAGATCCTGGCCATGGCACAGAACACGGTGTTCCTGGCCGAGCCCGGCAAATTCGATACCCAACTCAACTTCAACGTTGATTCCGTTGACGCCAACGGCAATGACCTCAACGGAGCCGGGGGCTTCCAGCCAGGTTCCGCAATGAAGCCATTCACTTTCACGGAGTGGCTCAACGAGGGCAAGTCCTTGACCACGGTGGTGGACGCGTCGCGGAGGGTCTATCCGCTCGGATTCCCTTGGAGGGACAGCTGCGGGAAGGTACTCGGCGGCTACAGCACGGCCCAGAAAATCGCGGGCCTTGGCACGGCTGACGATCTCCGCAACAACGACGAGGGCTACTACCGCCCGATGCCCGTCAACTACGGGCTCTACAACTCCATCAACACCGCAACTTTTGCCGAGGCGAGCCAACTGGACTTCTGCGGCATCCAGAAAGTGGTGGATGCGGTGGGTCTCCACAGTGGCGTGGACACTGCACCCGTGAACATGCACCAATTGGGCAATCTCCTCGGCGGCACCGAGGTGTCCCCACTCGTGATGGCCGATGCCTTTGCCACTTTCGCCAATGACGGCACGTACTGCGGGCCGATCGCGATTGTGGGCATCACGGATCCATCCGGCGGGAAGCTGCCGGCCCAAGCCAGTTCCTGCCGCCCGGCCATCAAGCCCGACGTTGCCCGCGGCGTCAACTCGGTTCTCCAAGACGTCCTGAAACGGGGATCCGGTATCTACATTCAACCGAAAGTCCAGGCCTTGTTCCCTACCGCGGCAAAAACGGGAACGAACAACAGCAATGGCTCTACTTGGGTGGTCGGATACACCACCGGGCTCGCGACGGCGTCCTTCTTCGGCGACACGATGGCAGGACAGAGCCGGGCCGGACAGAACGTCACCATCAACGGCAAGTTCTACACCGCCATCGACGGTTACATGCTGGCAGGGCCGCAATGGGCCAACTACATGACGCAGGTCGCCGGGCTGTATCCGGCAACAGCCTTCCCGGTGCCACCTGCGTCCATGGTCGGGACGCCCACGCCGAGTCCTTCACCCTGAGTTTCAGAATTCCTGTCCAGTAGCACGGATCGTCACTTCGGAGACGTCGACGCCGGGTGGCTGGTCACTCACGAATCGAGCCTTGCACGTAGCGGTACAAGGCTTGACGGGTGGTCATGCCTGTCTTCTTCAGCGCCCTCGAGATGTGGTTCTCGACCGTGCGCAGGCTAATCGCGAGCCGGGCAGAAATCTCGATGTTTGTTTGACTACCGGCAAGTATTGCGACTTCGGTCTCCCGGACCGACAAGGTCGCCGACAGTTCATGACCAATATTGAGGCTGAGGTGTTCGCCTGCCATCGGAAACCTGCCGTCGAAAAGCCGTTCTGCCTGCTGCATAGCAGCAGCCGCCGTCCTGACCCGTTCCAAAAGACGACGCTTGGATGCGCCTTTGAGCAGCAACCGGACAGCGTGCAGATCAGCATCCGGCCGGTATTTGTCCAAGAGGACCTTGAGCAGCCCGTGGTCATCGTCTACCACTGCTTCGGCTATGGCCAAAAACTGGTTGTGGGATGTGACCTTCGAGTTCCGAAAGACGTGTTCCGCCCTCTCAAGGACCTCACGGCTCGGAAGCAGGCACATGATGAAAACCGAAGTGTAGGCGGCTTCCGTGAGGAAGCCGCGATCCAATTGGGCGTCGATGAGGGTAATGGCACTCGCGTCAAACGACTGCGGATCGTCGTACCGCTGGGCAAGGAGGTCAAAAACGCCCTTGCCAGTCCCCGGAAGAGGGCCGATATCGGCTACATGCGTCCTCGCTTGGGCGCCCACCGAGGCAGGCTCTTTCTCTTCGTCCATCAAAGCCCGGAGTCCCACAAGTCGAAGCATGGCGTCATGCAGGGCACTCGCGAGGAATCCTGGGCGGCCGAGCGCGAACACGCTGCTCATCATCAGATCGGCATGCTGGCCGAACCCCGATTGTGTAAGAGCCAGCGCGGCCACGTAGCTGTTCGCGCTGAAGCCGAACCGGTCAAGGCCGCGGCGGGCCTCGATGCGTCTGTTCAGGGAGAACACCAAAGCCTCGTCTAAGCGCCCCGCGACAAGCAGGGCCAGTCCCCGGACGAATGGCTCGATGCCCGACGCCAAACCGAAATCATCAGTTGACTCCAGTGCCTTGAGTGCTGCCAGTCCATCGAAGCGGTAGACCTCCAATATGGCCCGTACCACGGTCAGGACCCCACTCTGCGGATGCGCGTTTCCGTAGCTGTCCAGGATCTCGCCCAGGTTTGCCGGCATTCGGTCATACGAGGCGGCGAGGAACAGGCCGAAACCCTCGGCCTCGGCCTCCTGCTGGGGACTGAGTGCAGCAAGTTCGGAGAGCATACCTTGAGCTGCTGCTACGTCATCACCGCGAGTGATTGCCCAGAGCGCCCGCGTCATAGTGAAGAAAAGGGAGTCCTCCGCTTTGCCGTTGACCATGACGGTGTGGGCAAAGACGTGTTCGATCCGCTCCGGGTCTATGGGTCCGCCCCAGTAGAACTTGAGGAACGCGGCCGAGTTGGCCATGCTTGGGTCCGCCTCCCACTGTTCGTAATGGGCTTCCTCCCGCACGCGCAGCTGTTCTTGGAAGTGACGGGCAGCCAGCGTGCCCCCCGCTCCTGATTCTTCCCTCAGCTGCCCGACGGCGGCAGCAACGGAGGGCGTCATGAATCGCCCATTCCCGGGGGCGGGCGCGAGCGCCTCGGCAACGTTTTCGATCCGTTTGACCAGTACCCGACGAGAGTACAAAACGTGATTATCACGAAAGTAATCAACCAGGAGGGGCGGATTTGAGGCCACGCAGAGCTCTCCGTCGATGTTTTCGGACACAGCGACCAGACCACGCCCTTCGAGCCTGTCGAGCATTGTTGTGGCAACGATCGAATGTAAGGAAGCCACCGACCGGGTGCCTAGCATCGACAATGCGTCCAGCGCGAGAAGCTCGTCGGGTTCGAGGCCTTGGAGGAGTGCTTCGGCCGTTCCGCGGAGATCCTCGTTCCAAAGGGTATGGCCGGTCATTCGCCACTCTCCCTCGCAGAGCGTTAGCAGCTTGTTGAGGACGCCGCTTTGGGCGATCCTTACCACCAACCTGGGGTTGCCCGCGGACTTCATCAGGATGTGGGCGGTGACATCGACGTCCGCGGGGGCAGAAAGTGTTTCGGCGATAAGCTGATTGACTTGGTCGTAGCGGAGTGATGGGAGCCGGACTTGTGCTTCCGGCCATCGTTCCGGGACGAGCACGGAGGTCCTCGGATAAATGGGCGAATCGTCCATCGACATGATCAGCGGCCTCTGGGACCGTCTTTGCGCGATGTCCAGGACAGCGAGGGACTCATTATCAAGCAGGTCGATATCGTCGACCACAATGATCCTTGGTCCGCGTTGCGAAAGTTGTTCGGCGAGAACGTCAGCCATGCCCAAAGGGCCCGTATGGCGCCCTCGCATATCCAGGCCAAGGGAAGCGATTCCGGCGAGCGGCGTCTGTTGGAGAAGGCGGGCTCCAAACAGGCTGTAAACCTCGGCGCCGGTCTTTTCCAGCTCCGTGATGATTTCGCGGATTGCAGTCGACCGCCCGCTTCCAGCGCGACCAACAATTCGCACGCTAACCCCACGTTTAGCAAAGCCTAGTGCCCGGCGTATTTCTTCCTGGAACACTGAAGACTCCTAACTCTCCGCCCACTACCATTTGAACCCGCGGCAAGTACTTCACCACGGATATCGAGACGAGTCCGGCCCGAACATTCAAACACGCTAAGGAGGCGCGGACTGAAGATTGCGGCGCTTCCATGCGGAATCAGGCAACCAGGACAAAATTATGACGATCACTCAAAGATCACTGGAGGCTGTCTGCTCCGGGCCTTGCAGCCAACTACCGCGATGGGAACCGCGCATGTTGACCACGGCCTCGCATGTGTCCCAGGCCCATCCGCAATCCGTTGCGAATCGTATTTCCATGGCGCTGACGATCTCGCCGCCATGGAGAACATCGGATTGGCGGACGATATAGCCAAAGTCCAAGCTCACGCTTTCGCCAGATCCGAGATATGGAATGGTCATTCGCTCAGGGCCGGGCTGGGAATCGAACGCCAACTGTTCAACGTTGGCGTTGGTCAATGAACGCGAAATAAGCTCCACTGCTGCGACAGGCCCCTGTGAAGCGTTATGGATCAATGCAGTGAAGGATACGGTTTCGCCAGCCCGGGCAGAGTACTTGTCAGCGAAATGCAGCAAGGAAAGGGCTGGCAAACCAGAAGCCGTGGGGGACCTGTGGCGTCCGCTCCGTCCCGAAAGACGGGAGCGGACAAGCCAGTCATGAACATGACTCATTCGGGCCCCGGGGAGTAGCTGATCCTGCAATTTAATCAGCACTTCCGCCTGCGTGCTCTGGCAGCAGAACCTTGTGCCAATCGCGCCGGGTCCAGAATGAACAGGGCCAGCAACGCAAGCCCGGCCGCACCGGCGATGAAGATGCCGTATGAGGACTGCAGGACGGCTGCCAGATAACCAAGCCCAACGATGTGCCAGATGTATTTTCCGGCAGTAGTCACCTTGTAGGGCTCGGGGTCGTTCTGGGTGTTTGCATCCCCCTTGAGCGTGTACTCGTAGACGTCTGGTGTTGGTTGAACGGACTTGACTAGCCGGTGCGTAACCAAACCCAAGCCGCGTGGACGCTCCACCGTGACAATGCTGCCGTCCTCGATTTCGCCGGCAGGTACTTGTTGCGACAAGACGACCGACCCCACCGGTATTGTCGGTTCCATTGATCCCGAAACCACAACAAGGGGCCGAATTCCGAAGAGAAGCGAGACAGCGAACACAAGAATACAAGCGGCACCCAGGAGCGCACCGAGCGACAAGAGGATCGAGCGGAAAGCACCGTAAGCCCGGAACGCAGGATGCTGGCGCACTTGCTCCGACGTCTCCTCAGGGACCTCCTCCTGCCGGAATTCTCCCTTTGCCGGCTCACCCCCTGCCTCGCTCCGCAGTTCATCAATCCCGCCGTGCTCTTCCTCAAGGTCCGCCGGGCTGCCCATCCGGGCGCCTACCTGGTCCTCTTGGCTTCCCGTCAACCGGTGCGTTTCCGGATTTCCACTACGAGTGTTCACGGGGCAACTGAAACCGCGTCGAAGTGCACGGCGAGCGCCGTCTGTCCACCGTTGTACTTCTCCACGTCCGGGCCGTCTACATAGGTGATAGTGAGCTTCAATTTCTTCGCAGAACCGTCCGCGGCAGGAGTGTAAGCATCTCCCTGGTTCAACACCGCACCCCAGCGAGGTTCAAGGACACCCAGCGATCCCTTTGCTTGGTCCCACCTGACATTGGTGAACAGCACCTTGCCCGTTTCGTCCGCTGCGGTAAACGTCAGGAACGGAAGAATATTCGGTACCCCTGCAGCAACCGTCCCATCGCCGTTTCGAAGGATGATTTTGAAACTCGTATCCGCCTTGAAGACAGAAGTGTTGTTGAACACCGGGATCATGGTGACGACCGACCTGCCAGGTATCAGGTCAGCCGCTCCCGCGACGGCCCAATCAAATCCGGCTTCCGTATCGGCTTGTTCCACGGTTCCGTTGTCCCGCACAACGCCAATATCAAAGCGCGGAGTCTCGATGAGGGCCTCGCCGACGATGTTTAGATTGGCGAAGTCGTATGCCGCAGCGCTCGTGGCCGTAACGGTCGCCGCGACAAGTGCGCCTGCCGTGACTGCGAGCCGGAGTTTCCCGCTCCGTTGCCCCACCCCTTGCCATACCGGTCGTTTCATAGTCAGCTTCCTCATTTCGTCACCATTCCGAGATCCCACGAGACCTTGCGGTTGGCGATTTGAGTTCCGATGGGGAGCCCAATCGCTCCTTGGGGGTTGTATCCCCTGCCCCAGAAGGAACCATCAGATTTTTGCCAGAGGTAGAACCCTTGGCCCGATCCGTACTCCACAACGCCAGTATCGATTCGGGTCGGGTTTTGCGGGAATTGACCGTAATCGTCGCTAGCGCCATAGCCCCAGAGCTCTCCGTCGCCGTTGAGCAATGCAACACCGGTGAACCCGAACTGCATGGATTTAATCTGGGACAGCGAGGGAACCACAGTGGGCACCGTCGGTGTGGTGGTTGGACCTCGCCCGGTACGGCTAGCGTCAGTTCCCCAGCTCAGTACCTGTCCGTTGGAGAGCAGGGCACCACCCATGTTGATGCCGCCGTCGACCGCAACAATATATGGAGCGCCAGGCGCCACGTTTCGCTTGAACCAAGGCGCAAGCGGACTGACGAGCCTGGGCGTCGCACCTGTGTCGAGTAGGCCCGAGGGCAGACTGTTTCCGCCTATGCCTCCCCAATAGTAGACGTCGCCGCGCTCCAGAATGAGGAAGAAGTTGGTGTAGGCGCCTTTGAGGTAAATAGGCCGGTTACCAGCGACCGAGGGGTCCGGCAGTCCGGCAAGCTGGCTTGCACCCGGGGCAGCGTTTCCGCCGTAGCCAAGGGGATACCCCCAATGCCAGATGGTGCCATCACTTCGGATTCCGGCACCGGCATATTCAGTGGAGGAGATCGCGATGATTTTGTCCAGGATTGCCCCGGAACCATTCCACGCCGTGTTTATCCGGACTTGCTTCGCGTTGCCATTGGGCTTCGGCGCGTCTGTGCCGTCACGGAAGTTGTAAGAGCCCCATCCCCAGACCGTGCCGTCCTTGTCCAGTGCGTTGGCGTTGTATATCTGGCCGGTCGCTTGCCGAACAATTCCGTCGGGAATGCCGGCGACCTTCTGCGGCGGCTTCTGCCACCCGGAGGTGGGAATATCGCCGTTGATCTCGTAGAACGTAAGGCCCCACACGTAGACGTTTCCGTCGTTTCCGACTCCCATCCCTGTATCTACCATGCGGGAGTTCTTGGAGACGCCGACGGCAAACGGAGGCCCGGCATTCGCTGGGATAGCCTCCGAACGGGCGTGCGTCTTATCCTTGTACGCGGCACTTGTGGCTACGGGAATTTGAGCAGCACCGACAAACGTGGCGAGCCCAAACAGGCCCGTCGCCGCGAGGCATTGCCGACGAGAAATGTTTGAAGGCTTACTCATGAGCGGGCTTCTTTCGACGAACGAGGATGAGGCCAAAGCCGACGGCCAGCAGGAGCGCGGCCGCGACACCGACTGGAATCAAGTTCCTGAGGCCTGTATGCGCAAGATCGGATCCAGACGCGGGTTTTTCTGGCGTGACATTGGGTCGATCAATGCTTGTGACGAAGTGGAATTTCAGGTTCCCGCCAGCGCCTTGGTAGGAATTGTCAGCGTCGCGTGGAAGCGTCACAGTCCCCACCAAGTTGTATGAGGCGCCGGCTTGAAGTTCGGGCAGTCTGATCGTGCGCCCGAGCACTTCTCCAACACGGATCCGCTCGACGACAGCAGTGCCATCTGGAGTATTCATCGTCAGTTCCATCGGCGCGGCTCCGGAGAAGAGGACATCGGAACGTCCCGAAATCTCCAATGCAAGCGGCACCGGTGAGTCGACTAGATTCTTGACGGACATATCCCATTTCTGAGATTCCCCAGGAGCCGGAGCGTCAATAACTAGCGACGTCGGTGCCGTATCGATGAGATCCGAGGCCACAGCCGAGGCGCCGGCAGACTGCACAAGTCCAAGGAAGACCGCGGCAATCACCGCGATCAGCGCGCGGATGCTACGGGGCGCGATCATTTGCTTTCTCCGTTGGTCAGTACGCCAAGTTGGGTGGATTTTCCGCTCGCCTGTGCCCCACTGTTGGGCGCCAAGACCGCTGATACGCGGACAGCACGCTGTTCACCCGGAGCGACGTCCTGGAACGTGAGGCCAGCCTGGTTGACCTGCTGTGCGGTGGCGTTTGCGATCGCGGGCGTTGCTGCGCCGTCGAGGTAGACCGTGAAAAGCAGCGTGCCGAACAGATCACCGCTTTGTGGGTCTGGATCGTACAGGGAGACCGTCAAATTGCCGTTCACCCCTGGTTTTCGGTTCGTTACCGATACATCGAACTCAACAGGTTTGCTTTCAGAGAAGACCGTTCCCGCTGACAGCGGCAGGACGACGGCCGTCTCCGGCGTATCAGCATCGCGAAGCACTCCCGTGCTGTCCCTTACCGCAATGTCGAAGCGATTCGGATTGCCGAGCCCTGAACCAGCGATGCCCGTCCCCAGGTTCACGCGGGCGAAGTCCGAAAAGGCGGCCGCAGTGGTGCCGGCGCCGAGAACCAGCACGCCTGCCACGAGCCCAAGGGTCAGCCGCTTCCATCCGTCACGCTTCACCGTCCTGCTAGTCATGGGTTCACCGCCTCAAAGTTGAACTGGATATCTGTTGCGGCCATCTGCCATCGGTTGTCCACCGTGTCCGGAAGTTCGACCCGAACATCGAGAAGCTTGTATTCGCCGACACGCAATGGATCAGGCCAGGTGATTGCCGTCAACTGCCCTGCAGGGACGTGGTCAAGGAGAACCTTGCCACCATCCGAAACTGTGAAAACCAGCTGGTCGAAGAGTTCCAGGTAGGTGCCGGTCTGCGGATTTTTCTCAGCGCCGCGTGGAAGCGGGTCGAGGATGCGCAGGCCAATGAGGCTGGACAGGCGAGGGCTGTTGTTCTTCGCCGCGATCCTCAAATCCAGGACACTGCCTGGGGCCATGGTGTACCCGCTGTTATCTCCGGTCAGGATGATGCGCAATCCTCGCGGGTTGGCTTGGTCCCAATCTGAGGGCGTTGGCAGCCATGAGGGATCAGCTTTCCCTGCGGCCACAATGTCAAAGGTATTGCGGGATCCGTCCAGTGCGACGTCAACGTCAGCGCTGTCGGTAAATGAGGCGGCGGTGATCAGCGTACCCGCCGCAACCAGGGATCCGGTTGCGAGTAACAGCCGCACCCGCCCGCGGCGTTGAGTCCTCATACTGTGTCCTTCATGGGTCCGAGCGCTCCGTTCATTGAGGCCCCGTAGGCCAAGTGCAGGTGGGGACCCGAAGGCCCCCACCTGTTGTCGTTCCGACTACTTGACGGAGGAGGCGTCGAAGTGGGCCTGGACGTAGGAGACCTGGCCCTGCAGTGCGTTGTTGGCAGCTGCACTACCCTGGTCGGGGAGGTTGATGCTGACGCCGAGGACGCCTTCCTTCCCGGCGGTGTAGGTGCCCAGGTCGAGGGCGGTCACGTCGGCCTGCTTGACGTTGGTAGCGATTGCCTTGCCGTCCAAGGTGACGCTGTAGCGGAGGGCGCTAACCAATGCGGGGCTGGAGGTGTAGCCGGCGCGGTCCTGGAACCCGAAGGTGATGGCTGCGCCGAGGGCGGGGCTCTCATTGCGGAAGGGGATCGACACGGACACGGTGTCGCCCGGGGTGATCAGGTCCGCGCCGGGAACCTTGACGTTCACACCTGCGGCAGTGTTTGCTTCCTGCCATGTGCCCGGAACAGGCAGGCCGGCGGTGTCCGTTCCAACCACCTGGATGTTGAAGCGGTTGTTGCCGCCAACGCCGGAATCAGCGGATCCGTTGCCAATGTTCAGGTTGGCGAAGTCGGTGAACGCAGCAGCCGTCAGCAGCGCGGTGACGCCCAGCAGCGAACCACCGGTTAGCAGGGCACGCTTACGACCGGAGCGAAGTTTGGTAGTCAAGAGGAGTTCCTTTCACGAGGTTGTCGGCGGGTTCGCCGACAGTGCGAGTGACTGCATCGGCAAGGGACAGGTACATTCCCTTGAACACCGGCGCGCGGTGTGCAACCAACAAGAAACTAAGGTCGCAATTGGGCCACTGAGTGGTGTTTCCCCGCAATTGAGTGGCAAAAAGGGGCAAATTAGGTGGTGCCGAGAGGGATCATTGAGTGTCGACGGTCTCAAACTCCGTTGAAAACTCCTCCGAAGAGCGGAGCCGGTTCAGCGCCGAAGTTCTCGCCTTCGCGCTGGCAGAATTGCTCGCTGCGGACGAAGCCAGGCCCACTGATGCACGGCGATCGCCACGGTAACGGGTCCAGAGGTACTTTGCCGCCCACTGGCTGGGTGGCCGCCGCTAACGACGTCTTTCTAGGGCCGTACCGATGACAAAAGCCGGCGTACCCCCGTCCGCACCCCCGGGGTACGCAGATTTCCTGTGAGTTTCGGAAGAGTTCGGCTACCCGCAATTGAACCTGTCATGAACGTTTCCACAGTGAGGCCCAATCGGCGGGACAGATCCCTTCCCCGCAACAAGAATCATCCGGGGACGCATTCTCGATCGATAAGAACGCAATAGCGAAGGGTCTTATTTTGATGAAGACAGCCAAGAAAAACGGGCTTGCCACAGCAGCGGTCCTGGGCGCCATACTGATGGCCGGATCCGCGGTGGCGCCGGCGATGGCCGACGACGCTTCACGCGGCGGCGAGGATGTCCAGGGCCAGCAAGGATCCGACAGCAAGGCCCAGGGCGGCCAGGGCGAAACATCGAAGCACGTCCTGCTGCTTTCGGTGGACGGCCTCCACCAGAAGGACCTGGATTTGTACGTGCAGAACCACCCGACGTCGGCACTGGCGTCGCTGGTCAACCGCGGCACAAGCTACACGCACGCCCAGACACCCGTGCCTTCGGACTCCTTCCCCGGTATGGTGGGCCAGCTGACCGGCGGAAATCCCGGGACCACCGGCGTCTACTATGACGACACGTTCAACAGGGCGCTCCTGCCGGCCGGCACGACGGACTGCAAGAACACGGCGCCCGGCGCCGAAGTGGCCTTCACCGAAGCCGCGGACAGGAACCAGAACGCCCTCGACGCCGGCCAAGGGCTGGCCGGGCTTCCGGCCAGCATCCTGAACATGACGGGGCAGCCCGGCGCACTCCTCGACCCGGCCACCCTCCCGGTTGACCCGGCGACGTGCAAGCCGGTCTATCCGCACCAGTACTTGAAGGTGAACACGGTCTTCGAGGTGGCGAAGAGCGCCGGCCTCACCACGGCGTGGTCGGACAAGCACCCGGCCTACGAGATCCTGAACGGCCCTTCAGGCAAGGGCCTGGATGACCTGTTCACCCCTGAGATCAACAGCATCGCCCCCGCTCCCTTCAATGGCGACTGGACCAAGGACAACGCCGCAACCCAGCAGTACGACGGCTACAAGGTCCAGGCCGTGCTGAACGAAATCGACGGCAAGGACCACTCCGGCACCAAGATGGCCGCAGTACCTGGAATCTTCGGGATGAACTTCCAGGCCGTGTCGACGGCCCAGAAGCTCCCGACGTCGGACGGCCTCACCGGCGGTTACCTCCAGGGCGGCACCGTTCCCGGGCCGCTCTTGAGCAAAGCCCTTGACTTCGTCAACGCTTCTGTCGGTAAGCTCGAGTCCGCGCTTGCCGCCTCCGGCCACGCAAAGGACACCACGGTGATCCTTTCTGCCAAGCACGGGCAGTCGCCGATGGACGCTTCGACGCTGACGAGGGTGCCTGACAGCGCAATCATCGACGGCCTGAACGCAACGTGGAAGTCGGCCCACCCCGGCTCCGCAGACCTCGTGGCGTTCTCCACCGACGACGACATCATGCAGCTCTGGCTTTCGGACCACTCGCAGGCCGCAGCGCAGTTCGCCAAGGACTACCTGGCAGCGCACCCTGCCGCCGGTAACGACATCAACGGCGCCGCCAAGACCGTGACAACCTCAGGCTTGAGCAAGGTCTATGCGGGCAGCGAAGTTGCAAACTACTTCGGCACCCAAACCAGCGATGCACGCTACCCGGACATCCTCGGCATAGCGCAGACCGGAGTGGTTTACACCGGCGGCAAGGCCAAGATCGCCGAACACGGCGGAGCCAGTGCCGACGACCGCGATGTGCCGCTCGTGGTCTCCGGCGCCAACGACGAACACGCCCGGACCGTGACCACCGCGGTCGAGACGACGCAGATTGCTCCGACCATCCTGAAGACGCTTGGCTTGGACCCRAACAAGCTGCAGGCAGTGCAGATCGAGGGGACCAAAACCCTCCCCCAGCGCTGATCCAGCGCGCTCAAATCATAGGAGGGGTTCCACGGCCGGAAGGCCGAGGGGCCCCTCCCTTGTACTCATCCGACCCTGGGCTGGACGAAATGGACCGGTCCGCCGGCTAAGCCTGCATTGGGCGCGACGCCCCGTCTGCTTACAATCAAACGTCAGCAACTACTGAGGGAACCATGAAGAAAATCACCACAACCCTGCTCGCGGCCGGGCTCCTCCTCTCCGCTTCAGCCTGCTCGGCATCGCAGCAGCTGAGCACCGCGGACACCTGCAGCAGGGTCAAGACCGTCATCTCGAACCCCACGAACACCACGGACAAAACGGGAACCATCCGGGTAGCCAACCAGCTCCGCCCGATCGAAGCCGTGTCCTCGGATGAGCTGAAGCCCACCCTGAAGACGCTTGTGGACTACCTGGACGAGTCCTCGAAGGACAACCCGGATACCGCGAAGCTCAATGCCATGAAGAACGATTACCAGAACGCGGGGACCAATTACAGCAAGTATTGCGGCGGCTAAAGACAGTTTGCATTACCTCCCCGAGGACTGGCCATGGCCGCCCAGTCCTCGGGCGGCCTCGCCCTTCCGCTCTGCGCGGCACGGAGACGCCGTTCAGGGCAGCCACCAGTAACAGCTGCAGCTCCGCAACCCGCAGCCCAGCGCACGTTAAAGCGCGGTGTGCTTCCCGAACGGATGGTGGCCCGTGGCTGGCTGTCCGTGGCTCCCCAGCCATTCGGACAGGGCCTCGCGCAGGATCTCGCTGGGCGTGAGGCTGAGCGTTTGCGAAGCCGACTCCAAGGCACGGTCCAGTTCCTCAGGGATCTGGAAATCCAGGGGCGAGGGATGGTTGCTTTCCCGGGCTTCGGCAGGCAAACCCTCACCGCGCAACAACTTGCCGACGGCTGGCTTCATGTCGTTTTCGGTCCACGCCGAAAGTCGCTCGAAATGAGTCACATCTCGTGTCATGATTTTCCCTCCCAACAATCAAGCATCCTCCGTTGGAAGGCCGCAGTCACCCTCTACGAGTAATTACTCTCTAACTATCGCGAGGTTGCGTCGAACGCAGCGAGGGCGTTGGGTCATGTCCCGCTTCTGCGCCCTGCTATTCGCTGGATGATCGTCACGATTTTAGGCGGACCAGGCTGCCTGACGACGCCAAGTTGGAGCATTGCGGTGAGGTCATCGCGAGTGGCCCAATGCTCAGCCAGCTTGCCGTCCTCGATCCTGAACCAGTGCGATTGACGCGCGGACATGCGTCATGGTCATGTCGGGAAACTGGGCAAGTAGCCACTGTACGGTCGCGCGCATCGCTTGCGGTCCGACGACGGCGCCCGGCTCGGTAGTCCCGAAAGGAGCCTGGGCGTGCTCGACGTATGAATCGGCCATGATTTGCTCACAAACGTCCAGTTGTCTCTGGTTCCAGATTTCCTGGAAGTGGCGCCGTACCAGTTCCTTGTTGGCTTCACTCATAGGAAGGCCTCCTCTGGATAGATGGTCCCAGCGGAGGTCGACCGGGCCCGTTCGAAGACCCAGGAGTCGCGGAACGGACCCGGCGCTCACGCTAAAGGGTGAGACCGCGACGGACATCGATCAGCCAGGGCTGGTGCCGTCAGAGTGATCTTAGGGCTTGCGTCGATTCCGGTCTAGGGAATCGGACGCCCGGAGTGGTAAAAGCTCAGCGGTGCAAGAGGTAGTCGGCCACCCCAACCGGATTCGACAGCCCAAGGAGATGCCCGCCGGGCAGCACATCCGGCTCGAGCCCGAGGCGATCCCGCGCGACCCTCTGCTGGAACTCGAGCGGGAAGAACCGGTCCCCCGCGCCGCTGAGCACCCTGATGGGCACGGCCGGCCACTCCACGAAGTCGCAGCTCGACGCGAAGACTGCGTTTGCCTCGGGCCGCTGGTGCGGTTCGCCCTCGGCCGCGACCTCCGGTGAAACGTCATGGAGGAAGTACTCGTTCACATCGAACTCTTTGCCGTAACCGCCGGCCGCGGCGGCACGCTTGCGTGCGTCTTCCCAGCCGGTGTTGTCCCACCATGTTCCAGGGGTCTCACCCGGGTTGGGAATCATTGCGTTCACTAAGACGATCTCTGCGACGCCGGTCCGGGCACCCACCATGGGCGCGGTGAAACCGCCAAGCGATTGCGCAACGAGCACGACGTCGGGCCGGCCACCGATTGCCGCCTCAACCAAGCGCGCGTACTCAGGCAAACCCGCATTTTCGTCGTCTCCCGGCAGATCAACCGCAACAGCATCGTGGCCTGCTTCCTGCAAGAGGGGGACGACGCGGCTCCAATACCAGGCTGAGCCGCCTGCTCCGGGTACCAGCACGAACGCGCTCACGAGGCGTCCCCGAAGAAATCATGGACGAACGGACCAAGGCTCGGCGTCGAAGTCATGCCCCACATTCTTCCCCAGATCGACGCGCCCGCAAGGGACCCGATGAGATCCCTTCGCCCGGTCTTTCCCTGCAGAAGGCCTGGTGGGAGGATGCCTATAGGCGCGGGCAACTACGAGAAGGACGGGAAACGGAATGTCGACCCAGGAATCCGTGGAAACAGAACGCAAGTACGACGCTGACCTGGAAACGCCTCTTCCCGCGTTCGAGGACATTGCCGGCGTCGAACAGGTCGCAGACCCTGCAGATCATCAGCTCGAAGCCGTCTACTTCGACACCGAAGGCCTCATCCTTGCCAAGCATCGCATCACCTTGCGGCGCCGCACCGGCGGCACCGATTCAGGCTGGCACCTGAAACTGCCGGCAGAGAGGGACAATCGCGTGGAGATCCATGCGCCGCTGGGTCAGCCCGAGATTGTCCCCGAGGAACTCGCGGAGAGGCTCCTTGTGTTCACCCGCGGCGATGAGCTCAGGCCTGTGGCCCGGATCCACACCCGCCGCACTCTTCACCGGCTACACGGAAGCGAGGACGTCACCCTGGCCGACTTCGTGGATGACCACGTGACCGCCGAGACCTTGCACCCAACTCAATTGGAGAGGCAATGGCGGGAATGGGAAATCGAGCTGGTGCACGGCGATGAAGCCCTGTTTGAGAGCGCGGACCGCGTCTTGTCCGGGGCCGGCGCAACCCCATCGGGGCACGCGTCCAAGCTGGCCCGCGCATTCGGAACGTCCTGGCCAGCTGCGGTACCGGCGCCGCCCAAAGCCCGTCCGAAGGGCTCTGCCGGGGATGCAATAGTTTCCTACATCGCCGCGCAGATAGCTGAAATCACCCAACTGGACTCCGGAGTCCGGCAAGGCGCCGACGACGCCGTTCACGGCATGCGCTCGGCTACGCGGAGGCTCCGCTCAACTTTGTCCGCCTACGGCAAGCTCTTCGACGCCGACGCCGCGGATCAGCTCCAGACCGAACTGAAATGGCTGGGCAAGGTCCTGGGCAAGGCCCGGGATGCCGAGGTGCTGCGCGACCGGATCGGGGAACTGATGAATGAGCAACCCGACGGCCTAGTGCCCGCTTCAGCTGCCAGCAGGATCGATGACGAACTTGAGACAGCCTTCAACTCCGGGTATCGCAACATGCTCCGCTCTCTAGGAACGAAACGCTATTTCCGGCTCCTGGAGTCACTTGAGGAATTCCGCGACGAGCCTCCCACGAAGCCTCGCGCCGGGAAGAAGGCCCGTCCCGTCACGGCCAAGCTGGCCGGTAGGGCGATCAAGCGGCTGCGCCGGTCCCAGAAGGCAGCCGCAGGGCAAACCGGCGTCGAAGGCGACAGGGCATTGCATCAGGTCCGCAAAGACGCGAAACGGCTGCGCCATGCGGCCGAAGCACTGGCGGACGTCCACAAGAAACCCGCCGTGAAGCTGGCACGGAATGCCCAGAAGATCCAGAAGGTCCTGGGAGAGCATCAGGACAGCGTTGTCAGCCGCTCAATACTGCTCCGGCTCGCAAGCGATACCGACGGATCGGTGGAGGACAACTCACCATTCGCTCCCTTGCTCGCTGCCGAAGAGCAGCGAGCAGCGGACTCCGGGGCCCGCTATGAAAAGCTCGCCAAGAAGCGCCTGAATTCCCTGTGATGAACGCAACTGCGGGAAAGGCGGCTAAGCGGCACGGGGCTGGGCCTCAGAGGCTCAGCCTTCGCACTCCACGCAGTACGCGTGGCCGTTCTTTTCACGGGCAATCTGGGAGCGGTGACGGACGAGGAAACACGAGTAGCAGGTGAACTCGTCTTCCTTCTGGGGAACGACTGCAATGATGAGTTCCTCGGCTACGAATTCGCCGCCTGGCACCTCATTGCCTTCAAAAGCATCGGCCTCGTCCAGCTCCCGAACAACGCTGCGGGCGTCCGGAGCATTGGCAGACTGCAGGGCCTGGAGTGACGTGCTTTGGGATTCCGCGACGTCGGAGCGGAGTTCGTCGTAATCGGTTGCCACCTGGGGTTATCTCTTCTCTTGTGTATTTGCTGGCGAATGTGCAACATACACCATGCAGCTGCTATTCCCCACATAGTGGCAAAAATCGTGGCCCGATCGTCATGAGAGCTCCCGACGGCGGCACGGGACCCGGGCGCCCGATCAGGCCTTGCGTACGCCGTCGGATCCGGCATCGCTTCCGGCCTGGCGACCGACATCGCGGTGGAGGTCCTTGTCCAGCCCGTGGCCGCTGGCGAGTTGGGCGAGAAGCACGTCAAGCTGGCCAATCTGCTCCGTTGTCAGGGGGGCCAGAAGCTCCGCTTCATGCTGTTCCGCGATACCTCGCAGTTCACGCAACACGCGTTTGCCGGCGTCCGTGAGGTGCAGTTCATAGTTCCGCCGGTCCGTACTGCTGCGGATCCTCTCAACAAGGCCGCGCTCCTGCAGCGAGTCGATGAGTGAAACCACCCGGCTGGGGACGGCGCCGAGCCTGTCCGCGAGGGAGCGCTGGCTCAACCCGGGGGCGCGTCCGAGCAGGCGGATGACGCCGGCGTCGCTTGGCGTGAGGCCGATCTCCCGTGTGCGGTCGGCAAAGCGCGACGACGCGACCGCGCCTAACTGCGACAAGAGAAAAGCGGTCCGGTTCGGCCGGCCCGGTGTGGCTAAGTCCATGGATTCAGAATACAGGCTTGACAGAATAATTCTGTAGGTGAACTATTTCAGTAGTGATGCAATTAGGAAAGGTTCAGCCATGAGTAGTCGTTCGATTCCCGGCGAGGGCGGCCGTCCAGCCAGGTCAGGCGGCCCGCACCCCGGCATTCTCGCCCTGGTCAGCTTGGGCATCTTCCTCGCCAGCCTCATCACGTCCGCAATCCTGACGGGCGGCCAAACGTTCGTCTCGCCCTTTGCTTCAACCGGACAGGTGGCCGCTTTCTTCCAGCAAAACGTCGCCGCGGTGCGGGTCGGCGGCATGCTCCAATTCGGTTCTGCCGTGCCCTTGGGGATCTACGCGGCCACCGTCTACGCCCGGCAGCTCCGGCTCGGCGTACGCGTTCCCGGACCGGCCATCAGCTTCTTTGGCGGAGTCAGCGCGGCCATCTTCCTCATGGTGTCGGGCTCCCTGACCTGGTTGCTGAGCCGGCCGGAAATCACCACGGATGTGACGCTGACGCACGCACTCGCGTTCCTCGCATTCATTACCGGTGGGGTCGGCTTCGTCGTCGGAACCGGCCTCCTCATGGCGGGAATCGCCGTCCCGGCCCTGATCCTTGGCTTCATGCCCCGTTGGTTGGCTTGGACCGGCCTGGTCATCGCCGCACTGTCAGAGTTGAGCTTCCTGTCGATGGCGATCGAGCCTCTTCAGCTCCTTCTGCCGCTCGGGCGCTTCGGCGGGCTGCTCTGGCTGGTTGCCGCAGGCTTCCTGCTCCCCCGCAACCGCGCGGCCGCGAACCAAGAGCCCCGGCCGCATACGCCGCGGACAAGCCGGACAGCGCCATGACGACGGCGGATTCCACCCGTCCCCTGTCAGGCAAGGTCGCGCTTGTGACCGGAGCGAGCCGGGGAATCGGTGCGGAGATCGCGGCTGCGCTGGCCGGTGCCGGTGCCGACGTCGTCCTTGCCTCCCGTGACAGTGTTCGACTGTCTCGGCAGCTCGCCGCCATTAGCTCGGGTGGCGGGAAAGCGGTAGCGATGTCCGTGGATGTGGGCGATGAAGATTCGGTGAAGACGCTGCTGGCCCAGATCCTGGACCGCTTCGGCCGGCTCGACGTCGCCGTCAATAATGCCGCAGGCGGCGGGCGGACGCCGGCGCCCCTGGCCGAATGGGCGAGCGCGGAGTTCGACAGCGCCATCTCAGTCAACTTGCGCGGAGTGTTCCTCTGCCTGAAATACGAAATCGAGCTCATGCTGGCGAGCGGGAACGGCGGAGCGATCGTCAACATGTCCTCCACGGCCGGCGAACAAGGAGTCGCCGGCATGAGCGGCTACGTGGCGAGCAAGTTCGGCGTCGGCGGCCTGACCCGGGTGGCCGCGCTCGACTACGCTTCGCACGGGATCCGGGTCAACGCGATCGCTCCCGGCCCTATCCTCACCGAGCGGCTGGCCGGGGCCGGCCAATCCGCCCAGGATCGGGTGGCCGCCGCCGTGCCGCTCGGGCGGATCGGCTCCACGGCCGAGGTTGCCGCTGCCGCCGTCTGGCTCTGCTCGGAGCAGTCCTCGTTCGTCACTGGAACCGTGCTCGCAGTCGACGGCGGCCGGCTGGCCGGAACGCCTGCGTTCAACACCGGCAGAAATCGCTGAGGTCCCCACTTACCCCGAGCCGCTCCAGATGCGGCGCCACCACGGCCGCGTGTCCACAAGCTCCTGGTTCACGGCTTCCTGGGCCGCGGTTGCCTCGGCAGCCGCAGCACGGCGCTCGCGCCAGCGTTCCAGCTCGACGCCGATATCGCGGGTTTTCGTGATCACTGGAGGACCGCCCTGGAGCTGGCGCCGCGCGTCAATGACCCGGGCGTTGAAGTCCTCCACCAGATCGCGCACCTGCTTTTCCGAATACAGGGCGTCAAGCTTCGCATCCAATTCGGCATCCTCGGTGCGGAGCAGAATGGCTTTTGGGCCGAGGCCGCTGAGATGTTCGCGCTGGATGAGGCCTTTGACCCACCAATCGGGATCGTAGCGCTCCCCCAGCCCTGGGATCGGCTTGCCTGCGTACTTCAGATTGTCGAACTTCCCTTGCGCCATGGCGTCGCGGATCAGGTATTCCACCCGAGCGGCGTCGTCCACCTTCTTGCGCTTCCGCCGCTCTTCGTCGTCGGCGGCCTCGAGTTCCGCTTCTTCCCCGGCCGTCATGCCGGTGGCGCGGACATTCCGCAGCTCCATGGCTCGCTCCAGCCGGCGCTTGAACGCACCGTTTTCGCCGTTCACGGCTAATCACCGCCTTCGCTTGCGGAAATCCTGGATCTGCGTCCAAGTATTCCGCAAATGGGACATTGGCGGGATGGCACTTGCAAACACCGCCTCTGTTCACGCCTAGCGCAGCTCACTAACCTGACTGGTAACGGCTAGTTCAGGAAGAGGTAACCATGGACGAACAGGGCATTCTGCACCACATCCAGTCACTTGTGGAGGAGGAGCGGGAACTCCGGGAGAAGGCAGAGGCGGCCCCGCCGGGTCCTGCGCATGCCCCCGACCGGGCAAGGCTCGAGCGCATCGAACAGGACCTGGATCAGAGCTGGGACCTGCTGCGCCAGCGGCGGGCCAAGAGGCAATACGGGGAGAACCCGAACGAGGCCAAGCCACGGCCCCCAAAGCAGGTGGAGGGCTACACGGGCTGAAGTCGCAGGAAACCCAGGACGACGACGGCGGGACGCTCCCGCCGTCGTCGTCTTGCCTAGAGAGCCGCCTTACAGCGCCGACCAGCCGCCGTCGGACGCGAGGATGGCGCCGTTGACGTTGGTGCCGTCGTCGCTGAGCAGGAAGGTGATGGATGCCGCCAACTGGGCGGCCGTCGCCGGCGTGGGGACAGTGGCCTGCATGAGCGGACCGAGGCGTTCGGCGGCCAGCTGGGAGCCCCACGTTGCCTCGATGTTGGTGATGGTTGGCCCGGGGGCAACGGCGTTGAAGCGAAGCCCCTTCGGCCCGTACATCACGGCCGAGTTCTTGGTCAGTCCGACGACGGCGTGCTTCGACGCCGTGTAGCTCGCGCCGGCGGCGGAGCCGCGCAGCCCGGCCTCGGAGGCGACGTTGACCACGGAGCCGGTGCCGGCCTCCAACATCAAGGGCACCACGGCGCGGGTCAGGCGCATGAGGGCTGTGACGTTGATCCGGAAAACGCGCTCCCACATGGCGTCGTCCACCTCGTGGATCGGGGTGAAGTTATCCATGATCCCGGCGATGTTGGCGAGGGCATCCACACGGCCGCCGGCAGCGACGACGACGGCGGCAACGGTCTCCTCGGTTGAGATGTCGCCGGCCACGGGCAGCAGGTCCAGGCCGCTGTTTTCCTCCACCAAGGCGTCAAGGCGCTCCTTGCTGATGTCGGCGGCGATGACCCTGCCGCCTTCCTTCGCGATGCGCAGGGCCGTAGCTTGGCCGATGCCCGAGCCAGCTCCGGTGACGATGACTGTCTTCCCGGCAAAACGGCCATTGATGGCGGCTTCCTGCCATGGAGTTTCGTTGCCCATGTTGTTCCTCCTGAAGGTGCTGGTGGCTTTCCGTCCACTTTATGACACTCCGTGTCATTATGTAAGAGTGGATACTGGAGAGATGCCCTCAGACCATACGAAGCCCGTCATCGGGCGCTCCACCGGACGCCCGGCGACGATTGATCCCGACGCCGTGGCCGGCGTCGCGCTCCGGCTTTTTGCCGAGAACGGCTACGAGCGGACGTCAATGGAGGACATCGCGCGCGAGGCGGGAATCGGGCGGAAGAGCCTGTACCGCTACTTCCCCAGCAAGGCTGATCTCGTCTGGGGCGGCATGGAACCGGTAGTGGAAGCTTCGGGCCGTGTGCTGGAGGCCGCCCGCACAGCGGAGCCGTCCGACGGCGGAGCGTCCGACGGCGGAGCGTCGCAGGACTGCGGGCGGCCGCCATCGCCGGGATTTCGGCGATCCCGGATCTTTCCGTAACGCGAGGGCGCCTGCGCCTGATCGCAGAGCACCCGGAGCTGGCGAGCAGGAGCTACGATGCCTTGGCTCCACAACGGGACCGGGCACGGCTTTACCTCGTTGCGCACGGCGTCCGCGAAAGCGCGGCACGCTATCTGTGCGCCGCCTATCTCGGGGCGACGTTCGAGGCCTGGATGCAATGGGCCGCCGGCACGGATCCGGATCCGGGGCCTTACCTGGCGGAGGCCGTTGGCGTACTGCGGGTTCCGGCTTCCCGGCCCGGCGGATAACCTGTGCCTGGGAGGGCAAATGACAGTTCGAAGCGCGGGCATTCTGTTGTTCCGCCGGAGCTCCACTACGGAATTGGAAGTATGGATAGCCCACATGGGCGGACCCTTCTGGGCCCACAAGGATGCACGCGCCTGGTCAATTCCCAAAGGCGAATACCTCGAGGATGAGGACCCCCTGATGGCCGCGAAGCGCGAATTCGCCGAGGAGATAGGCACTCCCCCGCCGGCCGTCGATTATCACCAGCTAGGCATCTTCCGGCAACCGTCGGGCAAACTCGTTGCGGCTTTCACGGCGGAGTCGGATTTTGAACCGGAGAACATCGTGAGCAACACGTTCGAGCTTGAGTGGCCGCGCGGATCAGGTGTCATCCGGAGCTATCCGGAGATTGACGACGCCATGTGGGCCACGGAAGCCGTCGCCCGCACCAAATTGGTGAGCGGGCAGGTGCCGATCCTCGACGCGTTGATCCGGCACCTTGGGCCACACTAGCTCTGGACGAGCGACTCGATTGGCCGCGGGGAAAGAATGGGATCCGCGTGCCGGTGGACGACCTTCCACTCACCGTCTTCCCGGCGGAAAATCGTCGTCACCCGAAGGGGAATCGGGGACACCTCATCAGATCCGCCAACTTTGGCCCGCGCCCATTCAATTTCGACGATGTACGCAAGCTCCGTCCCGGCATCGCCGGAGATTCGCTCGAACCTGATCGGCTCGCCCTCCCTGAGCCCGGAAGACGCCCGATCCATGGTCGCCTCGACTGCACTCGGGCCCCGCGCAGGCGGGCCGAGAGGATTAGCGAGCGTGACGTCGTCGCGCTTTGAGAATAGCTTCTTCTGCTGCCCGGGGTCTCCCTTGATGAATGCATCGAGCGCTCGGTGGTACTTCTCCACCATCAGGTCGAGATCGGATTCCGGCATTGCTTCCTCCAGCCACGCTCTTGCCCTGGCGCGGCGCCAAGGCCCCGTATTCGGCCATGGTGGCACCACTCACCGGGGATGTCCATACAACGAATATCCCGCAACAAGACCGGTCAGGAATGGAGAAGCGCCGCTCCCGGGCCGCGCCTAGAATGGCGGTCATGGACAACACCGTCCACGCCAGCTTCGTCCCCTAATGACTTCAGGAGTGATCATGAGCGACTCTTCCAACGAGGGAATCAAGACCGTGCTGCATCCCGTTTCCGACCTCGCCGCCGCGAAGGCGGTGTACACCGCTTTGCTTGGGACGCCGCCGCAGGCCGACGGACCGTATTACGTCGGCTTCGACGTCGCGGGCCAGCACATCGGGCTCGTCCCTGGAGGCGGACCGCAAGCCATGACCTCGCCCGTCGCCTACTGGCACGTTTCGGACATCGAGTCAAAGCTGGCAGAGGTGACTGCCGCCGGCGCTACGCTGAAGGAAGCAGCCCGCGACGTCGGGGGCGGCCGTTTGGTGGCCACCGTCACCGACCCGGACGGCAATGTCCTCGGGCTGCTTCAGGATCCTCACTAGCCAAGCGATAGCCGACGAAGACCGAAGACGACCCCGCGTAAAAGATGGAGACACGATGAGCACGGCCACGAGCACGGACACCCAGTCGCCTGAGCTTCATACTGCCGACACCCACGATCTGATTCGCGTACAGGGCGCACGGGAAAACAACCTCAAGGACATCAGCATCGAGCTGCCGAAGCGTCGGTTGACGGTGTTCACGGGCGTCTCCGGTTCGGGCAAGAGCTCCCTCGTGTTCGCCACGATCGCCGCGGAGTCGCAGCGCATGATCAACGAGACGTACAGCACCTTCGTGCAAGGGTTCATGCCGACCATGGCGCGGCCGGATGTGGACCTGCTCGAGGGGCTCACGACGGCGATCATCGTCGACCAGGAGCGGATGGGCGCGAACCCCCGCTCCACCGTGGGTACCGCCACGGATGCGAACACCATGCTGCGCATGCTCTTCAGCCGGCTCGGCCAGCCGCACATCGGATCGCCCCAGGCGTTCTCGTTCAACGTCGCTTCGATCTCGGGCGCGGGCGCGGTCACTGTCGAGCGCGGCGGTACCACCACGAAGGAGCGGCGGAGTTTCAGCATCACCGGCGGCATGTGCCCGCGTTGCGAAGGACGGGGCTCGGTCACCGACTTCGACCTCACCGAACTGTACGACGCCGGCAAGTCACTTAGCGGGGGCGCGCTCACCATCCCCGGCTACAGCATGGATGGCTGGTTCGGGCGCATCTTCAGCGGCTCCGGTTTTTTCGACATGGACAAGCCGATCAGCAAGTACACCAAGAAGGAACTCCACGACCTGCTCCACAAGGAGCCCACCAAGATCAAGGTCGAGGGAATCAACCTGACCTACGAGGGCCTGATTCCCAAGATCCAGAAGTCCATGCTCTCCAAGGATCCGGAGGGAATGCAGCCACACATCCGCGCCTTCGTGGAGCGGGCCATCACCTTCACGATCTGTCCCGATTGCAACGGAACCCGGCTCACCGAGGCGGCCCGTTCGTCCAAGATCAAGGGAATCAGCATCGCGGACGCCTGCTCGATGCAGATCAGCGACCTTGCCGAATGGGTGCGCGGCCTCGACGAACCCTCCGTGGCACCACTCCTCAAGGGACTGCGGCACCTCCTCGACTCCTTCGCGGAGATCGGGCTCGGCTATCTCTCGCTCGACCGGCCGGCCGGAACGCTGTCCGGCGGTGAGGCACAGCGCACGAAGATGATCCGGCACCTGGGCTCCTCGCTCACCGATGTCACCTACGTCTTCGACGAGCCCACCATCGGCTTGCACCCGCACGACATCCAGCGCATGAACAAACTGCTGCTGCAACTGCGGGACAAGGGCAACACCGTACTCGTCGTGGAACACAAACCGGAGGCGATCGCGATCGCCGACCACGTCGTCGACCTCGGTCCCGGCGCGGGCACCGCCGGTGGCGAAGTGGTCTTTGAAGGCACCCTCGAAGGGCTGCGTTCCAGCGGCACCCTGACCGGGCGCCACCTCGAGGACCGCTCAACCCTCAAGAAGACGGTGCGGGCATCCGCCGGCGCACTGGAGATCCGTGGCGCGAGCGAGAACAACCTGCGCGACGTCGACATCGACATTCCGCTCGGGGTCCTGGTTGTCGTCACGGGCGTCGCCGGATCCGGCAAGAGCTCGCTGATCCACGGCTCGTTGTCCAAGCGGGACGGCGTCGTTTCGATTGACCAGGGGGCGATCAAGGGTTCGCGGCGGAGCAACCCCGCGACGTACACCGGTCTGCTCGAGCCCATCCGGAAGGCGTTCGCGAAGGCCAATGGCGTGAAGCCTGCGCTGTTCAGTGCCAACTCCGAGGGCGCATGCCCCACCTGCAACGGCGCGGGCGTCATCTACACGGATCTCGGGTTCATGGACACGGTCTCCACTCCGTGCGAGGAATGCGAAGGCAAGAGGTTCCAGGCGTCGGTGCTCGAATTCCGCCTCGGCGGCCGCAACATCGCCGAGGTGTTGGCGATGTCAGTGAAAGAGGCCGAGGAGTTCTTCTCCGCGGGCGAATCCAGGATCCCCGCAGCGCACGCAATCCTGCAGCGGCTGGCCGACGTCGGACTCGGATACCTCAGCCTCGGCCAGCCGCTCACCACCCTTTCCGGCGGCGAGCGGCAGCGGATCAAGCTGGCCACCCACATGGGCGAAAAGGGCGGCGTGCTGGTTCTCGACGAGCCCACCTCGGGCCTGCACCTGGCCGACGTCGAACAGCTGCTCGGCTTGCTGGACCGGCTTGTCGACTCCGGGAAGTCGGTCATCGTCATCGAGCACCACCAGGCGGTCATGGCGCATGCCGACTGGATTATCGACCTTGGCCCCGGCGCCGGTCACGACGGCGGACAGATCGTTTTCGAGGGCACCCCCGCCGACCTCATCGCAGGGCGATCCACCCTTACCGGCGAGCATTTGGCGGCCTACATCGGCCGGTGAGCTCGCGGGAGGGCGCTCCCTAGCTTTTGGCGGCGCCCGGTGAATGGAGGAAGAGGCTGGCGAACGCGGTAAGGAGGAGCAGCGACGCCGCGATGATGAAGCTGGTCTGCATCCCGTGGACGAAGTTGCTGCGATCGGCGATGAGGGCGCCGAAGACTGCGATGGCGACGGCGCCGCCCACTTGGCGGAAAGTATTGAAGACTGCGCTGGCCGTGCCCGCCTTTTCGCTCGGCACGCTCGCGAGCACGACGGCGGTGACCTGCGGCATCGCGATCGATCCGCCGGAACCCGTGAAAATCAGGAAGGCACCGACGAGTAGCGGCGATCCCAACGGTGCGGTGAGAAGCATCGCGGTGAGTCCCACCACCATGGACGTCAATCCGACAACCACCGGCACCCGCGTCCCGAACCGGTTCGAGAGGGTTCCGCTGACGATGTTGCCGACGATGCTGAACGCCGCGGACGGAAGGAACGTGAAACCGGCCTGAAGTGGCGTCAGCCCGAGGTGCTGCTGGAGGAAAAGGCTGACGACAAACACCGTGCCGAAGTGGCCCACCATGAACGCGAAGCCCACCGAGAGCGAGATTCTCATGCCGGTGGAGCGAAACAGTTCAAGCGGCATCATCGGGTGCCGGCCGCGCGCCTGAATCAAGAGGAAGGCCGTGAGGCTTACGGCTGCCAGTACCAGGCTCCCGATGACGGGCACCGTGCCGAACCCCTCGGTCCCTCCCGTGATGAGGCCATACATCAACGTGGTCAGGGCAACGATCGCCGCAGCCTGCCCGGCCCAGTCGAACGGAGTCGGCCGTCGGGGCGACGTGGCAACGGAAGCCAGGAGCACCAGCATCGCGATGCACACGGGAAGGTTGATGCCGAATACGAGCCGCCAGTCCAGGGTGGTGAGGAGCCCGCCGACAAGGGGTCCCACTGCTCCAGCCACGGCCCCGCCGACTGCCCAGATCCCCAGCGCATGTGCGCGACGGCGGGGATCGGGAAAGGCCTGCCGAATCAGCGCCATCGACGCCGGCAGCATGATCGATGCCGCACCTCCTTGGAGGAAGCGGGCAGCGATGAGGATCCCCGACGTCGGCGCGAGGGCGCACGCGACCGACGCCACCAGGAACAGTGCGATGCCCCATCCCAGCGCTCTTTTCGCGCCGATCCGGTCCGACAGGTTACCCGCGAACAGCAGTAGCGAAGCGAACATCAGCGTGTAGCCGTCGATGACCCATTGCAGGCTGGCTGTTCCGCCCCCGAGTTCCTTGCCGATGCTGGTGAGCGCGACGTTGACGATCAGGATGTCGAGGGTGATCAGGAAAAATCCCAGCGACGCAATCATGAGCGTGAGCCGTGCGCGGGGCGCATCGGCCATGGACGAGGGAGGAACCGGAGCCGGCAACGTGGTTTCGGGACGAGTCATGATTTAAGGAAACAGCGTGTTGAGAACATCAGGGAGTCTCTGTCTTGAGGGGTACTGGCAGTGACCCCCAACGGAGGTGCCGCCACCCGGCGATGCGCTAACCGGCAAGTCCAAGGAACACCAGCAAAGCTCTTTCAATCTCTACGAGCTGTGCGGATGTCAAACGGCCGACGCGGCTTTGCACGTTGGAACGCCGGACCGTCGTCAACTTGTCGATCATCACGTGGCTTTCCTGCCGCAAGCCGGACAGCTCTGAGGCTGAGACACTGACCCGAAGGAGGGGTGCGTCGATGAGGTTTGTTGTCAGAGGAAGAACCGTGACGGAATCGGTGACGTCGAATCGGTCATCCTGGATCACAAGCGCTGGCCGCGGCTTGGAGGCGTAGACACCGCCAGCCACGGTCCAGAGTTCGCCACGGTTCACTCTTCGTCCCAAGGCGCTGACACAGCCTCGATAAACTCCTGGTCATCGGACTGGCGATCAGCAGCTGCTGCGGCAGCGGCCTGCCGGTGTGCTTCGGCGTCGAAACCGTCGGCCCGAACGTCCGGTACCCACACCTGGATTGGGCGGAAGCCGTGTTCGCGCATCCGCTTACGGTACTCGCTGACCCGATCTCGAACTGCCATGGAATCCATGTTACATGTAACACCGCTGTGGCGACAGGTTCAGAGATGCCCTCACTCGATGTGCCGTCGTCGAGCGCTAAGCCACCAGCTCCGCGGCAGCGCTGTCCATGTGCTCAAGGATGGTTTTGCGGGCCAGGGATACGTCGCCGGTCTCGATGGCGGCCACAATGTCGTGGTGACGCTCGACGCTCATGTTTTTGACGCCCTTTTCAAGGCCGGCGAACATGATGGACATCCGGATGGATCCCTCCAGCGATTCCCAGGAATGGAGCAGGGTCTCGTTGCCCGTGAGGCGGCACATGGTGCGGTGGAATTCCAGATCGGACTCGATCCGTTCCTCGAGGCTTCCCTTGGCGGCGGCCGCCATGGCATCGATGGCGGTACGCAGCGAAGTGATCACCTGTTGGCGGTCCGGCAGCTCGCAGAGCGTGCGCGCCGCAAGGGACTCGAGGGCCGCCCGCACGGAGTAGATATCGCGGATTTCCTTGGCATCGAGGTGCCGGACGGAAAGCCGGCCGCGGGGTCCTGCAGACAGCAGACCCTCCTGCTCGAGTTGACGCAGGGCTTCCCGGAGCGTTCCGCGGCTGATCTGGAGCATGTCCGACAGCTCGGTCTCCACCAAGTGCCGGCCGGGCGCCAGCTCGCCGCTCGTGATGGCGGTGCGCAGGGCAGAGAGCGCCTGCTCGCGGAGGCTCTTCTTTTCCAGTCCCAGGAGGGGTGCTGTTGCTCCGGCCATCATGTCCGTCCTCAATGTCAGTGGTCGACTGTTTACAGTCGGTGTGTTAACTGTTGATCTTACGTCAGGAGCGCGGAACCGGCCCACGCCTGCTCCGCGCTCCTGCGTCCTTTGATGAACCGGGTCAGCCCAGTTCCGCGAGGACCTTTGCCACGATCCGTTGCACGGACAATCCGTAACGCTCGTGCAGGGTAGGCAGCGCACCGGCGTCAAGGAACTCGTCCGGTAGAGCCACGGGAACCACGCGCTTACCCAGCCCGGCCGTGACCACGGCCGATGCCACGGTTTCGAACAAGCCGCCCACCACGCTGTGGTTCTCCAGCGTGACCGCCAGGCGATCGGTGTTCAGTTCCGCCAGGACGGTGGCGGCGTCGAACGGCTTGATGGTGGGCGCGTGCACGACGGCGACATCCACCTTGTGTGCGGCGAGCGCCTCCGCTGCCTGCAGCGCACGCATGGTCATGAGCCCGCTCGAGACGAACACGACGTCGTTTCCGCCGCGCAGCACCTTCGCCTTGCCGAGTTCGAACGTGTAGTCGTACTCGTCCAGCACGGTGGGGACGTTGCCGCGGAGGAGGCGCAGGTACGTAGGCCCGTCGCTGGCTGCCAGCTGCGGCACGGCCTGTTCGATGTCCACGGAATCGCACGGATCGACGATGGTCAGATTCGGCATTCCTCGGAAGATCGCCATGTCCTCGGTGGCCTGGTGACTGGGGCCGTAGCCCGTGGTCAGGCCCGGGAGCCCGCCCACGATGTTCACGTTCAGGTTCGGCTCGGCGATGTCGAGGCAGAGGAAATCGTAGGCCCGGCGCGCGGCGAACACAGAATAGGTTGAGGCAAACGGAATCAAACCTGTCTCGGCCAAGCCTGCCGCCGCACCGAAGAGCAACTGCTCGGCCATGCCCATCTGGAAAAACCGCTCCGGGAACGCCTTCGCAAAGATATGCATGTCCGTGTATTTGCCGAGGTCGGCGGTGAGTCCGACGATTCGCGGGTCGGCCTCGGCGGCCTTCACCAACGCGTGGCCGAAAGGCGCCGACGAAGTCTTCTGGCCCGGGTCGGCGAAGGACGCGATCATGGCCGACGTTTTCAGCTTGGGTGCTGCGCCTTTCAAAGCTGCGCCTTTCGAAGCGGTGACGGTGCTCATCGGCCGGCCTTCCCGTTGGATCCTGCGGTCAATTGCTTGCGGCAGAGCTGCCATTCGTGTTCTTCGATGCGCATGAAGTGCGCCTTTTCGCGTTCTTCGAGCAGCGGCACGCCGCGGCCCACCTTCGTGTCACACAGGATGACGGAAGGACGCCCGACGGCGGCGGCCTGGCTAGCCGCGTTGTCGAACGCAGCCAGCAACGCACCGACGTCGTTCCCGTCCACCCGCTGCGCGTACCAACCGAAGGCTTCCCACTTCTCCGTCACGGGTTCGGTCCGGAGGACGGTGTCCGTCTTGCCATCCGCCTGGAGGGCGTTGATGTCCACCATGGCGGTGAGATTCCCCAGCTGGTGGTGGTGCGCGCCCATGGCGGCTTCCCACGTGGACCCTTCATCAAGCTCACCGTCGGAGAGGAAGTTGTACACCCTCGCGCTGGAGCCCTCTCCCGATGGAGCGCGGTGCCGGAGGCCAAGGGCAATTCCGACAGCGATGGAGAGCCCGTGGCCAAGCGACCCTCCCGAGATTTCCATGCCCGGCGTGTATGTCGACATCCCGGACATGGGGAGGCGGGAATCGTCCGAGCCGTAGCTTTCGAGCTCCTCGACGGGAATGATTCCGGCCTCCGCCAGGGCTGCATAGTGGCCGATTGCGTAATGGCCGGTGGAAAGGAGGAAACGGTCCCGGCCCTCCCACTCGGGATCATTGGCCCGGTAGCGGAGCTGGTCCGCGTAGACTGCGGCGAGCATGTCCGCCGCTCCGAGTGCCTGTCCGACGTAGCCCTGCCCCTGGACTTCGCCCATGTTGAGGGCGTGGTGCCGGATCCGGGTTGCGGCAGCGCGCACGCGTTCGATGCGTTCCATCGCGGTTTCTCCGATTCGTCCGGCCGTTTTTTGTTCCTGCGCCACCGTCATTAGACATTCACCGACTGGGGAGTGCTTTTGGTGGCCTCATCGGCCAACTGGCGTTCCTTCTTGCCCCAGGTTTCGCGGGTAGCCAATGCAGCCCAGAGGCCGATCGCGGCGTACAGGCCGAAGAGCACGGCCGGGCCCATCCAGCCCATGGCGACGAAGAGCAGGGTGGTGATGAAGGGGGTGAAGCCGGAGATCGTGGCCGAGATCTGGTAGGCCAGTGAAGCGCCGGAGGCACGGGTCTTCGCTTGGAACAACTCGGGGAACCAGGCGCCCTGGGCGCCGGCGAGGGAGTTCTGGCAGACGCCGTAGGAGACGGCGATCGTGGCAATGATGAAGATGAACAAACCGGTGTTGACCAGCAGGAACATCGGGATGGCAAACAGCACGGCGAAGGCGCAGGACCAGATGTAGACGGGGCGCCGTCCGATCCTGTCCGTGAGCCGCGCCCAGGCCTGGGTTGCGAAGATGCCGATGGCCGAAGCGATGCAGAGAGCCACCAGGGTCTGGGTTTTATCGGCCAAATGCTGGCTGTTCAGGTAGGAAATCATGTACGTGATGGAGACGGCGTAGCCCGCGGTCTCGGCGATCCGGAGGCCGATGCCCTTGACGATGTTGCGCCAGTCGGTCTTCAGGACCTCCACGATGGGCGACTTCACGATTGCGCCGCTGTCCTTGACCTCGTCGAAGACGGGAGATTCCGGGACCTTGGAGCGGATGATCAAGCCAACGACAACCAAGACGATGCTGGCGAGGAACGGGATGCGCCAGGCGAGTTCGCCGCCGAGCTGGACGCTGACAAGGAAGACCAGGTTTGCCAGCAGCAGGCCCACTGGGAATCCGGCCTGGACGATGCCGGTGTACTTTCCCTTCTTCTTCCAGGGCGCGTGCTCATAGCTCATCAGAATGGCTCCGCCCCATTCGGCTCCGAAGGCCAGGCCTTGGACGATGCGGACGAACACCAGCAGTGCCGGAGCCAACAGGCCCACTTGGGTGTAGGTGGGAAGCAGGCCGATCAGGAAGGTGGCCACCCCCATCAGGATGAGGGAAGCCACGAGGACCGGCTTGCGACCCAGCTTGTCGCCCAGGTGGCCGCCGATGATGCCGCCGATGGGACGGGCCGCGAAGCCGACGCCGAGGGTCGCGAAAGCGGCGAGGGTGCCGGTCACGGGATCGCCCGTGGGGAAGAACGCCGTTCCGAAGTACAGGGCAGCCGCGGTGCCGAATCCGATGAAGTCATAGGTTTCGATAACCGCGCCCACTCCGGAGCCGATGGCGACGCGCCTGGCGTCCTTGGTGCCGTGGACCGGACCGCGCATGGTCAGAGCTTCTTTGCTCATTGGTGAATCCCTTTCGAAGAGCGACTGAGGCTAGGCGCTTCAGCACTGTCGACTGTTAACACATGATACGCCAGTGTGACCTGCATCATCCATTTCTGTCAACAGTCAACTTCAAGGGTTGACTGTTAACAGTTAACTTAGCTACTGTGGTTCCCATCACTACTGCCTTCGGGCACGACTGGAGGAAACGAAGATGTTCAACTCCCGACTCGGTTGCTCGTCCATCAGCTTCCGGCACCAGGATCTGCCCGCCGCCCTGCGCACCATCGGCGGTTTGGGCTTTGAGGAAATCGACCTCGGCGCGCTGCCGGGCGTCTGCGATCACGTTCCCTATGAGCTTGATTCCGACGCCGTCTCGGCCGTGACCGCGGAGGTCGTCGCCTCAGGGTTGCGGGTCCGTTCGGTCAACGGCGATATAGGAGACCTCAACGCAGCGCTCGACGCCGGCCAGCGCGCCGCCCGCGAAAGTCACCTCGACGCACTCCTCACCCTTACGGCCAACACCGGGGCGAAGGCCTTGGTCCTCCCGTGCGGAGCGTTGTCCCACGATCCCGTCCGCGGCCTCGACGAGGACCTGGACACCATCGCAGCCCAACTCGTCGGTGCCGGACAGCGCGCGGCGGAGTTCGGCGTCGAACTCTGGACAGAATCGCTGCACTTCCTCCGGTTCTGCTGGAACCTGGACCGCGCAGAACAGCTCGCCACGCGGCTGGCGGGCTCCGGCGTCGGGATTGTCATGGACTTCAGCCACATTGTCGCCGCGGGCGAAGATCCGCTGGAGTACATCGAACGCCATCGGGGCCGGATAGCCCATGTCCACTTGCGGGACGCCGTTCCGGGCAACATCAACCTGAGCATCGGAAACGGCCAGGCGGACTTCGCCGCCGGACTCAGCTCGCTCGCAGCCACCGGTTACAGCGGCCATTTCTCGCTCGAGCTCGAAACCCGCGACGTCACCCACGACGAGCGTCCGGCAGCGGCCGCCAAAGCCGCCAGCTTCATCACAGACCTCATCTGACTTTCACACCAACAAATTCAAGGAGCATCATGACCACCACCATCCAGCGCACCGCAGTCCTCACCGGGGCAACCTCGGACCGGGGAATCGGCATCACCACCGCACGCCGCTACGCCAATGACGGCTGGGCCGTCGTGATCCTGGACCTCGACGGCGAGAAGTCCGCCAAGGTCGCGGCGGAAATCGGCAACCAGTTCAACGTCCCCGCGTTCGGTTACGAGATCGACGTCGCCAACGAGGCTTCCGTCACCGCGGCGTATAACGCAGTCGCCGCCGAGATCGGCGCAGGCAACCTCCCCGCCGTCGGCGCCCTCGCCAACATCGCGGGCATCACCTCGCCTGTACCGTTCCTCGAAACCACGCTGGAACTGTGGCACAAGATCATGGACGTCAACGCCACCGGCACCTATTTGGTGACCAAGGCCTTCCTGCCGGACATGATCGCCAACGGCTGGGGCCGCATCGTGAACATGTCCTCCGTCTCCGCCCAGCGCGGGGGCGGCGTCTTCGGCAAGGTCCCGTACTCCGCCGCAAAAGCCGCCATCCTCGGCTTCACCAAGGCCTTGGCACGCGAAATCGGCGCCACCGGCGTGACCGTGAACGCCATTACTCCGGGCGCCGTGGACACGAACATCCGCGTCGGCAGCACCGACGAGCAGGAAGCCGCCATCAACGCCGGGATTCCCCTGGGCCGCAACGCCACCACCGAGGAAATCGCGGCCGTCATCACGTTCCTCTCTTCCGAGGAATCCGCCTACCTCACAGGCACCACCATCGACATCAACGGTGGAAGCCACATCCACTAGCAGCCCCCGCATCCGTAGCCGAAAGAGCCCACGATGACCAAAATCTTCAATGATCCCGCCGATTTCGCAGACGAAGCCCTCGCCGGCTTCTGCGACCTCCACTCCGGCCTGGTGCGCCAGGTTCCCGGCGGCGCAGTGCGCCGCCGTCGTCCCGAGCAGCCCAAGGTGGCCGTCCTGGCCGGCGGCGGGTCCGGGCACTACCCGGCATTCGCCGGACTCATCGGCGCGGGACTGGCCGACGGCGCCGTCGTGGGCAACATCTTCACCTCGCCTTCCGCCCAACAGGCCTATTCCGTGGCCAAGGCTGCGGATTCCGGGGCCGGCGTGGTGTTCACGTACGGCAACTATGCCGGGGACGTCCTGAACTTCGGCATGGCCAGCGAGCGCTTGGCTGCAGAAGGCATTGCCGTGGAAAACGTGCTGGTGACGGACGACATCGCGAGCGCACCGCCGTCGGAATCCGCGAAACGCCGCGGCATCGCGGGCGACTTCACGGTCTTCAAGATCATGGGCGCCGCCGCCGAAGCGGGAGCCGGACTGGCCGACGTCGTGCGCTTGGGCCGCAAAGCCAATGACCTGACCCGCACCATCGGCAGCGCCTTCCATGGCTGCACCTTCCCCGGCGCCGAAGCGCCCCTGTTCACGCTGAACGACAAGCAGATGGGACTTGGCCTGGGCATCCACGGCGAGCCCGGATTGTTCGACACCGAGCTCCCGCCGGCCAAGGAACTCGGCCAGGAACTCGTCGCTCGGCTGCTGGCGGAAACCCCGCACGGAGCGGGCAACCGCCTCGCCGTCATCCTCAACGGACTTGGCTCCACCAAGCACGAAGAACTCTTCGTCCTGTGGCTGACCGTGGCCCCGTTGCTGCGTTCAGCCGGCTACACCTTGGTCATGCCGGAGGTCGGCGAACTGGTCACGAGCCTGGACATGTCCGGCGTCTCCCTCACCATCACGTGGCTCGACGAAGAACTCGAACCGCTGTGGACAGCACCCGCTGAAACACCGGCTTACCGGCGCGGCAACGCCACCCTTGCTGGCGGTTTGCTTTCGGAGGAGGCGTACGACGGCGGCGCTGAGGCTATCGCTTTCGCGGCCACCCCGGACTCGCGCAACTACGCCGCGAGCTGCGCGGACGCGCTCGAGGCGGCGCGGAAAGCACTGCACGACGCCGAATCGCGCCTCGGCGACATGGACGCGGTAGCGGGCGACGGCGACCACGGCCGCGGAATGGTACGCGGAATTGACGCCGCAACCGCGGCAGCGGTTGCTGCGTTGGCCGGTGGCGCGGGAGCCGGCGATATGTTGGGTGCCGCAGGCGATGCCTGGGCGGACAAAGCGGGGGGAACCTCGGGCGTTCTGTGGGGCGCAGGCCTCCGCGCCTTCGGCGAATCCCTTGGCAACGACGAGGCGCCGGAACCGGCTGGACTCGCCGCAGCCGTGACAGCGTTCGCCGCGCGGATCACCGAACTGGGCAAGGCCGAGATAGGCGACAAGACCATGGTGGATGCCCTGCTCCCCTTCGCCGAAACCTTCAGCGAGCGCGTCTCCGAGGGTGTCCTTCCGGAGCGTGCCTGGGCTGAAGCTGCCTCGGCGGCCACCTCGGCTGCGCAAGCTACGGCCGCGCTCCGTCCCCTCAAAGGACGGGCCCGGCCGCTCGCCGAGAAAAGCCTGGGCACAGCAGACCCCGGAGCCACGTCACTGGCGATGATCTTCACCGTCATGGGCCCGCATGTTGTGAGTGCCGGGAAGGTCACGGCATGACCACGAAACGTTTCCGACTCATCCTGGGCGCCGACGAAGCAGGCGTGGACTACAAAGACCGGATTATGGCGGACTTGCGGGACGATCCGCGGGTCAGCGAAATCATCGACATCGGCGTCAACCGCAGCGACTCCACCGAAGAATTCACCACGCCCTACCCCTACGTAGGGATCAAGGCCGGCGAACTCATTCGAGACGGCCATGCAGACCGTGCCATCCTGTTCTGTGGTACCGGAATCGGCGTGGCCATCGCCGCGAACAAAGTGGACGGCATCCGCGCCACCACGGCCCACGATTCCTTCTCCGTGGAGCGGTCCATCCTGTCCAACGATTGCCAGGTGCTCACCATGGGCCAGCGCGTCGTCGGGGTGGAACTGGCCAGCAGGCTCGCACGGGAATGGCTCGGCTACGCCTTCGACCCAACGTCGGCGTCGGCGGACAAGGTCAAGGTGCTCACCGATTTCGAAGGCTGCTGAGTCGTCCTGCCCCCTCCCAACTGACTGACAGTTGTTGTCGTTTTGAGCCCTCATAACGACAACAACTGCGAGCTAGTTGGGTCCTGCAGCGCCGGGGTGGGCCTGAATTTGGGCTAGGCGTAGGGTGGAATGTGGACGATAGGAGCATTTCATGAAGAAAATCCTCATGGTACTAACCAGCGTTTCCGAGCTTGGCGATACGGGAAAGAAGACCGGCTACAACGTGGCCGAGGCTGCACATCCTTGGAAGGTCTTCAAGGATTCCGGACACTTCGTCGACTTCGCATCCATCCAGGGCGGTCAGCCCCCGCGCGACCAGGTGGACTCGAAAGATCCCATCCAGGTTGCCTTCACGGAAGACGAGGCCACACGGGCCGGCCTCTACAACACTGCCCGCGTGGACGTTGTTGATCCGGGCCAGTACGACGCAGTCTTCCTCGTGGGAGGCCACGGCACCATGTGGGACTTCCCGGACAGCGAAGGACTCCAGAAACTTGTGGCGAGCGTCTACGACGCCGGCGGTGTGGTGGGCGCGGTCTGCCACGGACCCGCGGGCCTGGTGAACGTGGACCTGGCCGACGGCTTCAGGCTCGTCGGGGGCCGGGAGGTGGCCGCCTTCACCAACGACGAAGAAGTTGCCGCAGGAATGGACAAGGTCATCCCGTTCTTCTTGGCCGATCGGCTCAAGGAACAGGGTGCGATCCACGTCTTCGCCGACGTCTTCGCAGAGAAGGTTGTCGTCTCCGACCGCTTGGTGACCGGGCAGAACCCTGCCTCCGCCGCGGGCGTAGCGAAAGAGATGGAGAAACTCCTCGCGGAGGTCATCCATCAGGAAAAGGCCGAAGAACAGCAGGAATCGGAAGCCTTGCGCGCAGAAAAGGACGCCAAGAAAGAAGCCAAGAAAGCTGCCGCAGCAGGCACAGAGCACTAACACCGGCAGCGTTTTGACACTGGCGGCCGCTCCGACGACGGGGCGGCCGCCAGGGTCGTCGGAGCGATCCCCAGTGTCGTCGACGGCCTGGAAACGACCCGCACATACCGATCAATTTCCCGTTTGCCCTTGACAAGAGTTCCCTGAACCGGTTCAGTAGAGATAACAAAACCGGTTCAGTGACCCCAATCACCAAGTGGCAATGAGGCAAACATGACAGTGACCATCAACGACGTTGCGCAGGCAGCCGGCGTGAGCAAGGGTGCCGTCTCGTACGCGTTGAATGGGCAGCCCGGCGTCAGTGATGACACCCGGGAGCGCATTCTCAGGGTAGCCCGGGAACTAGGGTGGAAGCCGAATCTTCGAGCCAAGAGCCTGTCTTCTGCCAAAGCCTTCGCCGTCGGACTCGTGGTGGCAAGGGACCCCCGGCTTCTGGGAACTGATCCCTTCTTCCCCGCATTCATCGCCGGGATCGAGACCACCTTGGTCGAGCACGAATACGTCCTGGTCCTGACGGTGGCCGCAAGCGCCGACGCCGAGAAACTGGGCTATCGGAAGCTGGCTGCCGACAGCCGCGTGGACGGCGTCATCCTCACGGACATGAGGGTTGACGACTCCCGGATCGCTTTGTTGACGAGCCTCAAGATTCCGGCCGTCACCCTTAACCGGCCCGAAACCCCCTCGCCGTTCCCTGCTGTCTGCATGGACGATACCGAAGGCATTGCGGCCGCCGTCGAGCACCTCGTTTCCCTGGGACACACCAAAATCGGCCACGTGGGCGGACCGCAGAGTTACATCCACGGCCGAAGCCGGCGCTTGGCGTGGCAAAACGCCATGGCGAAAGCCGGGCTCGGGGCCGGTTCCTTCATCGAGGCGGACTTCACCGCAGCGGGCGGATTGGCGGCTACCGCGGAATTGCTTCGCTCGGCCCAACGGCCAACTGCGATCATCTACGCGAACGACCTGATGGCCACCGCCGGACAGTCCTACGCCCAGTCCCTCGGACTGGCGGTTCCCGATGATCTATCCATCACCGGCTACGACGACACCGAGCTCGCCAGGTACCTCAATCCTCCGTTGACGACTGTCCCCGCCGATCCGCTGCTCTGGGGGCGGGTTGCCGCCCAGCAGCTGCTTAGCCTCCTCGGCGGAGCCCCTGCGGAAGACGTCTATCTGCCATCTCCAAAACTGGTAGTCCGCGCATCCACTGGGCCGGTCCCCAGCATGCCGAATAAATAATCCTTACTAATACCGATCTACCCGCAATTGGGTGGGGTTATTTGCCATTCCCGTTTGACGGCAATGTCGCCACCGCATTTTCAGTTTTTACCCGCAAAAGGAGTTGCAATGAAGCACGGAAAAATTAGTTCGAGAGTCCTCTCCCTTACCGCTATTGCCGTTATCGGAGCCGGCCTGGCCGCATGCGGTGGAGGCGCCTCCAGCAGCACGGCTTCTGGAGCGAACTCCGCCACCACGGCCAAGGGTCCCATCAAGATCTGGTACTCAAACAACGAGTTCGAGGTGAAGTGGGGCAAGGACATGGTGGCCTCCTGGAACGCCGCCCACCCCGACCAGCAAGTCGATGCCCAGGAAATCCCGGCAGGCAAGAGCTCCGAAGAGGTCATCGGGGCGGCAATTACCGCCGGCAACGCCCCCTGCCTGGTCTTCAACACGGCCCCGGTAGCTGTTCCGCAGTTCCAGAAGCAGGGTGGCTTGGTCCCGCTGGATTCCTTCCCGGACGGCGCACAGTACATCAAGGACCGCACCGGCGATCTCGCCAACCAGTACAAGTCCTCCGACGGCAAGACGTACCAGCTTCCGTGGAAGTCCAACCCGGTGGTCCTCTTCTACAACAAGGACGTCTTCGCGAAGGCCGGCCTGGACCCGGAAAAGCCCAAGCTTGCCACGCAGTCCGAGTTCCTGGACACTGCCCGCACCCTCGTGAAGTCCGGCGCCGTCGCCAATGCCGTGTGGCCTTCGCCCACGAGCGACTTCTACCAGCCCTGGTTCGATTTCTACCCGTTCTATGCAGCCAATTCGGGTGGGACGACCCTGCTCAAGGATGGCAAGTCCACCTTCAACAGCGATCAAGGCAAGCAGGTCGCCACCATGTTCCAGACCCTCTACAAGGAGAACCTGGCATCCAAGGAAGCGTACAAGGGTGACTCCTTCGCCGACGGCAAGGCCGGCATGTCCCTCGCAGGCCCCTGGGCCGTCGCCGCTTACAAGGGCAAGGTGAATTGGGGCACGGTCCCGGTCCCGGGTGCGCAAGCCCAGACCGACGGCTCCACCTTCTCCGACGCCAAGAACATCGCCATGTACTCCTCGTGCAAAAACCAAGGAACCGCCTGGGAGGTCATGAAGTTCGCCACCAGCAAGGAACAGGACGGCAAGCTCCTCTCCGGAACGGGCCAGATGCCGATGCGCAAGGACTTGGCCACCACGTACGCGGACTACTTCAGCCAGAACCCGGCCTACAAGACCTTCGCCGACGAAGCCGCACGCACGGTGGAAGTTCCCAACGTGACCAACTCGGTGCAGATCTGGCAGACCTTCCGGGATGCCTGGAGCAAGTCCGTGATCTTTGGCAACCAGAGCATCGATGACGCCTTCAAGGGTGCATCCGACAAGATCAACCAACTGGCAGCCCAGAAGTAGCAGGCGAATCCCCATGTCACTTCGCTCAGCTGGGGTTCCCGCTACGGGAGACTCTGCGGGGCGGGCTGTGGACCAGCGGCCGGCGCCCAGGAAACGCAAGAACTTCCTGGGCCGCCAGCCACTGGGACTGCTGTTCAGCGCCCCCTACGTCATCTTCGTCCTTGCGGTGCTGGCCTACCCGCTCGGGTATGCCGTCTACATCTCCTTCCACCAGTTCTTCTTCACCGCTCCGGGCGTCCAGGTTGACCGTCCCTTCGTGGGGTTGGACAACTACATCACTGTCCTGTCCGACCCCGAAGTGCAACGTTCCTTCGCCAACATCGGCATCTTCCTGATCATCAACGTGCCGCTGACCGTGGGGCTATCCTTGGTCCTAGCCAACGCCTTGAACCGCGTGACGCGGCTCAAGACCTTCTTCCGCGTCAGCTACTACGTCCCGTACGTCACGGCGAGCGTCGCCGTCGTCGGAGTCTGGCTGTTCCTGTTCCAGCAGGACGGGCTGGTCAACGCCATTCTGGGCCCGCTGGCCCCGAACCCCTCGTGGTTGACGAACTCCTGGCTGGCAATGCCAACAGTGGCCCTGTACGTGACGTGGAAGCAATTGGGATTCTTCATCCTGCTGTACCTGGCGGCCCTACAGAACATCCCGGACGAGCTCTACGAATCCGCCTCGGTGGACGGCGGGAACAAATGGGTCCAGTTCTGGAACATCACCGTTCCGGGAGTGCGCTCGGCCAGCGTGCTGGTGACCCTGCTCGCCACCATTACCGGAGCCAACCTGTTTACCGAGCCCTATCTGCTCACCGGCGGAGGCGGACCGGACGGAGCCTCGACCTCGCCCGTGTTCCTGATGTACCAGAAGGGAATCCTGCAGGGGAATCCCGATGTGGCCGCAGCCCTCGGTGTGGTGCTCGTGATCGGCGTGCTGCTGATCGCCTTGATCCAGAAACGCCTCGTTGGCGGGAAGGAGGACTGACGTGTCGATTTTCAATAAAGCGCCTCTCAGGAACGACGACGACGACGCCCGCAGGCCACGTGCCGGCGCCTCCGAAGGAGCGACGTCCGAAGCCGGTTCCAGTGCTGAGGCACCTGTATCCACGGCCTCCCGCAAAGGCAGTTCCGTGGCGAAGCGCAAGAACCTCGGCGTGGGCAGCTTCTTGCTGCTGGCCCTGGGAGCCTTCGTCTTCCTGTTCCCGTTCTACTACATGTTCATCGGCTCGCTGCAGACTTCCCCGGACACTTCGGTGGGCGGAGCWTTCCCTAGCCCGGCGAACATCACCGGCGAGAACTACAGCAACATCAACAACTCGATCGACCTGCTGAAAGGCCTGGTCAACTCGGGTATCTTCACCGGTGGCGTCATCTTCTTCACGGTGGTCTTCGGGCTCCTTGTGGGCTACGCGCTCGCCCAGATGCAATTCCGCGGCAAGGGGGTTGTCTTCGGAATGATGCTGCTGGTGCAGATGATCCCGTTCCAGCTCCTGCTCATTCCGCTGTACGTCATGATCGTGCGGGACTACGGACTCGCCGACACGTACCTGGGCATGATCCTGCCGTTCGCGATCAATTCCACCGCAGTGTTCGTGTTCCGTCAGTACTTCATGCAACTCCCCTCCACCTTGTTCGAGGCCGCCCGCATCGATGGAGCCAGCGAGCTGAGGATCCTTTGGCAGATCGCGATCCCCCTGGTCCGGCCCGCCATTGTCACCGCAATCCTGCTGACCTTCATCGGTCCGTGGAATGAGTTCCTGTGGCCGTTCCTCGTCACCAAGGACCAAGCCATTCAGCCCCTCGCCGTCTCCCTGGCGAACTACATCTCGAACATCGCCGCCACGGCATCCAACCCGTTCGGCGCCATCCTTGCCGGTGCCTGCGTCCTCGCGGCGCCCGCCGTCGCGTTGTTCATCTTCTTCCAGCGCCAATTCATTTCCACCAATATCGGTTCAAGCGTAAAGGGCTAAGCTCTATGACTTCCTCAACTTCAGCACTCCCCACCGTCCCGTTCACCCTCACCCGCGCCGGCGTCATCATGACCCCGGAGGACGGGAACGAGTTCGAAGCCGAAGGCGTCCTCAACCCGGCCAGCGGCCGCGGACCCGACGGTGAGCTGTACCTCCTGCCGCGCCTCGTGGCGAAGGGCAACGTCTCCCGCGTCGGGCTCGCCAAAGTGATCATCGGCGACGACGGCGTGCCGTCCGGCGTCGAGCGCCAGGGCGTTGTCCTGGCACCGGACGAAGGGTGGGAACGGGGCCTCAACAATGCGGGAACGGAAGATCCCCGCATCACCTGGGTACCGTCCCTCGGCCGCCACCTCATGACCTATGTTGCCTACGGACCGCTTGGTCCCCGCCTGGCCTTCGCCCATTCCGAGGACCTGCGCACCTGGGACCGCCTGGGTCCCTGCCATTTCGAGTACCAGGCGGACTTGTCCATGGACTTGAACCTGTTCGCGAACAAGGACGCCGTGTTCTTCCCGGAACCGGTCAACGATCCCGACGGCGTTCCCTCCTACGCCCTGCTGCACCGCCCCATGTGGGACCTCGGCTGGATCCGCGAGGGCGAAGGCGAGCACCTGCCCGCGGGCCTCGATGACAACCGCCCGGGTATCTGGATTTCCTATGTCGCAGTTGCCGACGTCGAGAAGGACATCCGCAACCTCGTCCACATGCGCAAGCACAAGCTCGTGGCCCTGAGTGAGTTCCCTTTCGAAGAACTCAAGATCGGCGGCGGACCGGCACCTATCCGGGTCGACGAGGGCTGGCTCCTGATCTACCACGGTGTTTCCGGATCGATGGAAAAGTCCGCCTTCGACCACCAGCAGAACGTCAACTACACAGCCGCTGCGATGATCCTCGACAGTGACGATCCCTCGATCGTCATCGCCCGCAGCGACAAGCCGCTCCTGGCACCGGAAACGGAAGACGAGATCTCGGGAATCGTCCCCAACGTCGTTTTCCCCACGGCGATAGAGAAGATCGGCGAGCAACTGTTCGTCTTCTATGGCATGGCTGATTCGAAGATCGGCGTGGCACGCCTGGACCGCGCGTAAAAGCAGTACCGCTTCATTAGTCCAGCCCTTCTTCCATGCCCCCTAGGAGTTAGACATGACACCTCCCCTTGTTTATGCACGGCTGAAATCCGCCCCGGTGGCAGTTGTTGCAACGCTGTCGATGCTCCTGGCCGGGGCAGGCGTGGCCTCGGCGACGCAGCCGGTTCCGGCCGCTGCGTCGCAGGCGCCGGCCGCGGCACCGCAGGCGCCGTTGACCAACTTGTCCCACCTGAATTTCCTGCTGGACACTGTTCCCCTGCATGCCGTGGAGGGCCACACGACGTACCAGATCGGTGAACATCCCGCGGCACAAGCACCGTGGACGTACGCCAACAAGAATGCCGACGGCAGTTACACGCGGGTAGGCGGAGGTTCCAAGGACCCGGCCACGGGCAACTGGAGCCAGGGAGCCTTCAACGCGGACGACATTGCGCGCACCGCCGTCGTCTACTTGCGCCATTGGCAGCAGACCGGCGATGCCTCGAGCCGCACCCGTGCCTTCGACCTGTTGCGCGAGCTGGCGTATTTGCAGACAACATCCGGCCCCAATGCCGGCAACGTGGTCTTGTGGCAGCAAGCCGATGGCACACTGACGCCGAGCGCCAAGCCTGTGGAACTTCCCGACCCCAGCGACTCGGCCGAGTCCTACTGGCTTGCGCGGACCGTGTGGGCGCTGGGCGAAGGGTATGCGGCGTTCAAGTCTGCCGATCCCCAGTTTGCCGCCTTCCTGCAGTCCAGGCTTGATCTCGCCGTCGGGTCCCTGAACAAGCAGTCGCTCGCCAAGTACGGGAAGTACGACGTTGCCGACGGTGCCAAGGTCCCTGCCTGGCTGATCACCGGAGGAGCGGACGCCTCGGCGGAAGCCGTGCTCGGACTCTCCGCCTACTCAAAGGCCGCGCCMGACGACGGCGCTGCCGCCACCGCGCTGAACCAGCTTACCGAAGGTGTCGCCGGGATGTCCTCGGGATCAGTTCAGCAGTGGCCCTTCGGCGCGATTCTTCCGTGGAACCAGTCCCGGACACTCTGGCACGCTTGGGGCGGAATGGCCGCGGCCGCCGTCGCGAACGCGTCCCCGGTACTGCATCGCCCCGATCTGTTGACGGCTGCGGTGAAGGACTCCGCCCAATTCACTCCGCAGCTCCTCGCCGCCGGTGGACCGGACAATGCCTGGAGCCCGACCCCGGGTGAGGCGCAGATAGCCTATGGCGTGGACTCGCGGGTCGAAGGACTCGTGGCGACCGCAAGAGCCGCTAATGCTCCCGGCCTGCTGGACGTCGCGGCAGTTGCTGCCGGCTGGTACTTCGGTGCCAACCGCAGTGGAAAGCCCGCCTACAACCCGGCAACAGGTACCGCGATCGACGGCATCGAAACCGACGGACGCGTCAACCCCAACTCCGGGGCGGAATCCACCATCCACACGTTGTTGTCCATGCTCGCCTTGGACGCCAATCCGGAGCTCAAGGCCAAGGCCTTGGGGATCAGCAGCACCGTGGGGACGGACGGACTCAAGGTGGCCGAGGCCGAGACCGGCACCATCAGCGGCGGCGCAGTCGTCAAACCCGCCTCCGCCTGGACCGGTGAGGCGAACTGGTCCGGCGGCGCATACGTCGCCCTCAACGCGGGCGGCACCCTGAAGATCACGGTCCCGGTCTCGGACCAGGCACGGAACGCATACCCGATCGTGAACCAGCGCCCGGAAGCCGCCGGCACGACGTCGTGGACATCCGGGACCACATTCCTCGGCAGCACGCCCAACGGTGGCGCCGGGGAGCAAGGCATCACGGCAGCTCCGGGCAAGCTCTTCCCGTTCTCCCTTGACCACGCAATCCCGGCGGGCCAGGACAGCCTGACCGCCAAGGCCGGAAGCGACGTGTCGATCGACGGCGTGCTGCTGCAGCCGCAGATTTCCTCGGTTTCCGTCTCCGGTTCCGGAGGCCAATCGACCCTGTACATCAGCGCGGCCCCGGGAAGCATCGATCGAAAAGTGGACATGCCCCAAGGCTTCCATTTGAGCCAGGAGGCCTTTGACGCTTCCGGCAAGCCCGTCGCACCGGGTCCAGACCAGAACGGCGCAGACCACTCCGGCCGCGTCACTGTAGCCCCGGGTGGGTTCACCTGGGTAACGCTGGTCCGCAACTGACAGTTATCACCACAGGAAGAACCAATGCAGAAAATCACCAAAGAAGCCTTGCTCCACAGCTACGAGGGAGCACTCACGTTCAGCAATCCGCTGACCGACACCATTTCTACCGACCAGTTTTCCGCCGCGTATCCCGAGCACCCGGAATGGGCGGTGGGACCGTTCCGCAAGGACGATTCCCTGACGTTCCGGCAAGTCCAGGACTGGGCCGATCCGACCGGCATCGGCTGGACCGCGGATTCAATCTTCAATCCCTCCGTCATGGAGCGGGACGGCAAGCTCTACCTCTTCTACCGCGCATCCCCCCGCAAGGAATCGGTCTCGAGCCGTATCGGCGTCGCCGTCTACCATCCCGAAACCGGGTGGCAGGACAGCCCCTCCAACCCGGTGATCTACCCCACCCAGGACAATGAGATCCTTGGCTGCGAAGATCCCAAGGTTTACCACGCCAATGGCCGCTACTACATGTTCTACAACGGGATCTGGACGATCGACCGCGGCGAGGAGCAGGCCGGCCAAGACCCGGATGTCTATCCCTTGGGCGACGTCGGCTGCGACATCAATGTCGCGGTGTCCGACGACTTGATCCACTGGGAAAAGCTCGGCCTGGCTGTCCCTTACGAGGTTTCGCGGTTCTGGGCGAAGGGGGCGGTCATCCCCCGGAACGCCCAGGGCGACGCCGTCAAGATCGGTGGGCACTACCTGATGTATCTGTCCGAGGGCTGCGGGGGGACCACGCATGTGGGACGGTCCACGGACATGGTGAACTGGACGTTTGAACCGCAGGAGTACCTGGACCTTGGGCCGCTGGGCGGCTCACTGCACGAAGTGGCTTGCGCCATTGTCGACGACGGCGGCAACCCCGGGACCGACGGTGGCAAGCTGGTCCTGGACTTCTTCTACGGCGACGCAGACGGCCAATTTTCCGCAGCGCAGGCGCTCTACGACGTGAACGAACCGTTCACCCAGAAGGCGATGCACAGGGGAGGCTCGCTGGCTTGGGGCGGCCTGCTCAAGTTCGGCGGAACCTGGATGTTCGCCCAAGGCTGGGATGCCCCGTCCGGATCGCGGGAGATGTATTTCTACCGGGCAGACCAGGGCTAAGAGTGACGCACCCCAGCACCATCGGCGCGGTCGTAGGTTTGGACATCGGCGGTTCGAAGACGCGCGGCATCAAATGGCTGAATGGCACCGCCGTCGCCGATACTTCCGGCGGCAGCGCCAATGTCCAGAACGTGAGCCGTGCCGAGGCCCGCCGCAATCTGGAGGGCGTCTTCGCCACCCTCCAGGGAGGGTCCGTTGCGCGGGTGGTGGTTGGTTCCGGAGGGATCGACACCCCCGAAGATGCGAACGCGCTGACGGAACTGATCCAACCATTGGCTCCCGACGCCGTCGTCTCCGTTGTCCATGACACGCGCCTGCTGCTGGCGGCCGCAGGTTGCAGCACGGGAATCGCCGTGATCGCCGGCACCGGATCCGCGGCCTGGGGCACTAACGGCGAGGACGAGGCGCGCGCGGGCGGCTGGGGCTACTTGCTTGGCGACGAAGGCAGCGGATACTGGTTCGGTCGAGAAGCGGTGAGGTACAGCCTTGAACGCGTGAACAGCGGGCTGCGCCCGGACGAACTGACGAAGGCGCTTATGAAATCTTGTGGACTCCTCGGCCCGGAAGGTTTGATCGCCCTTTTCCATGGCGACGCGGGACGCGAGTTTTGGGCGTCGAAATCATCGATTGTCTTCGAGTGCGCGGCCTCGGGGCATACCGCTTCCTTGGACATGATCCTCCAGGCAGGGGCCGATCTTGCCTCGTTGGCGGCGAAATGCGCTGGGCAATTGAACATCGAGGGGCCCATCGTCCTTGGCGGTGGCCTCGGGATGAACCAGCCCACTTTGCAGGCGGCCATGCGGATAGCCCTTGCTGCCCGGGGTCTCCACACTCTGCAGGTTCTGACCCAGGATCCGGTCTTCGGCGCTCTGCATCTTGCGTCCCACTAGGCACCGCTGTGATGAGTCTCACTAGCAACAAACGCCGTTCTGGCTTGAGCCGTCCGCGCCTCGCTGTGCACTATGGAAAAGCTGTACGGCGGCCTTCGCACTGGCGCGATGGCCGGATATCCGGATTCATGAATGGAAGCACTGAACAATGACGTTTGAAACTGCCGACTCCGTAACCCTCAAGATTTGGGACCGCTCAACCACCCACCACACGCTGGACGCACTGGTGCACGACTTCTCGGTGCGCCACAACACCTCCAAGGCCAGCATCGCGGTCACCTGCAGCGGGCCCAACACCTTCACTGTCAGCCTGACCGGCAGCGCTGCCAAGGCCACGTCCTTCGACGCGCAGTCCCTGTAACGGCACCTTCGAGGCACGAAGCGACGACGACGGCGGGAGTCACCTCCCGCCGTCGTTCGCTTTTCCGGGCTTCTTCGAAGTGAAGGGTCAGGCGCGGGAGTGCTCCGAAAGGAGCGCGTCGATCTGGCCGGCGGCCTCCTTCATTCCCTCCTCCATACCCATGTCGATCATCTTCTTCATCTGATCTTCTGATTCGAAGATGGACAGGATGGTCATGCGGGTGCGGTCGCCTGTCTCCTCGATGGTCACGATCGCGTGGCCGGCACCTATCTCCTCGACGGGTGCGCCATTTTCGTCGGCAAAACCGTCGTCGAACTCCAGCCTGTTCGGAGCTTGGACGGACGTGATGCGCCACCAGCCGCGGGGCTTCTCGCCGTCGGGACCCGTCATGTAATAGCTGGCCTTCCCGCCCGGCTCGAACTCGTACTGCTCGAACGTGGCCGGCCACGTGGGCGGACCCCACCAGCGCTCAAGCTGGCGCGGGTCTTCCCAGATTTGCCAGACCTGTTCGGGGCTGGCATCGAACTCAGCGACGAGGGTCAAGGTCAACGCTTCGGGATTCTGGGTGGAACTGATAACCGTCATTGCGGAACCCTTCCTATTTTTCGGCGAGGATGTCTGCGATCCGATCGACGCGCTGCCGCCAGATCGCCTCGTACTCATCGAGCAGCTGGCGGGCTTTCTGCAAGCCATCATGGTTACCCCGCACGATCTGCTCCCTTCCACGCTTCTCCTTCGTTACAAGGGAGGCGCGCTCCAAAACCGCCACGTGTTTCTGGACGGCGGCGAAGCTCATGGCGTAGAGGGCAGCCAAGCCGGACACTGAATATTCCCCGACAGTCACCCGCCGGACGATATCCCGGCGCGTGGCATCGGCAAGTGCCTGGAACAGGCGGTCAAGTTCGGTGTCGCTGAGCTGATCTACAACCATTTGGTTGTAGGATATTCCGATGGCGGAGGGGTGTCAACGGGCATGGATACTTTGCACTAGTCGAACTTCAGCGGAGTCCAGCCGAACGGAATCGGGCCGCGTACTCTTGCCCGGCTTCTATCGGCTTCGTCCGACCAACCCTGCCCGGACTTTGCCATGGGTGCACCACAGGCGCCCCGAGCCACCCGGAAGCCCACGTCTTCCAAGACGGCATCAGGAGCACTGCCGCGCCGCACCGACGCACGCACATTCCAGGCGTCGTCAGCCCAGCCACCGCCACGGAATGCCCTGTAGTCGCCGTATCTCGCGGGATCCGCATAGTCCCAGCACCATTCCCAGACATTGCCGAGCGTGTCGTAGGCGCCGAACCCGTTGGGAGCTTTAAGCGCCCCGTCGCTGGGCGCGGACAGCCCATCCTTCGCGGTCCAGGCAATCTCATTGAGCGGACCATAGTGCGGGCCAACCGATCCGGCACGGCATGCGTATTCCCATTCCGCCTCTGTGGGCAGCCGGTAGCCGTTGGCCGCGACGTTCCATTCGACGTTTCGTCCGGTGCGGGCATAGGCCGGGCTGATGCCTTCCGCTTCAGATGCCGCATTGCACCAGTCGATGGCCTCAAGCCAGGTGACACCGTGTGCCGGCGCGTCTGGAGAGTGACCACGGCTGGGGTCATTCTTGACCCCGGCAAACTCGGCTCGAGTGACCGCTGTCCTTCCAATCTCGAAGGCGACAAGGTCCACCGAGTTGGTGCGGCCGCTGCGCGCGTCCCGGAGTCCAATCTGCCCACCAGGCAGGCTGAGGAGGTCTGGCGGCTTGATGAGCCTCAGACCTCCGCCACGGGCGCCGCGAACTGGGCTTCGTAGAGCCGCGAGTACGCGCCACCGGAGGCCAGCAGCTCCGCATGGGTGCCCTGTTCCACAATCTGCCCGGCCTCCATCACCAGGATGAGGTTGGCGTCGCGGATCGTGGACAGGCGGTGCGCGATCACAAAGCTGGTCCGGTCAGACCGCAGGGCATTCATGGCCTTCTGGACCAGGACCTCGGTCCGGGTGTCCACGGAGCTCGTGGCCTCGTCCAGGATCAAGACCGACGGACGGGCCAGGAACGCCCGGGCGATGGTGAGCAACTGCTTCTCACCGGCGGAAACGTTGCTGCCCTCGTCGTCGAGCACTGTGTCGTAGCCCTCCGGGAGGGAGTGGACGAAGCGATCTACGTACGTTGCTTGTGCCGCCTCCAGTATCTCGGCTTCGGTGGCGTCTGGCCGTCCATAGGCGATGTTGTCCCGGATGGTCCCGCCGAACAGCCAGGTGTCCTGGAGTACCATGCCCATCCGCGAGCGCAACTCGTAGCGGGACATCGAGGCGACGTCGACGCCGTCGAGCGTTATCCGCCCGGCGTCGAGCTCGTAGAAGCGCATCATCAGGTTCACCAGGGTGGTCTTGCCCGCCCCGGTTGGCCCGACGATCGCCACAGACTGGCCGGGCTCGGCCACCAGGCTCAGATTCTGGATCAACGGCTTGTCCGTCGAGTAGGAGAAGGAAATGTCCTCGAACACCAAGCGTCCGCGCGTTACCTCGGGAACAGCGGAGGGCACAGGATCAGCGCTTTGCTCCTCGGTGTCGAGCAGCGCGAAGACTCGCTCGGCGGACGCGACGCCGGACTGAAGCAGATTGGCCATTGACCCAAGCTGGGCCAGGGGCTGCGTGAACTGCCGTGAGTACTGGATGAACGCCTGGACATCGCCCAACTGCATGGCGCCCGAAGCTACCTGAAGGCCACCCACCACGGCGATCCCCACATAGACGAGGTTGCCGATGAATGTCAGTGCCGGCATGATCAAGCCGCTGATGAACTGGGCGCCGAAGCTGGCCGAGAACAGTTCTGCGTTCTTCTCGCGGAAGCGCTCCTCCACTTCGCGCTGGCGGCCGAACACCTTCACGAGCGCGTGGCCGGTGTAGGTTTCTTCGATCTGGCCGTTCAGCTCGCCGGTGTTCTTCCACTGGGCCACGAACAGCTTCTGCGAGCGCTTGGCAATCAGCACGGTGGTCACGAGCGTCAACGGCACTGTGACCAGGGTGATCAGCGCCAGGATCGGCGAGAGCAGGAACATCATGAAGATGACGCCGGCCACTGTCAGCAGGGACGTGACTGCCTGGCTGATGGACTGTTGGAGGCTTTGTGAAATGTTGTCGACGTCGTTGGTCACGCGGCTGAGCAGTTCACCACGCTGCACTGAATCGAAATAGCGCAGCGGGAGCCGGTTGATTTTCGCTTCGATCTGCTCGCGGAGCCGGTACACGGTTCGCTGCACGACGCCGTTGAGCACGTACGCCTGGATCCAGCCGAACGCTGAGGCCAGGACATACAAGACCAGCACCCACAGCAGGATCGAGGACAACGCCCCGAAGTCGATTCCGACGCCGGGAGTCAGGTCCATGCCCTTCAACATGTCCGCTTTGGCGCCCTGGCCGGAAGCGCGCAGCCCGTCGATGACCTGTTGCTTGCTTACTCCGGCGGGAAGCTGCTTGGATACGACGCCGGCGAAGATCAAGTTGGTGCCCTCGCCGAGAAGCCGGGGACCGATCACGGACAGCGTCACGCTGGCCACGGCGAGGAAGAGGACCAGGGTCAGCCACAAGCGATCGGGCCGCAGCGTACCCAGGAGCCGCTTGGCCGAGGGCAGGAAGTTCATGGCCTTTTCGGCCGGGATGCTCATTCCCGCGAACGGTCCGCCACGGCCTGGTCCCATCGGGGGACGCTGCGGGCGGTTGGCGGTGCCTGCTGTGCTGCTCATGCCGCCTCCTCCGCTGCCAGTTGCGAGGAAACTATCTCGCGGTACGTTTCGGAAGTCTCAAGCAACTCTTCGTGGGTTCCGCGCCCCACCAGCCGCCCGTCGTCGAGCACCAGAATCTGCTCGGCGTCCGCGATGCTGGACACCCGCTGCGCAATGATGACCATGGTGGCGCCCGAAGTGTGGCGCTTGAGTGCCTGGCGGAGCCTGGCATCGGTGGCAGTGTCCAGCGAGGAGAAGGAGTCGTCGAAGATGTAGAGCTCGGGCTGCTTCACGAGTGCCCGGGCGATTGCCAGGCGCTGCCGCTGACCGCCGGAAACGTTGGTGCCGCCTTGCGAGATCGGAGCGTCAAGCCCGCCTTCCATCTCCTCGACGAAGTCCTGGGCCTGCGCAATGGAGAGGGCCCGCCAGAGTTCTTCCTCGGTGGCGTCGGGCTTGCCATAGAGCAGGTTGCTGCGCACCGTGCCGGAGAACAGGTAGGGCTTTTGCGGGACCAGCCCGATGTGCCCCCACAAGAGGTCCGGGTGCAGTTCGCGGACGTCGACGTCGTCGATCCGCACCGAGCCGCTGCTCGCGTCGAAGAGCCGTGGCAGCAAGTTCACCAAGGTGGTCTTGCCCGCGCCCGTGCTGCCGATGATCGCCGTCGTCTGGCCAGCGCGTGCCCGGAAGCTGATGCCGCTCAGGACGGGCTGCTCGGCACCCGGGTAGGCGAATCCGACGTCGAGCAATTCCAGCTCGCCGCGGCCTGCGGTCTCCGTCACCGGGTTCGCGGGAGGCTGCACGCTCGATTGGGTCTCCAACACCTGCCCGATGCGGTCAGCCGACACAGCCGCACGCGGGATCATGACGGCCATGAACGTAGCCATCATGACGGACATGAGAATCTGCATGAGGTAGCTCAGGAAGGCGATCAAGGTTCCTACCTGCATGGATCCGTCATCGATCCGGAACGATCCGAACCAGATCACGGCCACGCTGGAGACGTTGAGCACCAGCATCACCACCGGGAACATGAGGGCCATGAGCCGCCCCGCGCGCAACGCCATCTCCGTGACGTCCCGGTTCGCGGAGGCGAAGCGTTCCGCCTCCATGTCCTCGCGCACGAACGCACGTACCACGCGGATGCCGGCGAGCTGTTCGCGGAGCACGCGGTTCACGGTGTCGATCCGGACCTGCATCTTGCGGAACAGCGGAACCATCCGGCTGACAACGAGGCCCACCGCAACGAGCAGCACGGGGACGCTCACGGCAATCAGCCAGGACAACTGCGCATCCTGCCGGACGGCCATGATGACCCCGCCGATGCTGAGCATGGGCGCCGCCACCATGAGGGTGCAGGACATCAGGACGAGCTGTTGGACTTGCTGCACGTCGTTGGTGGAGCGGGTGATCAGCGACGGCGCACCGAAGCGGGTGACCTCCTGCTCGGAGAACTCCCCCACCCTGGTGAAAATGGCCCCGCGCAGGTCCCGCCCCAGGCCCATGGCGGCTTTCGCGCCGAAGTACACGGCTGTGATCGAACACGCGATCTGCAGGAGGGTGATGAGCAACATGAGGCTGCCGGTGCCCAGGATGTACCCGGTATCCCCCTTGGCCACGCCTTCGTCAATGATGTCGGCATTCAGTGTGGGCAAGTACAGCGACGCGATGGACTGCGCCAACTGGAAAATGACGACGGCGATCAGTAGCCGCCGATGTGGCCGCAGGTACTGAACGAGAAGTTTCCAGAGCATCGTTCTCCAACTCACGTAGTGATTCGAAGGCCAGTCTACGACTGGTTGCTGGGGGCAACTAGAGCTTTCCCTCAGGGCGAAGCGTGGCGGGCGATCAGGTGCACCCTCGCTCAGATATGGGGCCCCTTTCCCCAACCCTCGCTCAGATATGGGGCCCCTTTCCCCAACCCTCGCTCAGATCGTGGGGCTTACCGCGCAAGAGCAACGCCGATCTCACGATTCACTGCGGGGATGATTTCGGTGGCCAGGAGCTCGATGGACCGCGCCGTCTCAGCGAAAGGCAACCCGCCGAGACCGACCTGAGCCAGATACCGCGTGTTGCCGAGGGCGCTATGAATTTCCAGTAGCTTTTCGACGAGCTGTTGGGGGCTTCCCACAAGCAGGCCGCCACCCGGTTCGGTCCATTCATCGAAGGTGTTCCGCGGGAAATGGTCAACTGGCCGGGGCATGTTCTGCTCGAAGTAGGCGCGATAGTAAGGGTAGAAGGTGTCCCGTGCCTGCTGCGACGTCGGCGCCACATAGAAATGGCCACCCGCGCCGACTGGCAGGGCGGCACCGTCGTGTCCCGCGTTTTCAGCGGTCTCCCGGTACAGTTCCACGAGCCGGCGGAATCGTGCCGGCCCGGACAGCAGAGCGATAAACAACGGCAGGCCCAACCGCCCCGCCCGGACGAAACTCTGCGGAGTACCGCCCACGCCCACCCAGATGGGCAACTTTTCCTGGATCGGACGCGGCGCTATGTCCATCCCGGAGACGGTTTGGGTCAGGCTTCCCTCCCAGCGAAGGTTGTCGTTGTCACGCAGCGCGAGCAACATGTTCAGCTTCTCTTCGAACAGCTCGTCATAGTCCTCCAATCTGTGGCCAAACAAGGAGTACGACTCCACAAAGGCGCCACGGCCGGCAATGATCTCTGCCCGCCCGCCCGAAATTAGATCCAGCGTGGAGAACTGCTCGAAGAGCCGGACAGGGTCCTGGGTGGAGAGAACCGTGACGGCGGTGCCCAGCCGAAGGTTGGTGGTTTCCCGAGCGATGGCCGCGAGCACCATTTCCGGGGCAGAGAGGGCGAAATCGTGCCGATGATGCTCCCCCAGGCCCAGGAACGATAGTCCTGCCTGCTCGGCAAGCTTCGCCAGCTCAATGATGTCCTTGACCCGCTGGTGCGGTGACAGGGAGGCTCCGGTCTTGATGTCGCGGGATAGCTCACCGAAAGTGAAGATTCCAAAATCCATAATTAATTGAACATTCAAGTATTTGGATTCATTCCCGAGCCGTTAGTGAGCGAGCGTCCGCCGCAACCCCCACATACCTGAGCGAGCGTCCGCCGCAACCCCCACATACGTGAGCGAGCGTCATGATGGCGCGGAGCGTGCCGGCGTCGTACCCGGACAGTAGGCTGGAGACGCTCGGCAAGATCCGCTACGAAAGGACCGTAGTCATGGCTTACATCACCGTCGGAAATGAAAACAGCACCGASATCGAGMTCTACTACGAGGACCACGGGACCGGCCAGGCAGTGGTCCTTATCCACGGCTACCCCTTGGACGGTTCGTCCTGGGAGAAGCAGGCCGCCGCACTGCTCGACGCCGGCTACCGCGTCATCACCTACGACCGCCGCGGCTTCGGCAAGTCCAGCAAGCCGACCGTCGGCTACGACTACGACACCTTCGCCGCGGACCTCAACACCCTCCTGAACACCATCGATGTGAACGATGCCGTCCTGGTTGGCTTCTCGATGGGTACCGGCGAAGTGGCACGCTACATCAGCACCTACGGCTCGGCCCGGGTGGCGAAAGCAGTGTTCCTCGCATCCTTGGAGCCGTTCCTCCTACAGGCGGCGGACAACCCCGGAGGCGTCCCGCAGTCAGTGTTCGACGGTCTCACGGAAGCCGTCATTTCCGATCGCTATGCTTTCTTCACCGAATTCTTCAACAACTTCTACAACGCCTCCACTTTCCTCGGAACGCACCGCCTGAGCCACGAGGCAGTCGCCGCCAGCTGGAACCTGGCAGCCCAGTCAGGCGCCTACGCTTCGGTGGCGGCGCAGCCCACGTGGCTCACGGATTTCAGGGCCGACATCCCCAAGATCGACGTTCCCGCCCTGATCGTGCACGGCACCGCGGACAACATCCTCCCCATCGACGTCACCGGCCGGAGGTTCGCCGAAGCGCTCCCCAGTGCCGAATATGTCGAAATCGACGGCGCCCCGCACGGCCTGCTGTGGACGCATGGCGCCGAGATCAACCAGGCTTTGCTCGGCTTCCTCGCGAAGTAGGGATTCCTGACAAAAAATTAGGGCGAAACTAACTGAATATCGCGGGAACCTTAACGCCTCTGGTCCAGTCTTAATGCAAGCACAGGCGGAACCCATTCGCCGGCGAAAGCACTAAAGCTGCAAGGGGAGCAGGACCGGCCATGAAGACAACAACAGCCCTGGACGAGGTCACCGCCATCAATGGCGTAATCACCGATCAGCAACCCGTTGACTTCCACGCTTTGGGGCTCGCCGGCTGCATCGACCGCTTGGCCTCACCGCTCCGCCGCCAAGGGACCGAAATCCATTGGGAGACGCCGCACCACGGTGTCGAAATCTCGTCCGGCTCCGCTTCCTTGCTCTACCACGCCGCCAAGGAAGTGCTCAGCAACGCCTTCAAGTATGCGCATGCCCACGACGTCACAGTCCGCTTGGCCGCCGTGTACCACGGGATCCGGCTGACTGTCACGGACAACGGCGCGGGCTTCGACAGCCAGGCGACTCCCGCGGGCGCACACCACGGATTCGGGCTCCGCCTCATGTCCATCGCCGTCAGCGAAGTGGGCGGCGACGTCTCGGTCGTCTCCAGCCCAGGCAAGGGTACCTGCGTCACCGTCACTTTGCCGCTCGACTGATAGGCGTCGATGCCCGACGGCGGCAGGCACCCGCCGTCGTCGGTTTCGGCGCTGCTGGTTCGCTATTCAAGTGAATCTGGTATGAAAGGCGAATGACCCCGTACAAATCGGAACCGCCTCTGGGCGGCTCCCGCGCACACATCAAGTCGATTTTCCCCTCGCTGGCTCCCAGTGAACAGCGGGTGGCGCAATTGTGCCTCGAGTCCCCCGAAACCGTGGCCAGGATGTCGGTAGCCGATCTGGTCACCCGGACGGGCACATCGCCTGCGACGATCGTCCGGGCGTGCAAAAGCATGGGCTTCGACGGATTCCAGCACTTGCGCCAAGTCCTGCTGCGCGATCTGGGCGCCGCGGCACGGGACAGCATCCAGCAGGAAGAATCGGGGGCAACCGGCGAACCCGGTTCCTCGGAGCACCTGGTCTCCGGGATCTTTTCCCGCGCCTCCCACGATATCCGCGGAGCTTTAGGGTCTTTGGACTTCGAGGCGTTCGATGCGGCGGTCCGCGCGATTCGCCAGGGCGGACGCCTGCTGGTGGTGGCGAATGGTGGTTCACTCGCTCCGGCCCAATCGCTTGCCCTGCGTTTTCTGGCCGCGGGCGTTGGATGCGAGGCGCCATCCGACATTGTTTCGCAGCACATCACCGCCAAGCTCCTCTCCGCGGGCGACGTCTGCATCGCCGTGAGCGACAGCGGAATGAACTCCTTCACTGTTGGTTCTGCCCGGATAGCGGCTGAACGCAAGGCCACGGTGATCGGGGTAACCAGCTACGCGAAGTCTGAGCTTGCCGATCTCTCGACCCACACGCTCGTGGCCGGGGCGGAATTCCATTCCTGGAACGACCAGCTGCCTATTGGAAATATCGTCCAGATGCTGGTGCTGTCCGCCCTGCACGCCGCAGTGACCGCGGATTCCCCCGAGGTTGAGCGCGCCCGCTCCGCGGTGTTCGAGGAAGTCCTCCACATGGTGGAAAACCCCGAATAGTTTTTGGCGCGAAACGCGGGCAGTTTCAACTGTTTCCTGTCCGCGCACGGGGAGTTCATCAACTCCGCACCGACCGTTAATGATCGAGCCCCACCCTTCAAGGGTAAGACGTTTCCTAAATAATTCGATTTAGGAAACATCGTTTCCCCGGAGGTGCTCGTGGGCCGACTTGTGCTCAACCAGTTGTCGCGTTCATTCAAGAACGTGTCGGCGGTAAAGAACGTATCGCTCACCGTCGAAGATGGTGATTTCCTGGTCCTGCTCGGCCCCAGCGGCTGCGGCAAGACCACCCTGCTCCGTATGATCGCGGGCCTGTTGGAACCGACGTCGGGCTCGCTCGAACTGGACGGAACGGACATCACCGCCGCTCCATCCAAGAAACGCGATTTGGCGATGGTGTTCCAGAGCTACGCGCTGTATCCGCACCTCAGCGTGGCGAAGAACCTCGCCTTCCCGCTCCACGTGCGGCGCACCGACAAGCAGGAAGTCAAGAAGCGCGTCGAAGCCGTGGCCGACATGGTGGAGATCGGCCACCTCCTGGACCGCAAACCCAAGGAACTCTCCGGTGGCCAGCGCCAACGAGTCGCAGTAGCCCGCGCCTTGGTGCGCGAACCCAAGGCCTTCCTCATGGACGAACCGCTGTCCAACCTGGATGCCAAGCTCCGGACCGCAACCCGGCAGGAGCTGGCCGGACTGCACAAGCGCCTCGGTGCCACGTTCATCTACGTCACGCACGACCAAGTGGAAGCCATGACCATGGCAACAAAGATCGCGCTGCTCAACGGGGGCCAACTCGAGCAACTCGGCACGCCGGAAGAGCTCTACGACAAGCCGGCATCCGTATTCGCCGCAGGCTTCCTTGGTTCCCCTGCCACCAACCTGATCGATGCCGAACTTTCCACCAGCAACGGCTCCATCACCGTCATGGCGCCTTCAGTCGAAGCAGTGCTGTGGGACGGGGAAACACCCCGGCGGGACGTGGTGCTGGGCGTCCGCCCGGAACACCTGAGCATCCACGCACCCGGTTCTTCCGCAGCCGCGCCGAGCTCCGGGGCAGCCCTGCGGGGCATCGTTGACCTGGCCGAAAACCTCGGCAGCGAACAGGTGATCTATTGCCGCGTCGGCGGGAACCGCGTGGCCGTCCGCGCCCCGCGAGGCCAACACTGGGAGCCGGGCAACGCCGTCGTACTCAGTGCCGATGCCAAGAACCTCCATCTCTTTGACCGCGCAAGCGGCCGCCGCCTCGAATGGCAAGCAGACGCGAAGCATGCCTCCACAGCCAGCTCCGCGCAGCCGGCGGCATCTGCCTAGCCTCCCCTCTTCCGGACCCAACCCTGAACCAGCAGCACCCACCCAACCCAGCAATCAAGGAAATATTGTGCGCCCTCTCCGTTCAATTGCACTGACCATCGCCGCCGGCACGGCAGCCCTGGCACTCGCGGGCTGCTCCGGCACCTCGCAGGCCAGCACCGTGAGCAACCAAGCCATCCCTGAGCTCACAGCAGACCAGCAAGTCAACATCACCTTCGAAAGCTACAACCTGGCCCAGGCTGGCGTGTGGACCGATACCGTCAAAGGCCTCGTAGCCGACTTCGAGAAGGCCCACCCCAACATCCACGTCACCGCGCAGGCACCACAGGGCGGCGGCGCCGTCGGGTCCAACACGGTCAGCAGCGTCCAGACGCAGCTCCTTGCCGGACACGCGCCCGACGTCGCGCAGTTGACGTTCGATTCCCTCGACTTCGCCGCCACCCAGCTCGGTGCCCAGCCCATCAGCGACCTCGTCGGCCAGAAAGCCGTCGACGACGCCCTCGGCGGTGCCCACCCGTTCCACCCCAACGCAAAGCACCTGGCCGACTGGAACGGCAAGACCTACGGCATTCCCTACGTTTTCTCCACGCCCGTCCTGTTCTACAACGCCACCAAGCTCGCCGACGCCGGAATCACCAACCCTGACCTCTCCACCTGGGACAAGGTGGAAGCAGCCGCAAAAGCGGTCTCCGCGAAGACCGGAAAACCGTCCTTGGACATCTCCTGCGCAAGCATCGGGGGCAACTGGTGCATGCAGGGTGTCTTCAAGTCGAACGGGGCCCAGGTCCTCTCCGATGACCGCAAGACCATCGGCTTCGGCTCGGACGCGGCCGTGGACACCGTTACGAAGCTCGCACAGCTGACGAAGGACGGCGTGCTGCGCAACGCAGACAGCAACGCACAATACGAAGGCCTCCCCAAGGGCGACACCGCCTTCATCCTCACTACGTCGGCACTCCAGGGCTCATTCATGTCCGCTGCCACCAAGGGCGGTTGGGAGCTCAAAGCAGCCGGCATGCCCTCCTTCGGCAGCAAGCCTGCCGTGCCCACCAACTCGGGATCGGCCCTGTTCGTCCTCTCACAGGATCCAGCGAAGCAGCGCGCCGGCTGGGAATTGATCAAGTTCATGACCAGCGACCACGCCTACGAGCAGATCTCCACCAAGATCGGCTACCTGCCGCTGCGCACCTCGCTCACCGCTCCGGGCGGCTCGCTCTACGACTGGGCCCAGAAGAACCCGCTCCTGGCTCCGAACCTCGCCCAGCTTGACCGCCTGCAGCCGTGGGTTTCCTACCCGGGAAACAGCTACGTGCAGATCGACGACATCCTCGGCAAGGCCGTCGAGAACGTCGTCTACTACGGCAAGGAGGCAAAAACCACCATGGCCGACGCCCAGAAGCGCGCGCAGGACCTGATCCCCTAACCCTTTTCCCCATCAGGAAGGACACAAGCTGTGACAACCACCGCCGAGGACGCAGTCTTCGGAACCCGCAACCGCCCCTACCCCGTAGAGGGCACCTACAACTTCCGGAGCACGGCGGGTTATCCGGCCGCCGCTCCCGCCGCGGCCAGCGAGCCCGCCGCCGCGCGGACCGTCCGTGACGGGAAGCTGTACCGCTCGGACGCGCTCCACGGACTGACCGACGCCGGACGCCGGCAATTCTCCGAGCTCGGCATCCGCCTGGTGATCGACTTGCGAGACCGGACCGAGCTGGCGAAGTCGCCCAGCAACCTTGACGGACTCGCCGTCGACACGAGGCACAACCCGATATTCGAAGAGGGCAACGTCCCCGGTACCGCGGAGATCACCACCCTTTCGCACATCTACATGCTCATGGTCCAGAGCCACGCCCAGCGCCTTGCCACCGCTATCCGCCTCATTGCCGACTCCGGAACGGATCCGGTACTGGTTCACTGCACGGCGGGCAAGGACCGCACCGGCGTCGTGATTGCCCTGGCCCTCCTGGCCGCGGGCGTGGACCGCGAGCAGGTGATCCTCGACTACACAGCCAGCGAGGAAAACCTTCGCGGCGAATGGAGCGAGGCCATGATGGCCGCCGCCTCCAGCCACCCGGGCCTTGCGGGCATCGGCGGGGAACTCCGGGAAATCATCTCCGCGAGCCCCGCCACCGTCCTGGAAACCACGCTGGACCTCATGGACGAAATGTATGGCAGCGCCACCGGCCTGCTCCAGGCACACGGTTTCAGCGACGCCGACCTCGAACGGCTCAGGGATGTCCTGACCATCAGCTCCACCCGCTAGGAAGCACTCACTTACAAGGAGACAAGACCATGAACACCGAACTCCAGCACCCCGCCCCCGAGCACTTCATCCTGCACATCAGTGACACCCACTTCGTGGCCGACAACGACCTCCTGCACGGCAGCGTGGACAGCGACGAGAACCTCCGCCAACTGTTCCGCGACTTCGTGAAGGCCCAGGTCAAGCCCGAAGCACTGGTATTCACCGGCGACCTCGCCGACACTGGCCGCCCCGACGCCTATGTCCGCCTCCGCAACATCGTGGAGCCCGTAGCCGAGGAACTCGGTGCCAAGATCATCTGGGTCATGGGCAACCACGACGCCCGTACCGCCTTCCGTTCGGGCCTCCTCGACTCCGACGCCGGCGAGGAATCCGTTGACATGGTGCACGACGTCAACGGCCTGCGCATCATCGCCCTGGACTCCACCGTTCCGGGCAAGCACCACGGCGAAATCTCCGACGAGCAGCTCGCTTGGCTGTCCGATGTCCTCGCCACCCCGGCCCCGCACGGCACCCTCATCGCCCTGCACCACCCGCCGGTTCCCAGCCCGCTGGAGATGATGGCCATGTTCGAACTCCGCGAGCAGAGCCGCTTCGAGAAGGTCATCGAAGGCACCGACGTCCGTGGCATCCTGGCCGGCCACCTGCACTACTCCACCTTCAGCACCTTCGGCGGCGCTCCCGTCACGGTTGCTTCGGCCACGTGCTACACGCAGGACCTCAACGTCGCGCCGAAGTCGATGCGCGGCCAGAACGGTGCGCAGGCGTTCAACCTGATCCACCTTTACCAGGACAAGATGCTCAGCTCCGTTGTGCCGATCGGCGAGTTCTCCACGGTGTACTCCGTCACGGCTGAGCAGATGGCCGCGTTCGAGAAGATGACCCTCGAAGAGGCCACCGCAGCGATGACCGCTCCCGGTGAGGAGTCCGACGTCGAGTTCTCCATCGCTGCCGAAACGGCCGACGGCGAACTCGCCGCCAGCGCCCGCTAGGCACCGGAAGGAAGCCGCAAGAATGTTTATCGAAACCGCCGGGCCGGCAACGGGCATTACCCTTGCCGGCCCGGCGGGGCTCCCGGCCAATCGGCGTCCCAAGCGCCGCGCGCTAAGCCCCTATCTCTATATCCTTCCCGCCGTGGTCCTGCTTCTCGTCTGGACCTACTGGCCGCTGGGACAGACCGTCAACTTGTCCTTCAACGACTGGAACCTGATTCCTACCAAGCCCAAGCAATACGTTGACGTGCAAAAATACGCGAAGGTCCTGAGCCTGCCCGAACTGCACCAAGCCCTGATCAACACCGGCTTGTATATCCTGGCGTTCCTGGGCATTTCCGTTGCCTTGCCGCTCGTGTTCGCGCTGCTTTCGCGCAAGGTCCAGGGCAAGGCGCGCACCGCGTACCAGGCCCTGATCTTCGTTCCCTTCCTCATCACGCCCGTGGCGAGCAGTGCCATTTGGCGGTGGCTGTTCGCTCCTGAGGGCGGAACGATTCCCGCGATCGCCGCCGCCCTGGGCGCACCGATGGGCAACGTTTTCCGCGATCCCGACAGTTCGATGACGGCGGTGATCGTGATTGTCGGCTGGCAGATGCTCGGCTTCGGCGTGCTGGTGGTATCGGCCGGGCTGGCGGGCATCAGCCCGGACTATGCCGCCGCTGCATCCATCGACGGCGCCAGCGGCAGGCAGATCACGTGGCGGATCATCATCCCGCTGCTCTCTCCGAGCCTGGTGTTCCTCTCGCTCATGACCATCCTGCTGTCCGCGCAGTGGACATATCCCATCATCGACCTTGTGACGCAGGGCGGACCGGGCAACTCATCTACCAACATCTACTACCTGCTGTACCAGTTCGGCTTCAGGAACTTCGACGCCGGCCTGTCCTCCGCGGCGGGCACGCTCTTCTTCCTTGGATTCGGGCTGATTGCCCTCGTCTTCGTGGAACTCTCGGAGCGACTCAGCTTCTACGACAACTAGAAAGAGCCACCATGGCCTTCATCACCATCGCCCCGCCGGCCCAGCCTGGTTCCGTGGACGCCCCGCTTTCAGGGCCGACGAAAGTTTCAGGGCCGACGACGGCGCCTGCCGCCGGGCGCGGACGCCTGCGGTTTGCGTCGTTCCGGCTTGGGTCTTTGCGGCTAGTGCCCAGCCACGCTTTGCTGATCGCCTTGGCGGTCGTCTCCATTTTCCCCATCTACTGGATGTTCGTCACGGCCTTCCGGCCGTCGTCGGACGCTTTGTCCACCAACCCGTTGCCGGGACCCCTGAGCATGGAGAACTTCCAGTACGTCCTGAAGACCATCCCCATCGCGGGCATGCTAGCGAATACCTTCGGCATGGCACTGACCTTGGCGGTGTCCCAACTGCTCGTGGCCATCCTTGCTTCCTACGGCTTTGCGCGCTGGGACTTCCTCGGAAAGAAGGCCTTGTACCTGCTGTTTGTCGGTTCCTGGTTGGTGCCTTTCCAGGTCACCATGATTCCCAACTACCTGCTGGTTTCGCAGATGGGCCTTCTCAACACCATCACCGGCGTCGTCATCCCGCAGCTGTGCTCGGCCTTCGCGGTGATGATGCTGCGGCAACACCTCGAAGCCTTCCCCAAAGACCTCCTGGATGCGAGCCAGATGGATGGTCGGTCATCCTGGAGGACGCTGTGGGAAGTGGTTGTCCCGAACCTCCGGCCAGCGCTGGCAGCCCTGGGCATCATGCTGTTCATCAGCGCCTGGAACGAATACTTGTGGCCTTCGCTGATCATGCAGAAGTCCGATGCCCTGATCCAGGTAGGCATCCGAGGGTTCCTCGGCGCCGAAGGCAACAACTGGGGCGCCATCATGGCAGCGTCCTCGCTCGCCTGTCTGCCGATCTTCCTGATCTACATCTTCTTGCAGCGATACGTGGTGGATGCATTTGTCCGCTCGGGGTTGAAGTAGCCCTGGCCCCGACGCTCGCTCACATATAGGGCCGTTTCTACCGACGCTCGCTCACATAAAGGGACAAATCCGGAAACGCTCGCTCACTAGATGTGAGCGACGGTTTCGAAAAACAACCCCAAAGGTGAGCGAGCGTCTTGGGTGACAGGAAATGCATGATGCCCTGTTACCGTTCGTAAACAGGGCATCACGCCCCGTGATGCGTCCCACATTCCGGCATATCTTGAAGACCTCCCCAACCCACAATCCTTGGAGGTCCCGATGGCAACAGCAGTCGGCCACGATGACTATGCACTTGAACGGGTTCCCGCATCCGCACGCTTTCACTGGTTCTCCGTAGCGACCCAGCGCTTCGGCCAGCTCAGTTCCCTGGCGAGCTTCCTGCTGGGCGCCACCCTCGGCTTCGGCATGGACTTCTGGAGCGCCGTCCTTGCCATCACTCTCGGCTCGGTCATCCTCGAAATCGTCACCATCTTCACTGGTATCGCTGGACAGCGCGAAGGCCTGTCGACGTCGGTACTCGCCCGATGGACCGGCTTCGGCGGAGCCGGTTCATCGCTGATCGGCATCGCCATCAGCCTGAGTGCCATCGGCTGGTTCGGCATCCAGAACGCCGTCTCCGCGCAAGGGTTGGCCAACCTCGTCGGAGTCCTGCCCGCGTGGGCATGGGCCTTGATATTCGGCGTGCTGGTCACCCTGATCGTCATGTTCGGCATGGCTTCCATGGCCTGGACCGCGTACGTCGCAGTACCGGCCTTCCTCCTGCTCGCGGGCTGGTCCATCATTGCCGAATTGTCCAAGCACAGCCTGGGCGACCTCCTCACGGCACCACCGGGAGGACCCACACTCACACTCATCCAGGGCACCACGATCGTGGCGGGCGGTTTCATCGTTGGCGCGGTCATTACGCCGGACATGTCCCGCTTCAACCGCTCCGCCAAGGACGTCGTCAAGCAGACCGTCCTCGGCATCACCCTCGGCGAGTACGTCATCGGCCTCATCGGTGTCCTCCTGGCGTTGGCACTCAAGACCAACGACGTCGTAGCGATCGTCACATCGACATCGGGCTTCATCGGCACACTGATCGTCATCACCGCGACGCTCAAGATCAACGACTGGAACCTCTACGCGGCCTCCTTGGGCATCGTCAACTTTGCCGACCGCACCATGAAACGCAAACTGCACCGCGGTGCCGTCACCCTCACCGTCGGCCTCATCGGCACAGTCCTGGGCGCTGCCGGAATCCTAGGACACTTCACGGACTTCCTTATCCTTCTCGGCGTGGTCTTCCCACCCATCGCGGGCATCATGGTGGCCGAGTATTTCGTGGTCCGGAAATGGCGCCCTGAACTGGAATCCAGCCGCAAGCTCGGCCGTTTGCCTGAGCATGCTCCCGCCTGGGTACCCGCCACGATCGTGATCTGGGTACTCGCCTCCGTCATCGGATACTTCGTGGCTTGGGGACTGCCGTCCATCAATTCCCTCTTCATCGCCTTCATCCTCTACGCCGTCGCAGGGCGACTTGGCCTGATCCGGGGCATCGGCAGCACCAAGACCTACCCGGACCACGAACCCGCCTCCGTCCCGGAACCTGCCGCCTCCTAGGGCCACACCCTGACGCCGAACCCGGCTGCCCCTGAACCCGAAATCAAAGGAGAATCAACCATGATGCGCATCGGCATAGACGTCGGCGGCACCAATACCGACGCCGTCCTCATGAATGGCAGCAGCGTCCTGGCTGCCACCAAGACCCACACCACCGAAGATGTCACCAGCGGAATCGTCAGCGCCCTGCGGCAACTCCGAGAAGCGGCCAGTTTCGATCCCGGCGACGTAGCCGCCGTCATGATCGGCACGACGCACTTCATCAACGCGCTCGTGGAGGGCAAGAACCTGACCCCGACGGCGGCCATCCGCTTCGGACTTCCGGCCACCCGGGCTCTGCCGCCCCTGGTGGACTGGCCGCGCCGCTTGGTGGATGTCCTCGGCGGACACAGCTACCTCTGCCACGGCGGCCACGAGTACGACGGTCGCCAGATCAGCCCCTTCGACGAGCGCGAGTTCCGGGAAGTCCTGGACAAGGTCGCGGATGCAGGGGCCCGCTCCATCGCCCTGTCCTCGGTGTTTTCCCCCATCAATGCCGAGTTCGAGCTGCGGGCAGCACAGATCGTGGACAGCGAATACCCGGAGCTGTCCGTCAGCCTCTCCCACGAGATCGGACGGATGGGCCTGCTCGGCCGCGAGAATGCCACCATCATCAACGCGGCACTCCGCGACCTCGCCGATCACGTCACCTCGGGCCTGAGCCGCACCGTTGCCGAAGCGGGCATCAGCGCTCCCGTATACCTTAGCCAGAACGATGGCACCCTGATGGACATCGACTACGCCCGCAGGTACCCCGTGGCCACGTTCGCGTCCGGCCCCACCAACTCGATGCGCGGGGCCGCGTTCCTTTCCGGAGAGCAGGACTGCGCGGTGGTCGACGTCGGCGGCACCACCACCGACGTCGGCATCCTCCAGTCTGGCTTCCCGCGCGAGGCCTCCACCGACGTCGCGGTCGCCGGGGTACAGACGAACTTCCGCATGCCTGATGTGCTGTCCATTGGAATTGGCGGTGGCAGTTTGGTCCGCTCGCTCGACGGAAGGGTCGAGGTAGGCCCAGGCAGCGTCGGCTACGCGTTGACCGAACGTGCCTTGCTGTTCGGCGGAGATACCCTGACGGCCACCGACGTTGCCGCAGCCGCTGGCCTGATCCAACTCGGTGACAACGACCGCGTCGCAGGGCTTGACCCCGCAATGGTGCGGGCCGCCCTGGAAAGCATCGCTACGCGGACGGCTGAAACCGTTGACCGCATGCGGACCTCGGCCGAACCTGTGCCCGTGGTGGTGGTCGGCGGCGGCGGCTTCCTGGTTCCGGACAACCTGGCCGGCGCCTCGGCAGTGCTGCGGCCCGAGCATGGTTCCGTTGCCAATGCGATCGGCGCCGCCATCGCGCAAGTGGGCGGCGAAGTGGACCGGGTCTTCTCTGTGGATCCCGGCAGCCGCGATTCAGTGCTCGACGCCGCGCGGCAGGAAGCCACCGACCGTGCCATCGCAGCCGGTGCACGCCCCGATTCGGTCTCGATCGTGGACATCGAAGAAGTTCCCTTGGCGTACTTGCCCGGCAACGCCACGCGCATCCGGGTCAAGGCAGTCGGCAACCTGGCTCTTGGAGGCAACAATGCGTGAAATTGATGAAACCCAAATGTCGGACATCGCCCGCGGAGCCGCTGTGCTGGGCACAGGCGGCGGCGGCGATCCCTACGTGGGCAGGCTCCTGGCCGAGCAGGCGCTTCGCCAGCACGGTCCGGTGATACTGCTCGACGTCGACGAGTTGCCGGACGACGCCGTCGTAGTCCCCGTCGCGCTCATGGGCGCACCGACCGTGATGCTGGAGAAGATGCCGGCCGGCGACGAAGCCACGAACGCGCTGCGCGCCGTCGAGCAACTGATCGGCAAGCGCGTCACGCACACCGTCTCCATCGAGGCAGGCGGCCTGAACTCCGTGACTCCCTTTGTTGCCGCGGCGGAACTGGGTTTGCCGCTAGTTGATGCTGACGCCATGGGGCGCGCCTTCCCGGAACTTCAAATGGTCCTGCCGACACTCAGCGGAGTCCACGCAAGCCCCATGACCATGGCGGACGAACGCGGAAATGCGATTACACTGCAGACCGTCGATAATGCCTGGGCCGAACGCTTGGCCCGCGCCGTAACTATCGAGATGGGCTGCACCGCCGCGGTCAGCCTGTATGTCTTGACCGGTAAGCAAATCAAGGAGCTCATGGTTCCCGGAACCATCACCTTGTGCGAACGGCTGGGAACCGGCATCCGAGAAGCCCGCGAGCAGCACCGGGATCCCGTCGCGGTGGCCACGGAGCTGCTGCGCGGCAAGAAGCTGTTCACCGGTAAGATCGTGGACATCCAGCGCAGGACGGAGGCCGGTTTCGCACGAGGCGAGGCACACTTGGATGGCGTCGGCGAGGACCTGGGCTCGCGCTTCGAACTCGCCTTCCAGAACGAACACCTCGTGGCGCGGCGCGACGGCGAAGTGGTGGCCAGCGTCCCGGATCTCATCTGTGTCCTGGACACGGATTCCGGCGAGCCAGTCACCACGGAGATGCTCCGCTACGGTGTCCGTGTCACGGTCCTCGCTGCCCCGTGCGACCCCCGCTGGCGCACCGATGCTGCGCTCGAACTGGTGGGACCTGGCTACTTCGGCTACCACCACGAGTACATGCCAATCGGCTGAATCGCCCGTGCCACAATGATCACCATGAGGACCTATCCCGTGCCAGCACTGCCGTGAGGCAACGAGTACCGGTGGAACGCTATCTGGGCGTGGACGACGTATCCGCGCTGGCCGCGGGAGCAGGTCTGCTGGGGTCCGGCGGCGGCGGGGATGCCGCCGTCGGATCCCGGCTTTTACGGCATGTGCTCCAAGGCGGAGGGCGCGCCCGTCTGGTAGCGGCCGGTGATTTGCCTCCGGACACGGTAGTGGTCCATGTCGGGCTCGCCGGGGCGCCGGACGTCGTCGCGGAGCGGCCACCGGGCGGGGAAGACTTTGCCAACGCTGTTACCGCGCTGGCAGGTGCCCTGCGGCAACGCGTTGGGGCCATTGGCGTGATCGAAATCGGCGGGTTGAACGCCCTCATCCCTTTGGTTGCCGCGCAAGTGCTCGGGCTTCCCGTGGTGGACGGCGACCTCATGGGCCGGGCTTTCCCCCGGATCAGCCAGACAACCCTCGCCGCCGCAGGCCACCGGGCCACGCCCATGGCAGTGGTTGGGCCCGCGGGAGACTCCGTCATTGTCGAATCCGCCTCCATCGATGCGGCGGACAGGATCATGCGCGCCAACGTCGCCGCCCTTGGTGGTGCCGCAGCAGTGGCTCTCTACCCCTGCCGGGCCGACACTTTGGCAGCACTTGGCCTGCCCGGTTCGGTGAGCAAATGCCTCGCGCTCGGCCGGGCCCTCGCCGCTTCGGCGGGGCGCAGTGTTTCGGACCTCGCCAAGCGGCTGGGTGGCGAGCTGCTGTGCGAGGGCAGGGTGGACGAGATCCGGCCCCGCCGCGGCGAAGTCCCCGGCAGCCTCACGGTCACGGACCGCTCAGCCGGGCACATCCTGAGGCTGGACATGCTCGACGAATACCTAAACGTGGCCATCGACGGCGTCTCCCGCGCGTCCGCGCCCGACGTCCTGGCTGTGCTGGACCCCGTGACCTTTGTTCCCGTTCCGCCGGACAGGCTCCGTTCGGGACAATCCATCGCCCTGCTCCGCCTTTCGTCGATTCCGGGTTGGCCGGACGGCGCTGAAGAGCTGATCGGACTCACCGCTTTCGGGATCGACGCCGGCCAGCCGGAGGCCACCCGATGACCGCCGGGTACGCTCCGGTCAGCGTGCGGGATCTCCTCACCGAAACGGTGCTCGCCGGTGCCGCCGTCGTCGCCGGCAGGCAAGGACTCGATCGTCCCGTCCGGGACTTGAGCTGGTACAGCGGGGCGCTCCCGACGACGGCGAACGGTCACCTCATGGTGTGCGCCGCGGCAGCGGTGACGCCGTCCTACCGCTTGGAGGCCCTCGTCCGGCGGGCCGAATCGGCTGGCGTTGCCGCCCTGCTGATCGCCTCCGAGGAACAACCACCCCTGCTCTCCACTCTCCGCCTTGCCGACCGTCTTGGCATTCCAGTGCTGTCCGTTGTGGGGGCCGACCTCGTGGAACTGCTCCACCGGCTCACCATCCGGGTCCGTGCACCGGAAGTGCAGAGGGCCAGGCTCATCGAGGACGTCGTCCGCCGCCTCAGCACTAAGACAACGGCAGAGGACATTCTGGCCGCGTTGGGCTTGGCGTTGTCCCAATCGGTCTGGTTGCTCTCATCGGACGGGAGTGCGATCCACGGCGAACCCATCAGCCTGCCTTCCACGCTCAGGCTGGACCTGGCCGTCCCGCAGCACAGCGATCCCTCCGCCGACGGACAGATCCTGATCCATCCCGTGACCGAGCCAGGCCCAACGCAGGCCGCCGCATGGCTCGCGTCCCACACTGCCGGCAGCGACGAACACCAGCGCATTGCCACCGCCAGTGCCCTGGCGGTGGCCGAACCTTATGTCCGAGCATGGCTCATTAGCCAGCGGGTAGCAGCCGAAAGGGATTCCGTGTTCCACGGCCGCCTTCTCGCGGACCTGATCGCTGGGCAAGGCGTGGTCAGCCAAGACGTCGTGGAACGCGCGCTGTCCGCAGGTTGGCGGCTCCAGGACTGGCACGTGGGAATTCATTTGGTCCGGACCGCGAGGGTGCCGGACCCTTTGCGGGATGATCCGGTCACGTCGATGAGGAAGCTTCGGAACGCCCTTGAGGCCCAAAAGCTCATGGGACCCGTGGTGGACCGCGGTGATGGGTGGACAGTTTGGATCAGCAGCGCCACCGAACCGCCGTCGTCGGATGGCCGCCGGGTCCTGCGTTCGGTGCGCCTCATGCTGGCCCAGCTGCCCGCACACTGGGAGGTGGTGGCCGGAGTGGGGCGCGTTCATCACGGACCCGGAGGGCTGGTCAGCAGCCTCCTGGAGGCCCGCGACGCCGCAACATTGGCGAGGACCCACGAATACCGTCCTGCGGCCGAACACATCGATGAGCTGGGCGTCGCGAGGCTCTTGGCCGCGTGGCAGGAGTCCGAGATCCTGCGGGCCTTCGCCGAGACCGCGTTGGCCCCGCTCAAAGGCGTGGACGGCGGCCAACTCCTACGCACCTTGCGGGCCTACCTCGAGGCCGGGGGCTCGGTGTCCACCACGAGCATCGTTCTGGGCCTGCACCGCAACACCGTCACGGCACGCCTGCACCGTCTCCGCGAGCGCCTGGGCGTGGACCTGGATGATCCCAACCAGCGGCTTGCACTTCAATTGGCCTGCCGCAGCATCGAGACCGAGCACGGTTAAGGGTTCCGACAGTTCAGGGCAACCCGCACAGTCATCCCGTATTCGCAGTGCTCGCTGCCCGTTCCGGGTTGTGAACGGGGGACCTAGTGTTGCCAGCACATGTACCCCTACAGGAGGATCTGTCATGCATCTTCGAGTCATAGTCCCCGTCATCGGCGACACCTTTGCCGAGTCGGTCGGGGCTGAGATCGCCGCTTGGGTTTCACCCGGGACGACTTTCGACGTGGTCGCCCTCGCCCGCGGAACAGCAAGCATCGAGTCCGAGTACGACGAAGCCCTCGCCGCACCGGGCATCCTCGACCGGATCGACGAGGCAAGCAGCGACGGCGTCGATGCCGTGTTTGTTACCTGCTTCGGCGATCCGGGGGTGCACGCGGCGCGGGAAATTGCGGACTACCCGGTGGTTGGCGGCTTCGAACCGGCAGTCCTCCACGCATTGAGCTTGGGCGAAAGGGTCGGCATCGTCACCGTGCTTCCCAACGTCTTGCCGATGCTGCGCAGCCTCACCCGGCGGTACGGCTTGAGCGAGCGGATCGGCTGCATCCGCGTTGTGGACTTGCCGGTGCTTGGTCTGGAGGACCACGAACTGCTCCTGGACCGCCTCCATGCGCAGGCCTCCGAGGCCGTGGACAAGGGCGAGGCCGATGTTATTGTGCTCGGTTGCACCGGGATGCTTGGGGTGGCTGCTGCACTCCAGCGCCGGCTCGAAGAGAACGGCACGTACGTACCGGTGGTGGAACCCACCGGTGCCGCTGTCACCTGGCTCGAAAGCAGCGTCCGGCTGGGCGTCCGGCCAAGCCGAACCACGTACATGCGTCCGCCCGTGAAGGCCCGCAGCGTTTAAGTCGGTGAGCCTATTCCCGTGCGGCCGAAAGTGCCGCACGGGTGGCCACCAGTTTGGCTTCGGCCCCGGACCTCAGGAAGGCGAGATCCGAGTCGACAGCCAGCAGATCGGCGTCGCGCAACGCACCGCTCAATTCGGCTGAGCCACTGAACGCGCCCGTCAGCTTCCCATGATTCCGCGCCACCGCCAGAACATGGCCGATCGCGTCAAGGGTCTTCGGATCCGTGACCCCATCGGCGCCAAGGGACAGGGCCAAATCGTAGGGACCCACGAAGATCCCGTCGATGCCGTCTGCCTGGGCGATTGCCCCGGCATTGGCCAGCCCCGCGGCGCTCTCGATCATGGCCAGGCACAGCACTTTCCCTTCGGGCTGCAGCAGCGAAGGCGCCGCGATGGCAGATCGTGAGGCCCCGAAACTGCGGACACCCTCTGGCGGAAAGGTGCAGGCGGCAGCGATCGCCGCGGCTTGGGCCGCGGACTCGACCATGGGGACTACAACGCCGGCGGCTCCGGCGTCGAGGGCACGGCCGATCTCCGCCGCGCTGTGCCCGGACGTCCGCACCAAAGCAGGCGTTCGGTTGAGTTCGCAAGCGCGGAGCAAACCGGGAAGTCCGTCCAGGGTGGCGGTGCCGTGTTGCAAGTCGATGCCGATCCAGTCGAATCCACTGCCGGACAAGGCTTCCACGCCGTGCGCATCCAGAAAAGTGAGCCAAGCGCCAAGGCGGTTGTTCGTGTGCGCTGTGTTGGCAGGGATCATCGTTTTCTCCTGGTCAGGTGTACCCTAGCCAAATCTACGGCAGGAACTCGACGGGCCCCTTGGGCAGCCCGCCCCCTCCGGGCCCGGTAACTAGGCATTCCGCCCTTGGACGCCCCAACGCCAGCCGTCGTGCGTACCCGCTTACGGGAGCGCTCGCGAAACAATGGAGTCCCGGCGACGACAGCAGGTCGCAGCGCATCTTGCGGACCATGGGGTGAACGTGTGGCATGGCCACGCCTATGCGTGGGAACTCACCCGGGTTTTGGGCATCAGGCGCGATCGGCTGTGCCAAGCGCGATTGGGATCCAATGAACGCGCTTTCAACTTTTCCCGGTAGCCATCTGTTTGCGTGAGATTTACCCATTTAAATCCGCATGTTCCACGGTGAAAGCCAGAATGAAAGCGCGTTCATTTAGTCGCGTTCGCATCCGACCCGCTCACCCCTGGAGACACTTTGAAACGTCGAATCGTCCTGCTTGGTGCCGTACTGGCCGCCGGATCCCTGCTTTCCACCGCTTGCACGCCGCCTGGCCAAGCATCAGCCTCCGCCAACGAATCCCTCATCATCTACAGCAACTCGGTGTCCGACGGGCGCGGCGATTGGCTGAAGAAGGAGGCCGCGACGGCCGGCTTCAAGATCGACTTCGTTGATCTTGGTGGTGGTGACGTGATGAACCGCCTGACAGCGGAGAAAAACAACGCGGTGGCCGATGTAACGTTCGGCCTGAACAACGTGTACTTCGAGAAGCTCAAGGCCCAGAACGTACTCGATCCCTACACCCCGTCCTGGGCAGGGGACGTCGATGCCTCCTTGGGTGACCAGTCAGGCAAGCAATTCTGGCCGATTGTGCGCGAGCCGATCATGCTCGTCTACAACAAAGCCGCCTACGCCACTCCTGCTGCCGCCCCACAGGATTGGACCGATCTCTGGACCAAGGACCAGTTCAAAGGCAAGTACGAGGTGCCCACCGCACTGGGAGGCGCCACCACCCAGATGGTGCTCGCCGGCATCCTGGCCCGCTACGCCGACACCAACGGTGAGCTCGGGATCAGCGCCGAAGGGTGGGCACAAGTAAAGGCCTACTTCGCCAACGGGAGCCGTGCCGTCACGGGCGAGGACCTGTACTCGCGCATGAAGAAATCCCAGGTGGACGCCGGCCAGATGTGGCTGTCCGGCAAGGCGAGCCGCGAAAAGCAATACGGGATCGCAACAGAAGCCGTGAAGCCCGCCGTCGGGGTCCCCTTCGCTGTTCAGCAGATCGGCCTCATCAAAGGCACCAAGAAGGCCGAAACCGCTAAGAAGTTCATCGACTGGTTCGGTTCCGCAGACGTCCAGGCCAAGTGGTCCAAGCAGTTCTTCACCGCCCCCGCTAACAGCAAGGCCGCCACCACCGCAGATGCGCAGGCTATTCAACAGACTGCCGCCTTCAAGAACCAGGCGATCGACTGGACTTTGGTCGGGAAATTCATCGACAAGTGGGTCGAGAAGATCCAGCTTGAGTACTTGAAGGGCTAGCCGATGATCACGTTTGAGAATGTCGAGATCCGTTTCGGAGATTTTGTCGCGCTGCCCGAGTACCAGCTCACGGTGGAAGAAGGCGAGTTTTTCACCCTCCTGGGCCCCTCGGGCTGTGGCAAGTCTACGGCCCTCCGGGCGCTGGCCGGCTTCATCGCGCCCAGCCGCGGGGACATCCGCATCGGCGGCAAGCGTGTCACGCACCTGCCCAGCCACCGCCGCGAAATCGGGATGGTCTTCCAGAGTTACGCCCTGTTTCCCACCCTGTCCGTGTGGGAAAACATCGCCTTCGGCCTCAAGGTTGCGAAGGTTTCCAAGGCCGAGACCGCTGAGCGCGTCCGCGAAATCGCCCGCGAAGTTAATCTCAGCGACGAACAGCTGGGCAAGAGCGTCACTGAGCTTTCCGGCGGCCAGCAACAGCGCGTTGCGATCGCCCGGGCTCTGGTGCTGCGGCCCAAAATCCTGTTGTTGGATGAACCCCTGTCCAACCTCGACGCGAAGCTCCGCCACCAGCTCCGGGCCCAGCTCAAGGATCTACAGCAGCAGTTCGGCATCACCACCGTCTACGTCACCCACGACCAGGACGAGGCGCTGACCATGAGCGATCGCATTGCCGTGATGAACAACGGCCGGATCGAGCAGGTAGGAACGCCCCGGGAAGTGTACACGCGGTCCGCCACCGAGTTTGTGTGCAACTTTGTGGGCGATGCAAACAAGCTCTCCCCCGCCACCGTCAAAGCAGTAATGCGCGACGGCGGGACCCCCCTTGATCCCGCGAGGCCGGCTTACGTGCGGATCGAAAAGGTCAGGATCGAGGCCGCGGGTACCGTCGCATCGGAAGCCGGCCCCGCCCTCCCAGGCCGGGTGAGCTCACGGCATTACCATGGCGTCTACAGCAGCTACCGCGTCGAAACGGATCGCGGAATGTTCCGCGGGATCCTGCAGGAGGATGGGAGGGGAGGCTTCCAGCCCGGGGATTCGGTCCAGCTTCTGATCAATCCGGACGATGTCCTTCAGTACGGCGGCTCCCAGTACGGTGTCTCCCACTACGGGGTCGCCTCGTGAACGGCTCGTTGCGCCAACTGTTTCGGTCTCCGCTGTTCCTGGTGGTCGGGGCAGTACTGTTGTGGTTTTCCGTCACGTTCCTGATCTACCCGAACGTCAGGTTGCTTGGAACGGTCTTCATGCCGGAGGGGCAGTTTTCCTTCGTTGCCATCCGGCGGCTGATGTCCTCCCAACATGCCATGGAATCACTGCGCAACAGCTTCCTACTTGCAGCGGTGCTCTCGGTGACCGTCAACGCCGTCGGGATTTTCATTGTGCTGGCCACACGGTACTTCGACATCAAAGGTGCCCGGGTATTGTGGCTGGGCTACGCCAGCACGCTGATTTACGGCGGAATCGTGCTGGTGGCCGGCTACAAGTTCATCTACGGAGACAGTGGCTTCATCACGCGTCTATTGCTGAATGTGTTCCCGGGCATGAATGCGGCTTGGTTCACCGGCATGTTCGCGGTGGTGTTCGTCATGACGTTCGCCTGCACCGGAAACCATCTGCTGTTCCTCGGCAACGCGCTGGCGAAGGTGGACTTCCAGACCATCGAAGCCGCCCGGATGATGGGCGCTTCAAGCTGGAAAGAGCTGCGCGGCATCGTTCTGCCCACCCTGATGCCGATGATCTATGCCATCACCATCCTGACCTTCCTCGGCGGGCTCGGGGCGTTGGCCGCCCCGCAGGTACTCGGCGGCGAGGACTTCCAGACCGTCACGCCGATGATTTTGACGTTCGCCAACGCTCCCTCGTCCCGGGATCTCGCCGCGACGCTCGCCATCATCCTGGGACTGTCCACGATCGTGCTGCTGGCCGTCATGAACCGCTTGGAAAAGGGCGGGACCTACTTCAGCGTGTCCAAGGTTCCCGCTTCCATGCAGAAGCAAAAGATCGAAAACCCGGTAGCAAATGTTGTGGTGCACGCCGTGGCATACGCACTTTTCGCCGTCTACGCGCTCCCACCGGTCCTGATCGTCGTCTTTTCCTTCACCGACGCAGCCTCAATCCAAAGCGCCACCCTGAACACCGGCAGCTTCACCCTGGACAACTACCTCCGGGTATTCACCGACTATTCGGCCTTATGGCCGTTCCTGGTAAGCATCGGCTACAGTGCCGTCGCGACGATCGTTGTCGTCTTCGGCCTGCTGTTCGTCGCCCGCCTCGTGCAGAAATTCCGCAACGCCGTCACTGCTGCCATCGAATACGTCCTGCATATCCCTTGGATTCTGCCCTCCACCATGGTTGCGCTCGGATTGATCATCACTTTCGACCACTCCGAATGGCTGATGGGCAACATTGTCCTGACTGGGACGCTGGCGATCCTCGCCATTGCCTACGTGATCGGCAAGATTCCGTTCACCCTGCGGATGCTCAAGGCAGCCTTCGCCGCGGTACCCGACCAGTTGGAAGAGGCCGCTGCGATTCTTGGCGCCGGCTCCTTCACCACCTTCCGTCGGATACTTTTGCCGATCGTCGCACCCACGGCGGCGGCTGTAGCCGTCCTGAACTTCAACCACCTGCTGGACGACTACGACACCGCTGTCTTCCTGGCTCACCCCCTGTACCAGCCTTTGGGGATCGTCATCAAGAACGCCACCAACAACGACACCTTGACGGACACCACAGCCCTGACCTTTGTGTACACCGTCATCCTCATGGTCATCACCGGCGTCACCATGTGGCTCGTCTACGGACGGGGAGCCGGACCCGGCGGTTCGCGACGTCGTCGTAATTCCTCAACAAAAGTAGTCCCTGCTCCGCCGTCGACTACACCAGAAACCGCCCGCGCATACCGTGAGCTGGCCACCGCTGGCGCCGCAAACAAGCAACAAGAGAGATAAAAAGATGTTCGGACAGCCACGATTCGTGGAGCAAAATGCCCAACTCAATGCCGCTTTTGAGCACGCCAGGCCCTTGGTGGCCGTCCACCGCGGCACCGGCCTCGGCACCATCGCGGAAAACACCCAGCCGGCCGTAGAGGCAGCCCTTCGCCAAGGTGCCGAAATGGTGGAGATCGACATCGTTGAATCGACCGACGGCGAGTTCTTCCTCTTCCACGACGGCTACGAGCCGATGCACTTCGGGATCGAGGAGAACATCAGGACACTGGATGCCGCATCGATCCGTGCCTTGGAGTACCGCTGGTGCTCGACGGCGAGCAACGAGCCCTACAGGGTGGCAACGCTCGATGAGGTACTGCGTCAAAACCCTCGTGCCCTCTTCAACGTGGACCGCTCCTGGTGGTACTGGGAAAGGCTTCTGCCATACCTGGACAGCTACGACGTCTTGGGCAGGGCCGTGCTGAAATCCCCCGTGGACCGGGAACCGCTGGAGCTGCTGGCAGCGCACCCGGTGAAATATCCCTTCGCGCCCATGGTCCGGTCCCATGAGGACGTTCTCCGTGTGCTGGAGTACACGGAGATCAACACGGTTGGCATGGAACTGCTAGCAGAAGGTCCGGACCACGATTTTGCCTCTCCCGACTATGTGGAGTGGCTCCATTCGCGGGGACTTTTCGTCCTCTTGAACGCCATCAACCTGAGCAACAGGGTGCCCCTGTTCTGCGGCTGGGACGACGAGATGTCCGTGCTTGGCGACCCCGATTCAGGGTGGGGGCGGCTGGTGGGACTTGGTGCCGACATCATCCAGACCGACTGGCCGGGATTGCTGGTCCCCTACCGAAATGCCGTGCTTCAGGGGGCGCCCACGGGCATGTTGGCCAGCCAGTAGAGTTGTGGCTGTGACTGAGCTGGGGCCCCCGAAGGGACGTAACGGAGGATCACCGCTGGGTGTGCGGATGGACGACGTCGCCCAGCTGGCCCAGGTATCCCGGGCCACCGTGTCCCGGGTGTTGATGGGGCATGTGTCTGTTTCTCCCAAGACCCAGGAAAAGGTCAACCGGGCCTTGCGGGAATTGGGCTACGTGCCCAACATGATTGCCAGCGGGCTGGCGGCACGGAGTTCGGACCTGGTGGGCCTGCTTCTGCGGGATCCCAGGAATCCCGCATACGGCCTGCTCCACAGCGAGATTCAGAACGAGGCCAGCCGCTCAGGGCTTCAGCTCATCACAGTGGTTCCCACGGTAACGCGGGGTGCCGAGGAAGAGCTTGCAGGGTTGCGAAGGCTCCTGGGCTTGCGGGTCGGCGGCCTCATGGTTTCCACCGGCGTCATCAAGGCTCACGATCTGGAACCTTTCCTCGACTCGGTGCCGGTGGTGTCCGTCGGCAGGGTGGAGGAACATCCGGGCATTTACGGAGTCTCCTACGACGAGGACACGAACGGTGCCATCCTGGCCGACCGAGTGGCCAGCGCGGGCCATCGCGCCGTGGCGGTGGTGGTTCCCGCATTCTCCCTCTCCACAGCCGAAAACCGGCGGGGTCTCGCCATGGCGGCACACCTGCGCGGGCGCGGCATCGATGTCCACCAGCTCGATACCGATCTCTTTGCCGACTCAATGGACCGTTGTGAGGACATCGTCCGGCTGGCAACCGAAGGACGGATCACCGCAGCTATGTTCCCGTCGGATACCCGTGCCATTTCCTTCATGCCGCTCGCAAGAGCGGCAGGGTTGCGGATCCCCGAGGATCTGTCCATCACAGGGTGCGACGGCATCCTGATGGGCGCCGATCAGATCGGGATCGCCACGCTCAGGATTCCGGTCCATGACGTGGCGGTACGGGGCACTGCGGTCATGGCGGAGCTGCTCAAGAATCGCAGCTCCGCCGCCATACGCCACGAGCGGTTCCCGGGAGTCTTCGTCCCGGGCCGCACCCTGGCCTCACCGGCGCACGTCAGCTGATTCTTCCCGGCACTGTCTTTCAGGAGAACTCCTTCAACGCCTCGGTGAGCAGCCCGCCCGGAGACCCCAGCCGGACATGGACGCCATTCGAAGCCACCAGTTCACCGGCAATGACGACGGCGGTGACGTCGCTCGCCGTCGCGCTGAATGCGAACTGCTGGGGCATGGAACCCGCGGTTCGCACCGAGTCCGGAGCCACAGCCATGAGATCGCACACCGCAGCTACCTCTAGTACCGACGCAATGGGCGTGGCCATGGATGCGGTTGCGCCGATGGTGGCCGCGTGGAACAGTTCTTGCGGTGAAAACCTGCCCCGCTGGCCGGAGCCGAGGCGTTCCCCGTGTTCCAAAGTGCGCATTTCAACCCAGGGATCGATCACGGCGTGTTGGTCGGTACCTAGCGCGATGGTCGAGCCGGCGTCGGACAGGGCGCGTGCCGGGCCGATCCCGTCAGCTAGATCGGCCTCGGTGCTGGGACACATCACCACCGTGGATCCCGCATCTCCGAGGAGTTGGATGTCGTCCGGCGTCAGGTGGGTCGCGTGGACGGCGGAGAGCCGCCGGGACAGCAGGCCGTGGCGGGCAAGAAGCCCGGCAGGCGTGACGCCATAGGCCTGCACGCAGGCTTCGTTTTCAGCCGGTTGTTCACTGAGGTGGATGTGCAGCGGAATATCGGTGGGCAACTGCCGGACGACGGTCTTGAGCGCCTCCTCGGTCACTCCTCGGACGGAATGCAGGGCGGCCCCCACGCCGACCATTTCCGGCGGAAAGCTCCATGCCACCGCGGCACGCAGTGACCCGAGCCGGTCCAGCCAAGCCTGCGCATCGGCGTCGCCAAACCGTGCCTGTTCCGGGCTCAGCGGCGTCCCGATGCCTCCCGCGAGGTACAGGGTGTCCAGCAAGGTCAGCCGGATCCCGGCCGCCACGGCTGCCCTGGCCAACGCCAGTTCCATCGCGTGCGGCTCCGGGTACGGCGTTCCTTCCGGCTGGTGGTGGACGTAGTGGAATTCCGCCACGCTGCTGAAGCCGGACACCACCATTTCGGCGAACACTGCCGTGGCGAGCTTCTCGTACTTCTCCGGTGTCAGTTCCGCAGCGCTCCGGTACATTTGCTCCCGCCAGACCCAGAAGTCACCGCGCCCGTCATGCGTCCGTCCGCGCAGGATCCGGTGAAAAGCGTGCGAATGGGCGTTGGCCGCGGCCGGGAAGACGACGCCGTTCAGTATCCGGTCACCGCTTTCGGGCTCGACGCCGGTAAAGATCCCGGAGATGCGGCCGTTGTCCACCTCCAAGCGGACGCTCGCGGCCACAGCAGAAGCGCCCGCGACAGAACCGCCGTCGGCGTCTATAAGAGCCGCCTCGCACCAGATCCCGCTCACAGGAGCCCCTCCAGAACGTCGGCGAGGGCGACGGCGCCGGCTAAGGCGTCCTCGTCGGCCACGTACTCTTCCGGGGAGTGCGAGATTCCGCTCGGGTTGCGGACGAAAAGCATCGCCGAGGGGACATGTCCAGCCAAGACTCCGGCGTCGTGCCCGGCGCCGGTCGCCAGCACCGGCGCGCCCGGCAGGAGCTCGCCGATGCGTCGGCTCAGCTCGGGATCGAAATGGACGGTGTCGCTGTAGGACTCCTCGGTGAGGGTGACAGTGCATCCCTCACCTGCCGCGATTTCCCGGGCCGCACGGTAGATCGATTCGATCAGTTGTGCCGTCACGGCATCGTCGGGATGGCGGGCGTCAAGCCACAGATCAACGCGGGAGGCAATCACGTTGGTGCCGCCGGGAACCGGGGTCAAGCGCCCCACGGTGGCCCTCGCATCAGCCTGTTTCGCGGCCGCATCACGGACGGCAACGACGATCTGCGCGGCCGCTACCATCGGGTCGGCGCGGTCGGCCATGAGGGTAGTCCCGGCGTGGTTGCCTTGGCCGTTGACGCTGAGTTTCCAGCGGCCGTGGCCCAGAATGGAGCTGCCCACGGCGATGGCCGGCCCGCTTTGGCCCAGTCCCTTCCCCTGTTCCACATGCAGTTCGACGAAGTCGCCGATTCGCGCCATGGCTTTCGGGTCGGGACCCACGTGCCGGGGATCCAGGCCATTGCTCCGGGCGACGTCGGCGAAAGTGTCGCCGTCGACGTCGCGCAGGTTCAGCGCCTTGTCGACGTCGATGGCGCCGGTCAGGAGCCGCGAGCCCAAGCAGGCCACGCCAAAGCGGGATCCTTCTTCTTCCGGGAAGACCGTGATGGCCAGCGAACGCTTCGGCTTGACGCCTCGAGAGGCAAGAACGTCGACGGCGGCGAGTGCGGACGCGACTCCGAGCGGCCCGTCAAAGGCACCCCCGCCCGGGACGGAGTCGAGGTGGCTGCCGGTGACGAGGGCACCGTCCTGGGGCTTTCCCCACCAGGCCCAGATAATGCCGTTACGGTCGGTCTCGACGTCGAGGCCGCGCTGTTGGGCTTGTTCGATGAACCAGTGCCTGAGGTCGAGCTCGGGCGTCGAGTAGACAGCCCTTGAGTATCCTCCGCGAACCGCATCTCGGCCCACGTCCTTGATTGAGTCAAGGAGCTGATTGACGGTTTCCACGTTGTTCCTCCGATGAATGAAGACTGCCACCAAGTAAAAACCACTTGTCACCCCATGACAAGACCTTGAGCGCAGAACCGTGACAATTAACAGGCTTGAAACACCGTCGAAACGGCTTGTTCCCACCAAGCGTCTCAAATCCCGGAATCTCAGGTAATTTCACGAAATCTATTGCCATTCGATGAAAGTTGATTTTTACTAAGTGGCAAGACATGGTGATTCAGACCACTTGAAAGCAGGTCAGTCAGTGGCAGCAGACTCTTCCACCCGGACGGTCGAAAGGGCGTTGGCCCTCCTGAGCGCGGTCTGTACCGATGGCGCCATCAGCTTGAGCGACGCCGCACGCGTTGTTGACTTGTCGGCCAGCACCGCACTCCGGCTCCTCCGCACACTGGAGGGCAGCGGATTCGTGAAGCGGGACCCGAGCGGAAACTTCCGGCCCGGCGCCAGTGTCATCCAGTTGGGAGCACTCGCGCTCGGACAGGAATCCCTCGTGTCTCTGTGCACACCGCATATGAAGAGGCTGGTGGCCGACACGGGCGAGTCCTGCTATTTGAGCATTCCTGGTCCTGGGGAAACCGGAATCTACATCGCCATTGTCGAAGGTACGCACTCTGTCCGGCACACCAGTTGGGTCGGCAGGAGCATTCCGCTGGAAGGATCCGCCGCCGGGAAGGTCCTCACTGGCGGGCAGAACGGCCGCGGCTTCGCCATCGTGCGAAGCGGCGTAGAAGACGACATTACGGCCGTCGCCGCACCCATCGTGATCGGCGGCCGCACCGTGGCAGCCCTCAGCATCGTCGCACCGAGCTACCGCTTGGGCGAGGCGAAGGCCCAGACATTTGGCGAGGAACTGGCGAGGGTGGCGAACAATATCCTCGTGGAACCCTCCGGAGACCATGAAGTGCCCCAGGAAAGCATGGAAAAGAAATGATCAAGTTTGAAAATGTCACCAAGGCGTACCCGGACGGGACGGTCGCCGTCGACGGCCTGAACCTCGAGGCGCCCACCGGCAAGCTGACCATCTTGGTTGGCCCGTCCGGCTGTGGCAAGACCACGTCCCTCAGGATGATCAACCGCCTCATCGAACCCACCAGCGGCACCATCTACCTCGATGACCAGCCGACGTCGGGCATGGACGCTGCGTTGCTGCGCCGCCGGATCGGCTACGTCATCCAGCACGCCGGCCTCTTTCCGCACCGCACTATCGTCGACAACGTGGCAACGATGCCCGTGCTGCTCGGCGAGAGCAGGCAAAAGGCCCGTATGAAAGCCCTCGAGCTCATGGAGCGCGTCGGACTCCCCGCGAGCTTCGCCAAGCGCTACCCGTGGCAACTGTCCGGTGGACAGCAGCAGCGCGTGGGCGTGGCCCGGGCTTTGGCTTCGGATCCGGCCTTCATGCTCATGGACGAACCCTTCAGTGCCGTTGACCCCGTGGTCCGCGCACAGCTCCAGGAGGAGTTCCTCCGGCTGCAGCGCGAGATCGGCAAGACCATCATCATGGTCACCCACGACATCGATGAGGCCCTCAAGCTCGGCGACCAGGTTGCCGTGATGCGTGTCGGCGGAAAACTCGCCCAGATGGCCACGCCGTCGGAGCTGCTGACGTCCCCGGCTGACGAATTCGTGGCCGACTTCGTGGGACGTGACCGTGGCTACCGTTCCCTCGGCTTCACCAACGCGGCCGGCACGGTTGCCGTTTCCGAAGAAGCCGTGGTCACCCTCGGCGCATCTGCCGCCGAGGCCCAGAGCAAGGCCACGGGGGCCTGGGTGCTGGTGGTCGACCCGCTGCGGAAGCCGCTCGGCTGGGCACAAGCGGACCTCATCAAGGGCGAGCTCACGAGGGAGCACCTCAACCTCAGCGGCACCTCCGCGTCGTCGTCCGGGACCATGCGCCAGTTGCTCGACGCCGCGCTTTCCTCCCCCAGCCGGCGCGGCGTCGTCGTCAACGAACACGGCGAGCTTATCGGCACAGTGACGGCCACCGACGTCGTCAAGGCGATCGAGGCCGAGCCGCACTTGGAGACGGCGCGATGAACTTTGAATGGCTCGGCCGTCAGTCCGACAACATCGTCTTCCTCCTCGGTTGGCACGTGCTGCTCGCCGTCACTCCCCTTATCCTCGGCCTGCTGATCGCATTGCCCCTTGGCTGGTGGGCACACCGCAGCCGCCGGATCTATCCCCTTCTGGTAGGCGTGGCGGGCCTGCTTTACACAGTCCCTTCCCTCGCACTGTTCGTCCTGTTGCCGCTGGTCCTTGGCACCAAGATCCTGGATCCCCTCAACATCGTGGCAGCTCTGACCATCTATACCGTGGCGCTGCTGGTACGCGTCGTAGCCGACGCCCTGGATTCCGTGCCGGAAGACACGGTCCAAGCCGCCAAGGCGATGGGCTACCGCGGATACCAGAGCCTGGTGAAAGTGGAGCTACCCGTGGGCGTCCCGGTCATCAGTGCCGGACTCCGCGTCGCGGCAGTCTCCAACGTGAGCCTTGTTTCCGTGGCAGCATTGCTCGGCATCCCGCAGCTCGGCTCGCTCTTCACCCAAGGCTTCCAGTTGCGGTTCTTCACCCCGATCATCGCCGGCATCATCCTCTGCGTGGTCCTGGCCATGATCCTTGACGGACTGATCATCCTCCTCAACCGGTGGCTGACACCGTGGACCCCCAAGGTGGTGGCATCATGATCAACTACTTGTTCAATCCCGCACACTGGAGCGACGCCGACGGCATCCCCACCCTGATCGGCGAACACCTGCTCTACTCCCTCATTGCCCTCGTCGTCGCGGCCATCATCGCCGTTCCGCTCGGTATCTACATCGGAGTCACAGGCAAGGGCGTCTTCATGATCGCGGGCCTGGCCAACGCCCTCCGTGCCCTCCCCAGCGTGGGCCTGCTGATTCTGTTGGTCCTGCTGATCTCGCCCGCGTTCCCGTCCAAAATGGGCTACATCCTGCCGAGCCTCATCGTCCTGGTGCTCCTCGCGGTCCCACCCATCCTGACCAACACGTACGCCGGTGTCCGCGCGGTGGACGCTGCCGCCGTCGACGCCGCCAAGGGCATGGGCTTCCGCACCATGAAGATCCTCACGGACATCCAGCTCCCTTGCTCGCTCCCGCTCATGCTTTCCGGGGTCCGCAGCGCATTGCTGCAGATCATCTCGACGGCGACCATCGCCGCGTACATTTCGCTCGGCGGCCTCGGACGGCTGCTGATCGACGGCAAGGCCCAGAACGATTACAGCCAGATGGTGGCCGGAGCCGTGCTGGTTGCGCTGCTGGCCCTGTTCTTCGACCAATTGCTCGCCTTCATCACCCGCAGGGTCGTCTCACCCGGACTGACCCGGCGCACCGTCAAGGCGGCCGCCCCGGCCGCGGCGGCTGACACCGTGAAAACCCCCGTCACGGTCTAAGCAGCTCCCCCGCTTCATCGCCGTCGGGCGCCCTGCCCTACGGCGGCAACACCGTTCAAACCACCCCCACTTGGCCACCGCATGCCCTGCAACGGCCCTCCCAGAGAGAATTGACATGAAAAAGTACCTGACTGGTTTCGCCCTGGCGGCTGCCACCGCCATCGCCCTGAGCGCTTGTGGTGGGGATCCCATGAGCTCCACCAACAACAACTCCCAGGCCGCAGGATCGACGGACAGCATCATCGTCGGCTCCGCGGATTTCCCGGAAAGCCAGCTCATTGCCAAGATCTACGCCGAGGCCCTCAAGTCGAAGGGCGTCCAGGTCACGGAGAAGCCCAGCATCGGCAGCCGCGAAGTCACCATCCCGGCACTGAAGGACGGTTCCATCGACCTCATGCCGGAGTATGGCGGCGCGCTGCTGCAGTACCTCGATGCCTCCACCAAAGCGGTAACCTCGGATGAGGTCACCAAAGAGCTGAGCACCAAGATTCCGTCCGGTCTCACGCAGCTGACGGCATCCAAGGCACAGGACAAGGACGTCTTGGCGGTCAAGAAAGAAACCGCCGACAAGTACAACCTCAAGTCCATCAGCGACCTTCAGCCTGCTGCCAAGGACCTCGTCCTGGGCGGCCCGCCGGAGTGGAAGACCCGTATTAACGGCGTTGCCGGCCTGAAGTCCGTCTACAACCTCGACTTCAAGGAGTTCTCAGCGCTCGACGCCGGCGGTCCGCTCACGCTGAACGCCCTCCTTTCCGGTCAGGTACAGGTTGCCGACCTCTTCAGCACCGATCCCGCCATCGCCGCCAACAACCTGGTTGCCCTGGAAGACAACAAGAATCTGTTCTTGTCCGAGAACATCGTTCCCGTCATCAACCAGAAGAAGGCCAGCGACACCGTCAAGGGCGTGCTGGACAAGGTATCTGCCGCGTTGACCACCGATGACCTGATCCAGATGAACGGCAGGACCGCCAAGTTCGAGGACATGGGACAGATCGCCCAGGACTGGCTCAAGTCCAAGAACTTGGCCTAGTTCGAGCACGAAGCAACTAGTCCCGCTCACCAAGGAGTACGAAGAATGGCACCCGCTGATTTCACTACCGGAGCCCGTCCGGTCAAGGCCGCGCGCGGCACGGAGCTGACCGCGAAGAGCTGGCAGACCGAAGCGCCGTTGCGCATGTTGATGAACAACCTGGACCCGGAGGTCGCCGAGCGTCCGGATGACCT
>NZ_JBFRGL010000009.1:0-122715 GCF_052115325.1 Arthrobacter sp. 2RAF22 | reverse complement strand
GTTTTAAGTGGGTCAGGCCCCGACACGGTGTGTCGGGGCCTGGCCGGTGAATGGTTGTCCGGCGGTGTCCTACTCTCCCACACCCTCCCGGGTGCAGTACCATCGGCGCTGTGGGTCTTAGCTTCCGGGTTCGGAATGGGACCGGGCGTTTCCCCCACGCTATGACCGCCGTAACCCTGTTACCCGTCCCCGCACACACGTGGGTGCGGGGTGGGAAGATACGTGGTTACAACTTGTCCGGACCCGGTGAAGGGTTCGGTGGTGTTGTTATTCAGTTGTTGGTTCCATGGAACACACCCGGTGGCGGGTTGTTGTTCGGGAACCACATAGTGGACGCAAGCAGTGATCGTGTTTGTGTGGTGTAAGTTGTCGGCCTATTAGTACCGGTCAGCTTCAACAGTCTTTAGTCCTGTCTTCCACATCCGGCCTATCAACCCAGTGGTCTGGCTGGGGGCCTCTCACACACGAGGTGTATGGAAATCTCATCTTGAAGCGAGCTTCCCGCTTAGATGCTTTCAGCGGTTATCCCATCCGAACGTAGCTAATCAGCGGTGCACTTGGCAGTACAACTGACACACCAGAGGTTCGTCCGTCCCGGTCCTCTCGTACTAAGGACAGCCCTTCTCAAATTTCCTGCGCGCGCAGCGGATAGGGACCGAACTGTCTCACGACGTTCTAAACCCAGCTCGCGTACCGCTTTAATGGGCGAACAGCCCAACCCTTGGGACCTACTCCAGCCCCAGGATGCGACGAGCCGACATCGAGGTGCCAAACCATGCCGTCGATATGGACTCTTGGGCAAGATCAGCCTGTTATCCCCGAGGTACCTTTTATCCGTTGAGCGACGGCCATTCCACAATGTACCGCCGGATCACTAGTCCCGACTTTCGTCCCTGCTTGAGATGTCTCTCTCACAGTCAAGCTCCCTTGTGCACTTACACTCGACACCTGATTGCCAACCAGGCTGAGGGAACCTTTGGGCGCCTCCGTTACTTTTTAGGAGGCAACCGCCCCAGTTAAACTACCCATCAGGCACTGTCCCTGACCCGGATCACGGGCCGAAGTTAGATGTCCAAAGTGACCAGAGTGGTATTTCAACGATGACTCCACCCCCACTGGCGTGAGGGCTTCAACGTCTCCCACCTATCCTACACAAGCCACTCCGAACACCAATACCAAACTATAGTAAAGGTCTCGGGGTCTTTCCGTCCTGCTGCGCGTAACGAGCATCTTTACTCGTACTGCAATTTCGCCGAGTTTATGGTTGAGACAGCGGGGAAGTCGTTACTCCATTCGTGCAGGTCGGAACTTACCCGACAAGGAATTTCGCTACCTTAGGATGGTTATAGTTACCACCGCCGTTTACTGGGGCTTAAATTCTCAGCTTCGCCTTGCGGCTAACCGGTCCTCTTAACCTTCCAGCACCGGGCAGGAGTCAGTCCGTATACATCGTCTTGCGACTTCGCACGGACCTGTGTTTTTAGTAAACAGTCGCTTCCCCCTGGTCTCTGCGGCCCCGATCCCCTCCCACCAGCAAGTGGTGTTCAAGGTTGGGGCCCCCCTTCTCCCGAAGTTACGGGGGCATTTTGCCGAGTTCCTTAACCATAATTCTCTCGATCGCCTTGGTATTCTCTACCTGATCACCTGTGTCGGTTTGGGGTACGGGCGGCTTGAACCTCGCGCCGATGCTTTTCTAGGCAGCATAGGATCACCGGATCCCCCCRKRACGGGGGTCCCATCAGATCTCAGGAACGTCATCAAAGACACAGCGACGGATTTGCCTATCGCTGACCCTACATCCTTAGACCGGGGCAACCATCGCCCGGCCCGGCTACCTTCCTGCGTCACACCTGTTAATACGCTTACCTCCCGGGATCAGGTCCCGCGCTCGGCCAAAACCCGCACACCACAAGGGTGATTGGGCAGGCTCCGGGCGGTTAGTATCCCCCGCTTGGCATGGGCGGTCCTTCGCCGGTACGGGAATATCAACCCGTTGTCCATCGACTACGCCTGTCGGCCTCGCCTTAGGTCCCGACTTACCCAGGGCAGATTAGCTTGACCCTGGAACCCTTGATCATTCGGCGGACGGGTTTCTCACCCGTCTTTCGCTACTCATGCCTGCATTCTCACTCGTGTAGGCTCCACCGCTGGTTTACACCGCGACTTCACCGCCCACACGACGCTCCCCTACCACTCCAGACGACTGAACCACGAAGGCTTGTCTACTATCTGAAATCCACAACTTCGGCGGTGTACTTGAGCCCCGCTACATTGTCGGCGCGGAATCACTTGACCAGTGAGCTATTACGCACTCTTTCAAGGATGGCTGCTTCTAAGCCAACCTCCTGGTTGTCTTCGCAACTCCACATCCTTTCCCACTTAGCACACGCTTAGGGGCCTTAGTTGGTGGTCTGGGCTGTTTCCCTCTCGACTATGAAGCTTATCCCCCACAGTCTCACTGCTGCGCTCTCACTTACCGGCATTCGGAGTTTGGCTGACGTCAGTAACCTTGTAGGGCCCATCGGCCATCCAGTAGCTCTACCTCCGGCAAGAAACACGCAACGCTGCACCTAAATGCATTTCGGGGAGAACCAGCTATCACGGAGTTTGATTGGCCTTTCACCCCTACCCACAGCTCATCCCCTCCATTTTCAACTGAAGTGGGTTCGGTCCTCCACGACGTCTTACCGTCGCTTCAACCTGGCCATGGGTAGATCACTCCGCTTCGGGTCTAGATCACGCCACTACACTCGCCCTGTTCAGACTCGCTTTCGCTACGGCTACCCCACACGGGTTAACCTCGCGACGTAACACTAACTCGCAGGCTCATTCTTCAAAAGGCACGCCGTCACCAGAATCAGACTGGCTCCGACGGATTGTAAGCACACGGTTTCAGGTACTGTTTCACTCCCCTCCCGGGGTACTTTTCACCTTTCCCTCACGGTACTGGTCCGCTATCGGTCATTAGGAAGTATTTAGGCTTATCAGGTGGTCCTGACAGATTCACACGGGATTTCTCGGGCCCCGTGCTACTTGGGATCCTCTCCAGGCGGCACACAACATTACGGTTACGGGGCTAACACCCTCTCCGGCCGGCCTTTCAAGACCGTTCACCTATGCCTGCACTCTCACCCCACCGGTCCGGCAGAACCAGTACGGAAAGTCCCACAACCCCGCCCATGCAACGCCCGCCGGCTATCACACATGGAACGGTTTAGCCTCATCCGCGTTCGCTCGCCACTACTAACGGAATCACTCTTGTTTTCTCTTCCTGCGGGTACTGAGATGTTTCACTTCCCCGCGTTCCCCCCACGCACCCTATGTGTTCAGATGCGGGTCACCAGATCACGCAAAACGCGTCTGGCGGGGTTTCCCCATTCGGACATCCTGGGATCACCGTTCGGTTATCAACTCCCCCAGGCTTATCGCAGATTCCTACGTCCTTCTTCGGCTCCTAATGCCAAGGCATCCACCGTGTGCCCTTAAAAACTTGACCACACAAGATCAAAAAACTTCTCGAGAGAACCAAACCCCCGAAAGGGCCGGGTTCATAAAAAGAAATTGCTGTAAGACACACACACCCCACCACCCCACAAGAGGCAATGACCATGCGCGTGCCTAGATGCTCGCGTCCACTATGTAGTTCTCAAACAACAACCCCGTACCACACACCCCCCGCACCCCCGCCACCCCCAAAGGGACGACCGGGAACACACGAAGAAATGCAGCCAGGAAACCAGAAACACACAAACCCGCCCGGAACCACGCAACCCACACAGGCCACGCACCCCCCGACGGCCCTGTTGCCTCAGGACCCAACAGTGTGCCAAACACGAAAACCGGACAACCCCCCACCCGCACCGTTCCACAACACCCCACCACAAAAATGACAGGACATCCGTACTGAACGCGGGAAAGAAACCACCCGGCCGCTATCTGCTGATATTCCACCCATGAGCACCCACCGCAGAACAGACGCCTGCGCAATGGGCTTTGCTTCCACACACCCCCAACCAACCATGCGGAAGGAAGAAGGGCGATAATGGTGCTCCTTAGAAAGGAGGTGATCCAGCCGCACCTTCCGGTACGGCTACCTTGTTACGACTTAGTCCCAATCGCCGGTCCCACCTTCGACGGCTCCCCCCACAAGGGTTAGGCCACCGGCTTCGGGTGTTACCAACTTTCGTGACTTGACGGGCGGTGTGTACAAGGCCCGGGAACGTATTCACCGCAGCGTTGCTGATCTGCGATTACTAGCGACTCCGACTTCATGGGGTCGAGTTGCAGACCCCAATCCGAACTGAGACCGGCTTTTTGGGATTAGCTCCACCTCACAGTATCGCAACCCTTTGTACCGGCCATTGTAGCATGCGTGAAGCCCAAGACATAAGGGGCATGATGATTTGACGTCGTCCCCACCTTCCTCCGAGTTGACCCCGGCAGTCTCCCATGAGTCCCCACCACTACGTGCTGGCAACATGGAACGAGGGTTGCGCTCGTTGCGGGACTTAACCCAACATCTCACGACACGAGCTGACGACAACCATGCACCACCTGTAAACCGACCGCAAGCGGGGCACCTGTTTCCAGGCGTTACCGGTTCATGTCAAGCCTTGGTAAGGTTCTTCGCGTTGCATCGAATTAATCCGCATGCTCCGCCGCTTGTGCGGGCCCCCGTCAATTCCTTTGAGTTTTAGCCTTGCGGCCGTACTCCCCAGGCGGGGCACTTAATGCGTTAGCTACGGCGCGGAAAACGTGGAATGTCCCCCACACCTAGTGCCCAACGTTTACGGCATGGACTACCAGGGTATCTAATCCTGTTCGCTCCCCATGCTTTCGCTCCTCAGCGTCAGTTAATGCCCAGAGACCTGCCTTCGCCATCGGTGTTCCTCCTGATATCTGCGCATTTCACCGCTACACCAGGAATTCCAGTCTCCCCTACATCACTCTAGTCTGCCCGTACCCACTGCAGAACCGGAGTTGAGCCCCGGTCTTTCACAGCAGACGCGACAAACCGCCTACGAGCTCTTTACGCCCAATAATTCCGGATAACGCTTGCGCCCTACGTATTACCGCGGCTGCTGGCACGTAGTTAGCCGGCGCTTCTTCTGCAGGTACCGTCACTTACGCTTCTTCCCTACTGAAAGAGGTTTACAACCCGAAGGCCGTCATCCCTCACGCGGCGTCGCTGCATCAGGCTTSCGCCCATTGTGCAATATTCCCCACTGCTGCCTCCCGTAGGAGTCTGGGCCGTGTCTCAGTCCCAGTGTGGCCGGTCACCCTCTCAGGCCGGCTACCCGTCGTCGCCTTGGTAGGCCATTACCCCACCAACAAGCTGATAGGCCGCGAGTCCATCCAAAACCGCAAAAGCTTTCCACCACCACCACATGCGTGGAGCGGTCGTATCCGGTATTAGACCCAGTTTCCCAGGCTTATCCCAGAGTCAAGGGCAGGTTACTCACGTGTTACTCACCCGTTCGCCACTAATCCCCCCAGCAAGCTGGAGATCATCGTTCGACTTGCATGTGTTAAGCACGCCGCCAGCGTTCATCCTGAGCCAGGATCAAACTCTCCGTTGAAGTAAAACAAAAACAGACACAACCACAACCACCGGAAATAACGGCGACCAGGCTGCACAAAATTTGAAACCAGCTGAAAACCAGACCCCACCCACAAGAGCGGACAAGGCCCGGCAAAATCAACCAATYCATAAAAACAAATCGGTATCAACAAACTTGGCACACTATTGAGTTCTCAAACAACAGACACAATCCGAATACTTCTCGGAACAAATTCAATGTTCCGCATTTCCTCGCTGCGATGTTTCTACATTATTTCATTCATTTCAACTTTGCAAATCCAGGATTTCTCGTGAAATTTACCCAAGTGAATCGAATTTCTCCACAGAGTCGATAAATTATCCGATTTCCAGACTTTTGGTCTAAACCGAATTATTCACATTCAATGGGATTTTGTTCGCAATTTATCCGCTTCAGCGGCAGCGACTCAGAAAACGATACACGCTCCCCCGGAGCCGCGCAAGTCGGCTTGGAGGAGCGTGCAATAGAACATGGAACAGCCCGTCTGGCGCGCCCACACAAGAACACACCGTGGAGCTAAGTAGGCGTCAGACGGTCACTTCGACGGTGGCCAGATTCTTCTTGCCGCGGCGCAGCAAAAGGTACCGGCCGTGTAGCAGTTCCGCCTGGTCGATGACGGCGTCGGGGTCGGTCACCTTGCTGTTGTTCACGTAGGCGCCGCCCTCCCCCACCGTGCGGCGGGCAGCGGACTTGCTCTCGGACAATCCAGACGCAACCAAGAGGTCGATGATCCCGAGGCCATCCGCGCCGATCGAGGCAGACGGCAGCTCTGCAGTTGCCGACGCCAAGGTCACTTCGTCCAGAACCGAGAGATCGCCATTTCCGAACAGTGCAGCCGAAGCAGCGATCACTTTCTCCGTCGCGTCCACTCCGTGCACCAGTGAAGTGACCTCGAAAGCGAGCCTGCGCTGGCCTTCGCGGGCGAACGGGCGCTCGGCAACAGCGGCTGCGAGTTCCTCAATCTCGGCGCGGCTAAGGAACGTGAAGACCTTGAGGCGGTCAACGACGTCGGCATCCGCAGTGTTGAGCCAGAACTGGTAGAAGGCGTACGGGCTGCACATGTGGGCGTCGAGCCAAATGGCGTTGCCTTCGCTCTTACCGAACTTGGTGCCGTCAGAGTTGGTGATGAGGGGCGTCCCCAGGGCGTGGACAACCTTGCCGTCGACCTTGCGGATCAGCTCCGTACCGCTCGTGAGGTTGCCCCACTGGTCCGAGCCGCCGGTCTGCAGCACGCAACCGTAGTCGCGGTTGAGCTGGAGGTAATCCATGCCCTGCAGGATCTGGTAGCTGAACTCGGTGTAGCTGATGCCCTCATCGGAGCTGAGACGGGAGGCCACGGCATCCTTGCGGAGCATGGTGCCCACACGGAAGTGCTTGCCGATTTCGCGCAGGAAATCGATGGCGCTCAGGGGCGCGGTCCAGTCAAGGTTGTTCACCATGCGTGCGGCATTGTCTCCCTCGAAACTGAGAAAGCGACGCACCTGGGCCTGAAGGTAGCCGACCCACTCCGACACGGTGTCCTTGGTGTTCAAGGTGCGTTCCGCCGTCGGGCGCGGATCCCCGATCAGGCCGGTGGAACCGCCCACCAGGCCGAGCGGCTTGTGGCCGGCCAATTGCAGGCGGCGCATGAGCAGGAGCTGGACAAGGTTGCCAAGGTGCAGGGACGGAGCCGTGGGGTCGAAGCCACAGTAATACGTGATCGGGTCCCCGGCGAGGAGCTTTTCCAATTCCGTTTCATCCGTGGAAACGTGGATCAGGCCGCGCCATTTGAGCTCTTGCCAAATGTTGGCAAAGCCCGGGTCGTTGTGTTGGGACTCGAGGTTGTTTACGTGTGACACGAGTTCTAAGTTAGCAGGATTGCCGTTCGGCTTGCTCGCATGGCTCAGCGCTCGATACCCGCCGGCAGTGGCGCGGCGGTGATGAGGCGCAGCCGCTGCGTCGGACGCGTCATGGCGACGTAGAGATCGCCCACCTTGCCATGCTCGTGATTGAGCATCGCGGCTGGCTCAAGAACAACCACGCCGTCGAACTCCAGGCCTTTGGCTTCCTTGGGGCTGATGACCACGATGTCCTGGGAGTAGCTGCCCGCTCCGGTGCCCACACGGTGACCGTAGACCCCACGGAGGGCGGCTGCAGCCCGAGGCAGGAGGGCGCCGTCGGCAATCACGGCCAGGAGGCCGCCGTCGATCGCTTCCAGTTCCTCCGGAAGGATTTCGACGAGCCGGTCTACCATCCCCGCTTCGTCGACGCGGTCCACGATCGGTGACCATTTGCCTTCGCGAACGGCCTTGGGAGCAGAAACAACCAGCCCAGCGCGGTTCGCCATGCGGACTGCCGCTTCGGCGATCTGCGAGGGTGTCCGGTAGTTGACGGTGAGTTCTTCGAGCTGCCAGCGGTCCCCGAACGACGGCGCGAGGGCACTTTGCCAGGAATTCGCACCGGCGGAGGAACTCGTCTGGGCGATGTCGCCGACGATCGTGAAGGACTTCAGCGGGCAGCGGCGGACCAGAAGCCGCCACTGCATGGGCGAGAGTTCCTGGGCTTCGTCAACCACGATGTGTCCGAACGCCCACGAACGGTCGCTCGTGGCACGTTCTGCGGCGGTCAGCCGTGTTTCGCGTTCCTGGTTCTGGTCTGCCAGTTCTTCGGCCGTCATCAACACGTCGACGCCCATGGCCTCCATGTTGACCAGTGTCTGCTTGGCGTTGGCGATGTCGCGGGCACGGTCGTGTTCTTGCTGGGCCAGTCCCCTGCCCGCGGCAGGATCGAGCTCGCCGAGGAGTTCAGCGGCCTCGTCGAGCAGCGGAACATCGGCTTCCGTCCACGGTGCATCCGCGGGGCGAAGCAGGAGCGCACGCTGCGCCGGCGTGAGGTGCGGAGTGCAGGCCTCCAGGATGGCCGGTTTGCTGAAGAGCTCGGAAACGAGCTTCTCGGGAGTCATGGGCATCCAGCACAAGTTCAGAACGATCCTGACGTCGCGTGCCGAGCGGACGTCCTCAGCGAGGTAGGAACGGTCGGCATTGTTGCCGATGTTCGATTCCTCGACGATCTCCGTCAGCTGCTCCGTCAGCTCGCGCAGCAAAATCTTCACGAACGTCACTCGAGCTTCGTTGTGCGGTTTGCCGGTGGCGCGTGCCCTGTCCCGGGCGCGGCGGACTTGCCGTACGGACAGCGTGAGCTTGCGGGAATCGACCTCGAGGATGCGGTCCTCGGCGGGAGTCCGCTGGCGGTTGGCCACGGCATTCGCAATCACGTCGGCCATGTTCAGCTTGCCCTTGAGGGCTGCGACGTCGGGATCCTGTTCCGGGACGGCGTGGATACCGGGCATGAGGCGGCCCAGGCTCGCCATGACGACTCCGGTCTCGCCGAGGGACGGCAGGACCCGCTCGATGTAGTGCATGAACGACGACGAAGGTCCAACAAGCAGCACACCTGCCGACTTCAGGCGGTCACGGTGGGTGTACAACAGGTAGGCGGCGCGGTGGAGCGCGACCGCCGTCTTGCCGGTACCGGGGCCGCCTTGGACAACCAAGGCACCCGACATGGACGAACGGATAATCCGGTCCTGCTCGGACTGGATGGTGCCGACGATGTCCGACATGCGGCCGGTGCGCTTGGAATTCAGGGCGGCAAGGAGTGCGCCCTCGCCCTGGAGCGAGGCGTTGTCCGCCAGCATGCTGGCATCCAGGACATCGTCCTCGATCGCTTTGACCTCCCGGCCCTGCAGGATCAGGTGACGACGACGGCGGACGCCCTGCCGGTCAAAAGCGGTCGCCTGGTAGAAGTGGCCGGCTTCGGGGGCGCGCCAGTCGACCATAAGCCGCTGGAGATCCGCCGTGGACAGTCCGATGCGGCCGATGTACTGCGCCTCGCCGCTGTCCAGGTCAAGGCGTCCGAACACGAGACGGTCGTCGACGGCGTCCAGCTGGGCGAGGCGGTCCTCGTACAGTGCCGCGAACGCGTCCCTTTCGGAAACGTTCTGCATGGTGCCCACCGCTCCGGCGCGCCGGACCTGCGCCAGCTGTTGGCGCTTTTCCTCCCGCAGCTCATCCAGACGCGAGTAGAGACCGGCCACGTACTCCCGTTCGTGGATCAAATCAGCGTCGTGCATCGAAACGTTCCCCTATCGAAAAAGACGGACCGTCCATTCTACAGCGGTTTTGCTTGACGTGTGTGAAACTGCCCGCACGCCGGTGCGTCACGCAATGTTCACCCTGCGCTAACCTCCTGGGCTTTTCAGTCCGGCCCCGGTGGTGCTTCAATGCTGCAATGCAGCACGACGTTGCCCTGACCCGACACGGCATCAGCCTGGTCCCGCTCTCCCCCGCACATGCCGGTCCGCTCTTCGATTTTGTGGACTCCGGGATGTGGTCCGGCATGGCCGCTGAGCAGCCCTTGAGCGCCGCGGAACTGGCCGAACTCTTCGCAGCCCGCCTCGAAGATCCGGCGACCATGCCGTTCGCCGTCGTCGAACAGCGGACGGGAGCGCTGCTCGGAACCACATCCCTGTGCGAGTACAGTCCGCGCCAGCAGCGCTTGGAAATCGGCGGCACTTTTTACGGGCGCCCATTCTGGGGCAGCCACGTCAATCCGGCCGCGAAGCAACTGCTGTTGGCGTACTCCTTCGATGTTTTGGACGTCCACCGGGTGGCCTTCCGCTGCGATGCCCGCAATACGCGCAGCGCCTCGGCCATCCAGCGGCTTGGTGCCAGCTACGAGGGCACGCTGCGGGGGCACCGCTTCGCTCCCGACGGGAGCCGTTGCGACACCGCCGTGTTCTCGATCCTGCGCGAAGAATGGCCCCAGGTGCGCGAGTCCCTGCTTGGCCGCCTCGCGCCGTTCGAGCTGGCCGACAACCAGTGTGCATATGTCGCGGAGCCTGCCCGGACCGAACACGCCGCTTGAAGGATTCCTCCGTGGGCCCCTACAAACGCTTCCCGACGGTGCGGCTGCGGCCCGGCTTGTAGCGGGACACCGTGGGATCCCCGGAGAGCCAAAAGCGCCACGGGTAGTCGGCGGAACCGCCGTCGCCCGATACTCCGACCCGGAGCCCGCTCGCGACTGCCGATGGCGCCGCCGGAGTGACCGGAAGTTCGAGGCCGAAGGGCTCGGCCAAGGCATCCCGGCCGCTGTCCGCCGTCGTCAGCCCCATGGCGGACGCCAGCCGGGCGGGCCCGCTGGCAAGATCGGTCGGCGATTTCGACGCCGGACGGCGGGACTGTGCCAAGGCTTGGCCGGCCACCACCTCCCCTGCCCGCAACAGCAGCGCGGACGCAACGCCGTCGGGACCGCAGACAATGTTGGCGCAATAGTGCATGCCATACGTGAAGTAGACATAGAGGTGGCCTGCCGGACCGAACATGGGAGCGTTCCGGGCGGTGGGGCCGCCGAAGGTATGGGATCCAGGGTCGGGTTGGGCCGATCCCCGCGGGCCCAGATACGCTTCCACTTCGCTGAGCCGGACGGACACCGTGCCCTCGGGAGTCCGGTGGCTCAGCACGGCGCCGAGGAGCAAGGGGGCAACGTGCCGCGGATCACCGGAAAGAATGACCCTGATGGCCTCCGGAGACGCACCCTGCGTTGTCATGCCCAGACCCTAGCAAAAATCCGCCAACCGGGCCGTGGCCGGCTATGTCCGATTTCCGCTAGGACGCGCCTGCCGATGCTGAAAGGATGAAGTCATGGACTTTTGGCAACGCTACCGTGCGATCGATGCGCGGGATCCCCGGTTCGACGGCCAGTTCTTCACCGCCGTCCGCTCGACGGGCATCTATTGCCGGCCGTCGTGCCCGGCACGGACACCCAAGGCAGGAAACGTGACGTTCTACGAAACCTCGGCCGCCGCCCACGAGGCCGGGTACAGGGCCTGCAAACGCTGCCTGCCGGAGGCGGTTCCGGGCACGCCTGCGTGGAACCTGCGCTCGGACGTCGCCGGCAGGGCGATGCGGCTCATCAACGACGGCGCGATCTCCCGGGTGGGCGTCGAAGGACTCGCCGCCAGGCTGGGCTACTCCTCCCGCCAGCTCAACAGGATCCTCAGCCACGAACTCGGGGCCGGGCCGCTGTCCTTGGCGCGGGCCAGCCGGGCGCAGACGGCCAGGACGCTCCTGGTCTCCACCTCGATGAAACTTTCGGACGTGGCGTTCGCCGCCGGGTTCAACAGTGTCCGCCAGTTCAACGACACCATCAACGAAGTCTTCGCCCTGACTCCCACGGCACTCCGGGCCACCGCCAAGCCCCTAGGCCATCACGGCAAGCAGGGTGAGGCCACTTCCTTGACCCTCAACCTCCCGTACCGGGAGCCTTTCGACACGGGGATTTTCGATTTCCTCGCGGCCCGTGCGATTCCCGGCGTCGAACTGGCGGGTCCCACCAGCTATACGCGGACCCTCCGCTTGCCCCGCGGCAACGCAGTGTTCGCAGTGGAGTACGACGCCGGGGCGCGCGGCGGCGCGCTGACCCTCGCCGTCAGCACCTTGGATCTCCACGATCTTCCCGTGCTCCTTAGCCGGGTGCGGCGATTGTTCGATCTCGACGCCGATCCCGTGGCCGTCGACGAGGCGTTGGCCTCCGATGCCAGGCTCTGCCCGTCAGTTCGCGATACGCCCGGGATCAGGGTTCCGGGCGCCGTGGATCCCCAGGAACTGCTGATCCGGGCGATGATCGGCCAGCAAATCACCGTAGCCGCCGCACGCACCGCTTTGAGCCAACTGTCCGACGCCGGGACCCGCTTGCCGGAAGGGCACCCGGGACACGCGCTGGGCCTGGACCGTCTCTTCCCCACGGCCGGGGAAATCGCACGCTCGGGCCGGGAACTACTGAAAGGCCCCCAGCGCCGCATAGATTCCGTGCTTGCCGCGGCAGCAGCCATGGCCAGCGGGGAACTCGACTTCGACTACGGCGACGACCCCCAAACGCTCGCGGACAAACTCTTGCCGTTGCCCGGCGTAGGACCATGGACCGTGGGCTACGTGGCGATGAGGGTCATCGGCGACCCGGATGTCTTCCTCGCCAACGACGCAGCCGTCCGGAACGGCCTCAAGAACCTGGCCGCCTCGGAGGGCCTGCCTACAGACTTCCGCAACGTGAGCCCGTGGCGTTCCTACGCCACGATGCATCTGTGGAGGGCAGCGGCAAGCAAACGCGGCAGCGCTATCGTGTCGCGGGAACGCTCGATGGCCACGGGAGAAGCTCCGGCAAGTCAACACCGTCCGCGTCGGCAGAGGCCCGCAGGCTCCCCAGGGTAGGCGTGCGGCCGGCGAGCCAGGCGGCAATATCCGTGATCATGCCGTTGATGGCAACGGACTGCCGCCCCGAGCCGATGACCACCTGCGGCAGGCCCAGGGGCTGAAGCACGAATTTCCGGTCTGCGGGCACGCGGGCCGAGAGGAAATCGAAAAGGTGCTCGCAGAATTGCCGGCTCCAGGCTTCCGGTCCGCGACCGATTCCCAGGTCCGTGACGTGGATGACCAGTTCGCGCCAGAGCGCCAGGCCGCCGTCGAGCACTGTTCCGTTCCGGAAGCTGATCCGGGTGTTCCAGCCGGACTCCACAAGCCCATCGAAGGCCCGCAGGGCCCGCGAGAGGGCCGCTTCGGTGGCGTCACGGTGTTCGGCAAGGCTATGGCTAGCCGCCAGCTCAATCGCCTTCGTACGGCCCTCGTAGCCGCCGTCGTAGATGTCGATGGTCTCGCCGCGTGCGGCGTATTCCAGTTGCCTGGCCATGGCGTTCGAGATACCGGCAATGTGAGCCAGTACGTGGCCGCGGGTCCACCCGGGCAGCTCGGAGGGAGCTGCAACATCGGCGTCGTCGAGTTTGGCGACAACGTCGGTGACAGTGCCGGCTGCTTTGTGGAGCTCGGCAAGAAGCGCTGAGGTAGTGATCTCGGTCATAGCGCCATAGTATCCGACAGGGTTAATGACTGTTAACGAGGATTAACTGGCAGCGGCGGGCATTTCGCTGCAGGCTTTGCGAAAAAGACTGCCTCGAAATACCCGCCGGCGTTGGCCTTCTTTTCGTTACTCCGCGTACTTCCGCACCGCCGCGAGCTCCGCTTCGAGGGCAAGCAGTTGGCGCTCGACGGCGGCCGGGGCCGTTCCGCCTTGGGAGTTGCGGCTGTTGAGTGAACCTTCGGTACTGAGCACGGTGCGGACCTCGGGAGTCAAGTGCTCCGAAATGCCCGCGTACTCTTCGTCCGTCAGGTCCCACAGCTCGACGCTGCGCCCTTCAGCCAGCTTCACCGCCGCACCGGAGAGCTCGTGCGCCTCGCGGAACGGCACTCCCTGGCGGACAAGCCACTCGGCGATGTCCGTGGCAAGCGCGAAGCCCTGCGGTGCCAGCGATGCCATGCGCTCGGTGTTGAAAGTGAGCGTGGCGATCATGCCGGAGACGGCCGGGAGCAGCACCTCCAAGGTGTCCGCGGCGTCGAATACCGGTTCCTTGTCTTCCTGCAGATCGCGGTTGTACGCGAGCGGCAGGCCCTTGAGCGTTGCCAACAGCCCGGTCAGGTTGCCGATGAGGCGCCCTGCCTTGCCGCGGGCGAGCTCGGCGACATCCGGGTTCTTCTTCTGCGGCATGATCGACGACCCCGTGGAGTAAGAATCATGGAGCGTGACGAAGGAGAACTCCTTGGTGGCCCACAGGATGACTTCCTCGGAGACCCGCGACAGGTCCACGCCGATCATCGAGCAGATCCACGCGAACTCGGCGAAGACATCGCGCGAGGCAGTGCCGTCGATCGAGTTGTGGACCGCCGAGAAGAAGCCGAGGTCCGCGGCGACGGCCTCGGGATCCAGGCCGAGCGAGGAACCTGCCAGGGCACCGGAACCGTAGGGCGAGACACCGGCGCGCTTGTCCCAGTCCTGGAACCGCTGCACGTCGCGCAACAGTGCCCAGGCATGGGCCAGCAGGTGGTGGCTCAGCAGGACAGGCTGGGCATGCTGCAGGTGCGTCCGGCCGGGCATGGCAACGCCCTGGTGGGCCTTGGCCTGACCAACGAGGGCGTCGATCGCGGCGAGCACGCCGCGGGCGATGATGCGGGCGTGGTCGCGCAGGAACATGCGGCCCAACGTGGCCACCTGGTCGTTGCGCGAACGGCCTGCCCGGAGCTTGCCGCCCAGGTGGGTTCCCGCGCGCTCAATGAGCCCGCGTTCGAGGGAACCGTGGACGTCCTCATCGCTCTCGGCCGGCTGGTAGGCGCCGCTCGCGACGTCGTCATCCAGCTGGGTGAGCGCCGCGAGCATGCCTTCTAGTTCGGCGTCGTCCAGCAGCCCGGCCTTGTGCAGCACGCGGGCATGGGCCTTGGAGCCGGCGATGTCGTAGCGGGCCAGCCGCCAGTCGAAATGCGTGGACTTGCTCAGCGCCGCAAGCGCGTCCGCGGGACCGCCGGCGAACCGGCCGCCCCACAGCGCGCCTTCATTCGTCCCCGAACGCTCCCCAACCTCGCTGCGCTCGGCCGGGGACCCCGGCGTCCGTGGGCCCACCGACGTCATTTGCCCGACACCCGCAGGTCGCGGCCTGCGGCGACCTTGGAGGACATTCCCCACAGCTCGATGAAGCCCTTGGCCTGCGACTGGTCGAAGGTATCGCCGGTGTCGTAGGTGGCGAGGTCGAAGTCGTAGAGCGAGGTGTCGGAGCGGCGGCCGTTGACGATGGCCTGGCCGCCGTGCAGGACCATGCGGATGTCGCCGGAGACGTACTTCTGGGTGTCCTCGATGAAGGCGTCCAGGGAGCGCTTGAGCGGGGAGAACCACTGGCCGTCGTAGACCAGCTCGGACCAGCGCTGGCCGACGGTGGCCTTGAAGCGGGCCTGCTCGCGCTCGATGGTGACGTCCTCGAGGTGCTTGTGGGCGGTGATGAGGGCCATCGCGCCCGGAGCTTCGTAGATTTCGCGGGACTTGATGCCCACCAGGCGGTCCTCGACGACGTCGATCCGGCCAACGCCCTGGGCACCGGCGCGGCGGTTCAGTTCCTGGATGACCTGGAGCGGAGTGTGCTTGACGCCATCGATGGCCACCGGGACGCCGGCTTCGAAGGTGATGGTGACTTCGTCCGGTGCCGGCGGGAATTCCGGGGTGGCCGTGTAGTCGTAGATGTCCTTGGTGGGRGCGTTCCAGATGTCCTCGAGGTAGCCGGTYTCGACGGCGCGKCCCCAGACGTTCTGGTCGATCGAGTACGGGTTCTTCTTGGTGGTCTCGATCGGCAGTCCCTTTTCCTCGGCGAAGGCGATGGCCTTGTCGCGGGTCAGGGCGAGGTCGCGGACGGGTGCGATGCATTTCAAGTCCGGGCCCAGCGTCTGGATGCCGACCTCGAAGCGGACCTGGTCGTTGCCCTTGCCCGTGCAACCGTGCGCAACGGTGGTGGCACCGAATTCGCGGGCGGCCTTGACGAGGTGCTTGACGATCACGGGGCGTGAGATCGCCGAAACCAGCGGGTAGTGGCCCTGGTAGAGGGCGTTGGCCTTCAGCGTGGGCATGGCGTATTCGTTGGCGAATTCGTCGCGGGCGTCGGCCACGTAGGCCTCGACGGCGCCGCAGCCGAGGGCGCGCTGGCGGATGGTCTCCAGCGACTCGCCGCCCTGTCCGACGTCGACGGCCACAGCGATGACCTCGGCCCCGGTGGCTTCACCGATCCAGCCGATGGCTACGGAAGTATCAAGGCCACCGGAGTAGGCCAGAACAATGCGCTCAGTCACGAGAGTGCTCCTTTGTTGTTGCTTGGTTCTTTTGAGTCAAAGCTTGGTTCGGGCCGAAGGCCCGGGTGGAACAGCGCCGGAATGGTTCACTTGCCGGGCTGGACTAGTTCCCCGGTCCGGCTTCCTGGGCCAGCTGGAGGAAACGGGCTGCCAGCTCGGCGCCGCCGTCGGGATCCCTGGCAACCAAAAGCAAGGTGTCGTCGCCTGCGATCGTACCCAATACCGACGGCATCACCGAGTGGTCGATGGCCAAGGCGAGGAAGTTCGCGGCACCCGGTGGCGTCCGCAGCACCACGATATTGCCCGACGCCTCGGCGGTCACCAACAGCTCACCGCAAAGGCGCGACAGGCGAGCGTCCAGGATTTCCTGGGTGACACCGCTTTTCGCATTGCGGTCGCCACCCTCGCCGGGCACTGCGTAGACCAGCGCGCCGTCCTTGCCGCGCACGCGGACCGCCCCAAGTTCCACGAGGTCCCGGGAGAGTGTCGCCTGCGTGACCTGCACGCCGTCGTCCGCCAGCAGTGCCGCGAGCTCGGCCTGCGAGCGCACGGACTCGCCCGTCAGGATCGCGGTGATCCGCGCTTGCCGGGCAGTCTTGGTGGCAGGGCTGGCACCTTGCGACGCAGGATGGGTGGACACTAGAACGTGCTCTCCCCGGTGCCCTCAACGGGGGAAAGGCCGTCGACGAATGCGAGTCCCGACTTGTGCATCAGCCACGCCATGAGCGCTTTCTGGGCGTGCAAGCGGTTCTCGGCTTCGTCCCAGACGATGGACTGGGGCCCGTCGATGACGCCGGCGGAAATTTCATAGCCTCGGTACGCAGGCAGGCAGTGGAGCACGACGGCGTCCGGTGCGGCGTGTTCCATGGCCGCCTCGTCCACGGAGTACTCGCGGAAGAGCTGCATCCGGGCTTCTTTTTCGGCTTCCTGGCCCATGGACACCCACGTGTCGGTGGCGACGACGTCGGCGTCGTTCAGGGCTTCCTTGGCGTCGGTGGTGATGAGCACGGAACCGCCGGTCTCGGCAGCGCGCTCCTCCGCTGCCGCCACGATCTCGGCCGCGGGCAGGTAGCCTTCCGGGCCCGAGATCCTGACGTGCATGCCCGCCGTGACGCCTGCCAAGAGATACGAGTTGGCCATGTTGTTCGCAGCGTCGCCCAGGTAGGCCATGGTGAGGCCCTTGAGTTCGCCCTTGTGCTCCTTGACTGCCAGGAGGTCCGCGAGCAACTGGCAGGGGTGGTAGTCATCGCACAGGGCATTGATGACGGGAACCTTGGAGTTTTCGGCCATTGCTACGAGGCCGGAGTGCGCGGACGTACGCCAGACGATGGTGGAGACCATGCGTTCGAGGACCTTTGCGGTGTCCTCCACGGATTCCTTGTGGCCGATCTGCGCCTCGCCCGGATTGATGATGAGCGCGTTCCCGCCCATGTCCGCGATTCCGGTAGCGAAGGACACACGGGTCCGGGTGGAGGTCTTGTCGAAGATGACAGCGACGGTCTTGCGCCCATTGCCGGCAGCTGCGAACGGCTGGACGCTGTACGGAGCGGCCTTCATTCGAACGGCGAGCTCAAGCACTTCGGCTTGCTCGGCCGGTGTGAGGTCCGTGTCCTTGAGGAAATGACGTGTGGTGTTCACTGTGCGTCCTTAGCGGTCAGGGGTGCAGCGTTCTGGGCTGCCGCCGCCTGGATAATGCCGGGCAGCGCGTCGAGGAAACGGTCGGCCTGCTCGGTGGTCAGGATGAGCGGCGGAGCCAGCCGGATGGTGCGCGGGCCCGGGCTGTTGATGATGAAGCCCGCGTCGAGGGCGGCAGTCACCATGGCAGGCGCAATGTCGGCGTCAAGGTCGAAACCGATCAGGAGGCCTTCGCCCCGCACTTCGGTGACTGCGTCGACGTCGGACAGTCCGGCCCGCAAGCGGGCGCCGACGCTAAGAACGTTCGCCAGCACGCCCTGGCTTTCGATGGCATGCAAGGTGGCGAGGGCGGCGGCAGTTGCCACCGGGTTCCCGCCGAAGGTGGTGCCGTGCTGGCCGGCGGTCAGGAGCGACGACGTCGGCTCCCCGAAGGTGATGAGCGCGCCGACCGGGAAGCCGCCGCCCAGGCCCTTGGCGAGGGTCACGGCGTCGGGCACGATTCCGGCGTCTTCGCTGGCCAGCCACTTGCCGGTGCGCCCGATGCCGGTCTGGACCTCGTCCAGGATCAGCAGCGCGCCGGCGGCGGTGGTGGCTTCGCGGGCAGCCCGCAGGTACTCGACGCTGAGCGGGCGGACGCCCGCTTCGCCCTGGATGGGCTCAAGGAACACGGCCGCTGTGCTTTCGTCGACGGCGGCACGGAGCGCCTCGATGTCGCCGAACGGGATGTGGACCACGCCTCCGGGCAACGGCTCGAACGGCGCCCGGTAGGCTTCCTTGGCGGTCAGGGCCAGGGCGCCCATGGTGCGGCCATGGAAGGCACCTTCCAGGGCGATGATCTTGGTGCGCGTGGCAGAACTGTTGCGCCGAGCCAGCTTGAACGCGGCCTCGTTGGCCTCGGTGCCGGAGTTGGCGAAGAACACCTTGGAGCCGGCAGGAGCCTTGGTGATGGCCAGGAGCTTCTCGGCGAGCGCGATCTGCGTGGGGCTCGTGAAGAAATTGGAGACGTGCCCCAGCGTGGCCAGCTGGCTGGAGATGACAGAGGTGACGAACGGGTGGGCATGGCCCAGCGCGTTCACGGCAATCCCGCCGAGGAGGTCCAGGTATTCCTTGCCGTCGGCGTCCCACACGAGGGCTCCCGCGCCACGGACCAGGACCCGCTGCGGGGTGCCGAAGACGCCCATGAGCGAAGAAGAGTAACGGGCAAGCCAGTCGCTTCCCGTGCTCTGGGAAACGAGCGTGGTTGCGGCGGCCTCCGCAGCGCCGGTCGGGCTCAAACCAACAGTTTCGTTCATGCGTTCACTTCCTCGTCGGGGACAACTTGGGTTCCGATGCCCGCGGTCGTAAAGGTTTCCAGGAGCATGGAGTGCGGCAGGCGGCCATCCACGATGTGCGCCCGCTCGACTCCTTCATCGATGGCCTTCAGGCAGGCCGTCATTTTCGGGATCATGCCGGACTCCAGGCGCGGCAGCATCTCCCGCAATTCCGTGGCCGTCAGCGAGGAAATGAGCGAGGACTTGTCCGGCCAGTTGGCGTAGAGGCCCTCGACGTCGGTCAGGATGACGAGCTTGGATGCGCCCAGTGCCGAGGCAACCGCCGCTGCTGCCGTGTCCGCGTTGACGTTAAGCACTTGTCCGGTAGTGGAGCCGGTGCCATCCCCTTCGTCAAGGATCTCGGGGGCGACCGTCGAAATCACCGGGATGCGGCCGGCGTCGAGGATGTCCTCGATACCCCTGGGATCAACGCCCACCACTTCGCCCACCAAGCCGAGGTCCACTTCCTCGCCGTCCACCACGGTGCCGGTGCGCACGGCACGCAGGAGTCCGCCGTCTTCACCGGACATCCCGACCGCATAGGGTCCGTGGGAGTTGATGAGGCCCACGAGCTCGCGGCCCACTTGTCCGGTAAGCACCATACGGACCACGTCCATGGCCTCGGGAGTGGTGACGCGCAGGCCGCCCTTGAATTCGGATTCGATACCCAGGCGGCCAAGCATCGAGTTGATCTGCGGGCCTCCCCCGTGCACGACGACCGGGTGGATACCCACGTGGTGCAGGAAGACGATATCCTCGGCGAAGGCGCGTCGGAGTTCCTCGTTGACCATGGCGTTGCCGCCGTACTTGATCACCATGGTGGTACCGGCGAAGCGTTGGATCCACGGCAGTGCCTCGATCAGCGTCGCGGCCTTGTCCTGGGCATCGCTCATGGAGGTATTTTCGCGGGTGTGCGCAGTCATGGTCATCCCGTCTAGCTCGAGTAGGCGCTGTTCTCGTGCACGTACTCGTGCGTGAGGTCGTTGGTCCAGATGGTGGCCTCGGCGTCGCCGGCCTGCAGGTCGATTTCCACGAGCACCTCGCGGGGCTCGAGATCCACCAGGTTTCGGTCGTCGCCGATGCTGCCGTTGCGGCAGATCTGGATGCCGTTCATGGAGACGTTGAGCTGGTCCGGTTCGAAGACGGCGTCCGTGGTGCCCACCGAGGACAGGACGCGGCCCCAGTTGGGGTCCTTGCCGAAGATGGCGGTCTTGAAGAGGTTGGAGCGGGCCACTGAACGGCTGACGATTTCGGCGTCGCGCTCGCTCGCCGCGTTGAATGTGCGGATGGCGATGTCGTGGCTGGCACCTTCTGCGTCGCCGATCAACTTGCGGGCAAGCTCGGCACACACCTGGGTGATTCCTGCGCCAAGCTGCTCGGCGGACGGGATGGCCTCGGAGGCCCCGGAGGCCAACAGGACGACCGTGTCGTTGGTGGACATGCAGCCGTCCGAGTCGGTGCGGTCGAAGGTGACGCGCGTGGCGTCGCGGAGGACGACGTCGAGCTCTTCCGCCGGGACCTGGGCATCAGTGGTGAGCACCACGAGCATGGTTGCGAGGCCTGGCGCCAGCATGCCGGCGCCCTTCGCGATGCCCCCGACGGTGAACGAGTTGCCTTCGGAGTCGGTGCCGCTGAAGACTGCTTCCTTCGCCACGCTGTCCGTGGTCATGATCGCCGTAGCGGCGGCAGGACCGCCGTTCTCGGAGAGTTCCGCGAACGCCGCTTCGATGCCCGGGATGATCTTGTCCATAGGCAGCTGCTCACCGATCAGTCCGGTGGAGCAGACCACGACGTCGGAGGCGGAGATCCCGAGCACGGCCGCCACTTTCTCTGCGGTTGCGTGCGTATTTTGGAATCCCAGTGGACCCGTGCAGGCGTTGGCGCCGCCGGAATTCAGCACCACTGCGTCAACGCGCCCGTCGGAGAGGACCTGGCGTGACCAGTGCACGGGCGCCGCGGCCACGCGATTCGAGGTGAAAACGGCTGCCGCGGCTTTCAGGGGGCCGTCGTTGACAACCAGGGCAAGGTCCGGATTCCCGGACGCCTTGATGCCGGCTTTGACACCTGCGGCCCGGAATCCCTGGGGGGCGGTGATGGTCACGGGGCAACTCCTTGGACGTTGAGGCCGGCGGATTCGTCCAGGCCGAGGGCAATATTCATGGACTGCACGGCGCCGCCGGCGGTCCCTTTGGTCAGGTTATCGATGGCGCACGTGACAACCACGCGGCCGGAATGCTCGTCGAAGGCCAACTGCATGACTGCGTGGTTGGAACCCTGCACCGATTTAGTGGTGGGCCACTGCCCTTCGGGCAACAGGTGGACGAACGGTTCGTCGTCGTAGGCTTCGGCCCAGGCACTGCGCAGTTCGGCGGCCGTGACCCCGGCCTTGACCTTTGCTGTCGCCGTGCTCAGGATGCCGCGGCTCATGGGCGCGAGGGTGGGAGTGAAGGACACGGTGACTGGTTCACCGGCCGCGTTGGAAAGTCCTTGTTCGATCTCGGGGGTGTGGCGGTGTCCGCCGCCCACGCCATAAGGACTCATGGACCCCATGACCTCGGAACCGATGAGGTTCACCTTGGCTGCCTTGCCGGCACCCGAGGTGCCGGAAGCAGACACAATCACGACGTCGTCCGGCTGGAGAAGCTTGTTGGCGAAGCCGGGCGTGAGGGCGAGAAGGGCCGACGTCGGGTAGCAACCGGGCACCGCAATCCGCTTCGCCCCCTTGAGTGCGTCGCGCTGGCCGGGAAGCTCCGGAAGCCCGTAGGGCCAGGTCCCTGCGTGGGCGGAGCCGTAGAACTTTTCCCACGCCGCGGGGTCTTCGAGCCGGTGGTCAGCGCCGGCGTCGATCACCAGTGTGCCTTCGGGCAGCTGCGCCGCGATCTCAGCCGAGGCTCCGTGCGGGAGGGCCAGGAACACGACGTCGTGGCCAGCGAGGTTTTCCACGCTGGTGTCCTCGAGAATCCGGCTGGCCAAACCGTGGAGATGCGGCTGCAACTCCCCTAGTCTGGAACCGGCATTGCTGTGCGCGGTGATGGCGCCGATGGTGACGTCCGGATGGCCCGCCAGGAGGCGCAGCACCTCTCCCCCGGCATAGCCGCTGGCACCGGAGACGGCAACAGAAATAGTCATGGCACGACTATACAGCAAAACTATTCATGGTTGCCGATATTTATGCACGACCTTTTTAGGGCTTTCTGTAGCAGCCCGGCTCGGGGCGCCGATTTGGGAGCGTATGCTGAATAGAGGGTGATCTAGACCGTGCAGCCGATCGTCGGTTGCAGCGTTGCCCGTTATGTATTACGGGGCAACTGCATATGTCACAGACCTCCACCACTGAACGTCCTAGCAAGGTCGTCCGGCCACCCAACGCCGTCGTGCTCAGCTATTCCGAGCTTCTCAAGACGGTCCGCGCGGAGGGGCTTTTGAAGCGCCGCGTCGGCTTTTATATCAGCGTTTTCGCTTCCCTGGTCCTCCTGCTGACCGGCACCTGGTTCGGCTTCGCGCTGATCGGCCCCAGCTGGTACCAGCTACTCATCGCCGCAGCCCTGGGCATCCTTTGTACCCAGTTGAGCTTCCTGGCACATGAGGCCGGCCACCGCCAGATTTTTGCCTCCCGCAGGGCCAACGACTGGTCCGCGCGTATCCTGGCCACGTCGGTTGCCGGCATCAGTTACTCCTGGTGGGAACAGAAGCACGGCGCGCACCACAACAGCCCGAACGTTATTTCCAAGGACCCGGACATCAAGACCGGCGCCCTGGCCTTCCACGTTGAAGCCGCTGCCGGCAGGCAGGGACGCTTCGCGTTCCTCACGCGCAGGCAGGGCTGGTTCTTCTTCCCGCTCCTCCTCCTGCTGGGCATCAGCCTGCAGTGGGAGTCCTTGATGTACATCTGCCGGCCCGGAGCCATCAAGCACCGCTGGGTGGAGACGCCCATCCTCCTGGCACGGCTTCTCGCCCTGCCGGTCCTCGCCTTTACCTTCCTGCCGCTTGGCATGGCATTTGCCTTCCTGGGCGTCCAGATCATGGTGTTCGGCTTCTACATGGGTGCTTCCTTCGCCCCGAACCATAAGGGCATGCCGGTTCTGCCGGAAGACTCCCGCGTCGATTTCCTGCGTCGCCAGATCCTGACTGCCAGGAACATCTCCGGCGGCCCCTTCATGAACATCCTCCTAGGCGGCCTCAACCACCAGGCCGAACACCACCTGTTCCCGGACATGGCCCGCCCCCACTTGCGCCGTGCCTCGGAGATCGTCCGAAGCTACTGCGAAAAGCACTCGATTGCCTACACCGAAACCACGTTGATGCAGTCATACGCCATCGTCGTGCGCTACCTCAATGAGGTCGGACTCGCCGCGGGCCGCGGCTTTGACTGCCCCGTCGCTTCCGCGCACGGCAGGGGCTGACACGCCCGGAAGTCATCCGGACACATTACGGCGAACCACCGCCCCGAGCCGCTGACTGGACACTCGACGGACTCCGCTCCCTAGGATGGTTGTGTGAATGCGGGCACGAAAGTGCCTCGACGGAGAAGGAGACCCATGACGCACGCAATCATTGCCCGGAAAGCCGGAGGACCCGAAGTCCTCGAACTCACCGAGGCAGAGGTCCCGGTTCCGGGTCCGCGCCAACTCCTTGTCAAAGTTGCAGCCGCCGGAGTGAACTTCATCGACACATATCAGCGCAGCGGCATCTACAAGGTTGAGTATCCATTCACCCCCGGCTCCGAGTCGGCAGGCACCGTAGTTGCCATCGGCGCGGACGTGGTGGATTTCACCGTCGGCGACAGGATCGCTACCGCTGAAGGATCCCGCAGCTACGCGGAGTACACCCTGGTGGACGCCGACAAAGCGCTTCCGGTACCGGACGGCGTCGACGACCACACCGCGGCAGCCCTGCCGCTGCAAGGAATGACCGCGCATTACCTGATCAACTCGTCTTTCCGCGTAGAGCCGGGCCACACCGTCCTGACCCATGCCGGCGCCGGCGGCGTGGGACTCATCCTGACGCAGTTGCTCAAGGCCCGGGGTGCCCGCGTCATCACCACAGTCTCGTCGGACGAGAAGGAAGCCCTGGCCCGGGAAGCCGGCGCGGACGAGGTCCTGCGCTACAGCGGATTTGCGGACAAGGTCCGCGAGCTCACCGACGGCGAAGGCGTCAACGTGGTGTACGACGGCGTCGGCAAGGAGACTTTCGACGGATCCCTCGCGAGCCTTCGCATCCGCGGCGCACTCGTCTTGTTCGGGGCAGCGTCCGGACCCGTGCCCCCGTTCGACCCGCAGCGACTGAACGCAGGCGGATCGTTGTCCCTGACACGCCCGACGCTTGGCCATTTCCTCCAAAACCCGCAGGAACGGCACTGGCGTTCGGCCGAAGTCTTCCGCGCTGCCGCCAGCGGCGCCCTCAAAGTCCGGGTTGGCGGAACCTACCCGCTCGCCGAGGCCGCCCAGGCCCATCGCGACCTGGAAGCGCGCAACACCACAGGCAAACTACTGTTGGTCCCATAAATCGAGGCAAATGCCACGCGGCCGCTGACACTTTTTGTTCACCTCAATCCGAGAAACTTGGGAACGTGACCCAGGAACATGAAATCCCGGCGGACAGCCTGGAACTCAAAGTCGTGCATCTCCCCCAGCTGCAAGGCTCGGCAGCCGCCCCTCCAGCGCGCACACTCGTCGAGATCCTCCAGGACACGGCCCGGACATTCCCGGAAGCGTCTGCCCTCGATGACGGGCACAAGTCGCTGAGTTACTCCGAACTCATGGCTCAGGTGCGCGGTTTTGCGGCGACGCTCAACGCAGCCGGACTGGGGCCGGGAGACAAGATCGGCGTGCGGGTCCCTTCCGGATCCAACGATCTGTACATTGCCATCCTGGCGATCCTCTCGATTGCGGCCGCCTACGTGCCCGTGGACGCGGACGATCCCGAGGAACGGGCACGGCTGGTTTTCGGAGAAGCCAAGGTATCTGCCGTTGTCACCAAGGGCCGCAAGATCGAAGTGTCCGGGGAGCGCCCGGCACCGCACCCGGCTCCGCGCACCCCAGGGCTGGACGACGATTCGTGGGTCATCTTCACCTCAGGTTCCACCGGCACGCCCAAGGGCGTGGCGGTGCAGCACCGTTCCTCCGCTGCCTTTGTTGACGCCGAAGCCCGGATCTTCCTCCAGGAGGATCCGATCGGTCCGCAGGACCGGGTCCTCGCCGGCCTTTCAGTGGCCTTCGACGCGTCCTGCGAAGAGATGTGGCTTGCATGGCGGCACGGTGCCTGCCTGGTCCCGGCACCGCGCGCCCTCGTGCGTTCCGGCATGGACCTCGGCCCATGGCTCATCAACCACGGCATCACAGTGGTGTCCACCGTTCCGACGCTCGCGGCCCTGTGGCCGGCCGAAGCCCTTGAGAACGTGCGCCTGCTTATTTTCGGCGGCGAGGCCTGCCCGCCCGAACTCGCCGAGCGCCTCGCGGTGGAAGGCCGCGAAGTGTGGAACACCTACGGCCCCACCGAAGCGACCGTCGTGGCGTGCGCGGCTCCCCTCGGCGGGGACGGCCCCGTCCGTATCGGACTGCCGCTGGACGGCTGGGACCTCGCCGTCGTCGACGCCGCAGGGGTTCCGGTGGCGGAAGGCGGGACGGGCGAACTGATCATCGGCGGCGTCGGACTGGCCCGCTACCTGGATCCGGCCAAGGACGCCGAAAAGTACGCCCCCATGCCATCCCTTGGATGGGAACGGGCGTATCGCTCGGGCGACCTCGTCCGCTACGAGGAAGCCGGCCTCATCTTCCAAGGCCGCGCGGACGAACAGGTCAAGCTTGGCGGCAGGCGCATCGAACTCGGCGAGATCGACGCCGCCCTGCAGGCCCTCCCGGGAGTCGCCGGTGCCGCGGCCGCAGTCCGCACGACGGCGGCGGGGAACCAGATACTGGTCGGCTACCTGGCTCCAGCCGGACCTGAGGACATCGACCTCGCAGCTTCCCGCGAGCTCCTGACGGAAAGCCTGCCCGCCGCGCTGATCCCCCTGCTGACGGTCGTGGATTCGCTTCCAACGAAGACCAGCGGCAAAGTAGACCGGCATTCCCTTCCGTGGCCGTTGGCGGGCGCAGGCGCCGCGGATGCCGACAAGGCACCACTCAACCTTTCCGAAGACGCCCAATGGGTGGTTGAGCAATGGGAAAGCGTCCTCGGCTCGAGCGTCACCTCGCTCGACGCCGACTTCTTCGCCTACGGTGGCGGCTCCCTCGCCGCCGCCCAACTGGTCTCGGCGCTGCGCGTGCGCTATCCCACCATCACGGTGGCCGAAATCTACGCGACACCCCGCGTCGGCGCCCTGGTCGACGCCGCGCGGCAGTCTTTGCCCGAAGGCGGCATACAGGGGCCGGCGGCGAAACGCACGGTTCGCCCCACCTCCCGGAAATCGCAGGTCTTCCAGACCCTGATGGGGATCTTCCTCAACATCCTGGTTGGCATGCGCTGGCTCACGTATCTCATGGCCGCGAACCATTTGCTGGCCGACCTCGCCGGTTTCACAGCCGCTCCCGTGGTGTCCTGGTGGTGGATCCTGGCGTCTTGGCTGGTGTTCGTGAGCCCGCCCGGACGCATGGGCATCTCGATCCTGGCCGCGCGAACCCTCTTGCGTGGGGTCCAACCCGGAACCTACCCGCGATCGGGCAAAGTCCACTTGAAGCTGTGGCTGGCCGAACAGATCCAGGACCTTTCGAGCGCCATCAGCCTTGCCAGCGCTCCGTGGGTTCCCTACTACGCCAGGGCACTGGGGGCGAAGATAGGGAACAACGTCCATTTGCACTCCCTTCCTCCCGTCACAGGACTGCTGTCGTTGGGCAGCGGCTGCAACATCGAACCCGAAGTGGATCTCTCCGCCTGGTGGATCGACGGTGACTTTGTCCACATCGGCGCCATCCATGTAGGTGCCGGTGCCACAGTCGGCTCCCGCAGCACGCTGATGCCAGGAACCAGCATCGGCGCGGGCGCGCGGGTGGAGCCCGGTTCCGCGGTGTTTGGCAAGGTCAAGGCCGGGCACCTCGTTGCCGGATCCCCCGCCGAACGCCGTGGCAAAGCCAAGAATGGATGGCCCGAGACCCCCTCGTCGCACCACCTGATCGGCCGGCTCTGGTTTGCGGCGTTCGCTGCCGCCTCGGCGCTGCTCGCCTTGATTCCGTACATTTCGGCATTCGTCGCCGCGATCGTCATCCTGGTCTTCATCCAAGGCCGGAGCTCGCTGCAGGATGCCTTCCCTGAACTCCTGCTTGCCATTCCCCTGGCTGCACTCGCCTGGTTCCTGTGCAATCTCCTGCTGATCCTGGCGACTACCCGGATGCTCGGCGTCGGTCTCAAGGAGGGATACTATCGCGTCCGCAGCCGCGTCGGTTGGCAGGTTTGGGCCACTGAACGGGTCTTGGACATGGCCCGGGATCTGCTCTTCCCCATCTACGCCAGCCTCTTCACGCCCGTGTGGCTGCGCCTGCTGGGCGCCAAAGTAGGCCGCAATGTGGAGGCTTCCACGGTGCTGCTGCTGCCACGCATGACGACCATCGGCGACGGCGCGTTCCTCGCCGACGACACCATGGTGGCCTCCTACGAGCTCGGCGGCGGCTGGATGAAGATCGGACCGGCCAAGATCGGCAAACGCTCGTTCCTCGGCAACTCCGGCATGACCGCCGCAGGACGCAGCGTGCCCAAGAACTCACTCGTCGCGGTCCTGTCGGCCACGCCGGCCAAGGCCAAATCGGGCACCTCCTGGCTGGGCAGTCCGCCCGTCAGGCTGCGCCGGACCGCCGTCAACGCAGATCTGAGCCTCACCTTCAACCCGCCGCTGGCCCTCAAGACCAAACGGGCCCTGTGGGAACTATGCCGGCTGGTGCCGGTCATCCTGACCGTGGGGATCGCCGTCGGCATCATGCTGGCCCTCGACTGGATCGCCACCGAGACCTCCTACTGGCTTGCCGCCGTCCTCGGGGGCGTCGTGGTCCTCGCGGCCGGCGCGGTGGCCGCGGCAAGTTCGGTCGCCGCGAAATGGATACTGGTGGGGCGCATCAAAGAGGGCGAGCACCCCCTGTGGAGCTCATTCATCTGGCGCAACGAAGTGGTGGACACCTTCATCGAGATGGTCAGTGCTCCATGGTTCGCACGTTCGGCATCCGGCACGCCTGCGTTGGTGTGGTGGCTCCGTGCCCTCGGCGCGAAAATCGGCCGGGGTACCTGGTGCGAGAGCTACTGGCTCCCCGAAGCCGACCTCGTCACGCTCGGCGAAAGCTCCACGGTCAACCGTGGCTGCGTGGTCCAGACACACCTCTTCCATGACCGCATCATGAGCATCGATACGGTGGTCCTCGGGGATGGCGCCACGATGGGTCCGCACGGCGTCATCCTGCCGCGCGCAAGTATCGGGGCCGGCGGAACGGTGGGACCGGCGTCGCTGGTTATGCGTGGCGAGACGGTTCCCGCGGGCACATACTGGATGGGCAACCCGGTCAGCCCGTGGTCCGGACCGTAGCGTAGATTGGCAAGAGGGCGTGAAATACCGGCCCGTGACACGACCGCAGCACAACAAGCTACACGGAGGCAGCCAGCGCACATGAGCCGCAGCGAACCCGGAACAACCCAAGCGCAGGAAACAACCGCAACTGCCGCCGATCCCTACACCCTGCACCACGGGAGCACGGCATTCCAGGTGCTGAGGTACGAGCTGGACCTGGACTATAGCCTGGGCAGCAACCGGCTCAACGGCCGCGCCATGCTCCGTTGCATAACCCTCGAAGACACGGACTCCGTAGTCTTGGACCTGGTGGGCCTGAGGGCTTCCAAAATCCTGGTTGACGGCAAGAAAGTGCCGAAGTTCAGCCCGCGCGGCGAGCACCTCGTGATCACCGTCAAAGACCGCTTGCGGGCAGGCCAGCACTTCACGGTTGAACTCCGCTACGACGGCAACCCGAAGCCGCGCCGGGGCCTGTGGGGCGAAGTCGGGTGGGAAGAGCTCGAGGACGGCGTGCTGGTTGCCGGGCAGCCGAACGGCGCCGCGTCCTGGTTCCCGTGCAACGACCATCCGCGGCACAAGTCCAGCTACTTGATCAGCATCACCACCGACGACAACTACCGGGCCATCTGCAACGGCCGCCTCGTCTCCCACAGCAGGAAATCAAGCCGCGAAACCTGGGTCTACGAACAAGCCGAGCCGATGGCAAGCTATCTCGCCACGGTGCAAATCGGACGCTACCGGGTTCACCAGCTCAGCCCCGCCCTCGACGGCGTCCGCGCCGGGACTGCCCATCACGCCGAAGCCCTGCGGCAGGCTCCGGTGCCCCAGTTCGTCGCGGTCTCCCCCGGTTTATTGACCGAGGCCCGTGAAGGCCTGGCACGGCAGGCCGACATGATGCGCACCTTTGTGGAGTGTTTCGGTCCGTATCCCTTTGCCGAATACACGGCCGTGGTGACCGAGGACGAACTGGAAATCCCGCTTGAGGCCCAGACGCTCTCGATCTTCGGCCGGAACCACATGGAGCAATCGTGGGACGCGCAGCGCCTCATCGCCCACGAGCTGTCCCATCAGTGGTTCGGCAACTCGCTCACGGTGAGCAGCTGGAGGGACATCTGGCTGCACGAGGGCTTCGCCTGCTACGCGGAGTGGATCTGGTCCGAGGAAGCCGGCGTCATGTCCCTCGCCAACCGCGCAAAGACGGCGTGGCGCAAGCTCGACATGGGCGCCCAGGACCTGGTGATCGGGGACCCCGGGCCGGAGCACATGTTCGATGACCGCGTCTACAAGCGCGGAGCCCTTGCCCTCCATGCCGTCCGTCGTGCATGCGGAGACGCTGCGTTTTTCGGGTTGCTGCGGCATTGGACCGAGGCCAAGCGCCACAGCTCGGTCTCCACGGAGGAATTCATCGCTGCGGCCAACGCCTACGTCCCGGGACTCGACGCGGCCAGTGTCCTGGAACCGTGGCTGTACCAAGCAGACCTGCCCGCTTTCAGCTGACCCTGGAATTCAGCTAAGCCAAGGACTCAGCGGGACGTTGCCGCGAGCGCGGCGAGGAGTCCGGCCGGAAGATCCCGGCCGTCAGCGCTGGCCGGGAGCTCCAGATCCCACAGCCCCGGCCGTTCAAGCACCTCGAGGGAATCCGGCGCCACCCTGAGCCCTTCGCCTGTCATCTTCAACCAGGCTTCCTTGCGCGCCCACAATCGTGCCCGCTCTTGGGCCCGACGTCCGGGTTCCAGCGCGGCGAGATGGCGCCGCTCCCGTGCGGTCAGGGCAACGTCGTCGAAGCCGACGAACTCCGTGCCCGCCGCATTTTCCAGGTCGACGCCCACCCGCAGCCCGGGCCCGGGATACGCGACGGCGGCAAACAGCACCCAGCCCGACGACCGTGAGGCGCTGAGCGCCAGGGGTGCGGGGCCGCCGTCGAGCACGTATCCGGGCCGGCCATGCGCGATGTCCGGACCAGAACCGCAGTCCGGGCACTCATAGGCCGCCTTGAGCTTCGAGGCGGGAACACCCAGAAGGGTGGCGGCGAAGTCTTGCTGCGCCAGCCTGGATGCCAGGAACTCCAGGCGCAGGGTCGCAGCCATGGCGTCTCCCCTTAGGGTTTCGGCCGGAGACAGCAATTCCGCCGCTATCTTTTCGATGGCGGCGGAATCGGCAAGATCCAGGGACTGGATGTGAACAGCCAGCCCCTGGATGCCCGGGTTGATACTCGTCAGCGCTGGACTGCTCCGAACCGCTCTGCGGCGACGGCGACGGCGGCCTCGCGTGCCTCCGAGGCCTCGTCGGCGGTCAAGGTGCGGTCCGTGGCACGGAACCGCAGCCCGAAGGCTAGCGATTTCTTGCCGTCTTCGATCCCTTGGCCTGCGTAGACATCGAACAGGGCAACGTCTTCGAGGAGGTCGCCGGCGCCTTCCCGCAGGGCAGCCAGTACGGCGTCCGCCGGAACGTCCTGCGGCACCACGAGGGCAACGTCCTGCGTGGCGACCGGGAAGCCCGAGATGTGCTTGGCAACAATGACGTCCGGAGCAGCATCGAACAGTGCGTCCGCGTTGAGCTCAAGGGCCACGGAGCGCGCCGGCATGTCATGTGCTGCGAGCAGCTTGGGGTGCAATTCGCCCGCGTAGCCCACGACGTCGCCCGAGCGAAGCGCCAACTGGGCGGCACGGCCCGGGTGGAACGCCTGGTGGCTGCCTTGGCTGACCACGAGTTCCACGCCGAGGACGTCGCCGACGAGCCGCGCAACGTCCAGGGCGTCAGCCCAGTCCCAGGCACGCGGGGTGTGGGCCGCGGCTGCCGGGGAATCATGGCCGGTCAAAACAGCGGCGATGTGCAGCGGCTGGTCCGGGACGCCGTCGTACAGTCCATCAAGGACCTCGTCGGTTGGCTTGACTCCCAGCGGCGGGATGGATGCCGTGCCCAGCTGACCGTCGGGGAGGAACACCGAGCCTGCCTCGAAGAGGGCGAGGTCCCGGAAACCGCGGGAGTGGTTGCGGCGGGCCACCTCGATCAGGCCGGGAAGCACGGAGGTACGCAGGTAACCGTGTTCCTCGCTGATCGGGTTGGCCAATTTGAGGGCGGTGCGTGCCGCGCCCTCTTCCGCCACGCCGAAGGTGTCGTTGGCCGACTTGGAGACGAACGGGTAAGAGAGGACCTCGGTGAGCCCGGCGTCGGCGAGGGCCTGGACCACGCGGCGCTTTTGCTGCTGGGTCCGGGTCAGGCCGCGCCCTGGAGGTGCCACGGGAAGGGTCGCCGGGATGTTGTCGTAGCCCACCAGCCTCGCGATTTCCTCGGAAAGGTCTTCCTTGGTTTCCAGGTCATTGCGCCAACTCGGTGCCGTGACCACATAGGAGCCGCCCACTTCGTCCTTCAGGACGATGGCGCCCAGGTCCTTGAGGGAACCCGTGATCTGTTCTTCCGTGAAGTCGATGCCGATCCGGGAGGCCGCGTAGCCGGCAGGCAGCTCGATGGTCACGGCGTCAGGTGCCGTCCCGACGTCGGTACCGGCTTCGTCCGCCGTCCCGCCGGCGAGTTCCACCAGGAGGTCCACGACGCGCTGGGCGGCAACGTTGGCAACCTGCCAATCCACTCCGCGTTCGAAGCGCTTGGACGCCTCTGACGGCAGCTTGTGCCTGCGGCGCGAGCGCCCGATCGAGACCTCGTCGAAGTGCGCGGCCTCGACCAGGACGTTGGTGGTCGAATCGGAAACCTCGGTATTGGCTCCGCCCATGACGCCCGCGATGCCGATCGCGCCGGAGTCGTCGGTGATCAGGAGGTCTTCGACGTCGAGCGAACGCACTTTGTCGTCGAGGGTGGTGATCTTCTCCCCCGCGACGGCGCGGCGGACCACGATATCGCCCGAAAGCTTGTCGAGGTCGTAGCAGTGGTTCGGCTGGCCGAGTTCGAGCATCACGTAGTTGGAGATGTCCACAGGCAGCGAAATGGAGCGGATGCCGGCCAAGCGCAGCCGGGAGACCATCCACGGCGGGGTGGGGCGGGTGGCGTCCACGCCGCGAACCGTGCGGGCCACGAAGCGGTCGCAACCGGGCTTCCCGTAGATGGGGGCGTCGTCGTTGAGCTTGACGCCGTAGCCGCCGGAGAGCGCGGCGGGGGCATTGACCTTGGCAGCCGGGTCCGTGAAGACGGTTCCGGTGGCGTGGGCGTACTCGCGGGCCACGCCGCGGATCGAGAACGCGTAGCCGCGGTCCGGAGTGACATTGATTTCGGCGGCTTCGTCGTAGAGGCCAAGGAGGGACATGGCGTCGGTGCCGATTTCGGGATCCAGGCCGATGCGGGAAAGCACCAGGATGCCGTCGTGGTCCTCGCCGATGCCGAGTTCACGGACGGAGGCGATCATGCCCGCGGACAGGTGCCCGTAGGTCTTGCGCGCGGAAATGTGGAAGTCACCCGGGAGCACAGCTCCCGGGAGGGTCACTACAACCTTGTCTCCCTCGACGAAGTTGTGGGCACCGCAAATGATGCCCTGCACGCCGGAGGGATCGATGCCCTTGCCGGTCAGGGTCTGCTCCTGGCCTTCGGGGACCACGCGGACCTGGCACCAGTTGATGGTCTTGCCGTTGCTCTGCGGTTCCTTGACGAGGCTCAGGACCTGGCCCACCACGATGGGACCCTTGAGTTCGTCCGTGGGGCGGTGGACAGCTTCTTCTTCAAAGCCGACCTTGACCAGTTCCGCCATGACGTCTTCGGCCGTGGCGTCGGCCGGAACCTGCGCGAATTCACGCAGCCATGAAAGTGGGATACGCACTGTTAGATCTCCATCCCGAAGTGCTCGCTGAAACGTACATCGCCTTCGATCATGTCGCGCATGTCGCCGACCTCGTTGCGGAACATGAGCGTGCGCTCGATGCCCATGCCGAAGGCAAAACCTGAATACTCGTCCGGGTCGATGCCGGCAGCGCGCAGGACGTTGGGATTGACCATGCCGCAGCCGCCCCATTCGATCCAGCGGGGGCCGCCCTTGGCACCGGGGTGCCAAATGTCCAACTCCGCGGACGGCTCGGTGAACGGGAAGTAGTTGGGACGCAGGCGGATCTGTGCCTCGTCACCGAACATCTGGCGGGCGAAGTGCTCCAAGGTGCCGCGCAGGTCGGCCATGCTCAGCTTCTTGTCAATGGCCAGGCCCTCGAACTGGTGGAACACGGGTGTGTGCGTGGCATCGAGTTCATCGGTGCGGAATACCTTGCCCGGGCACAGCACATAGATGGGTACTTCGCGCTCCAACATGGACCGGACCTGTACCGGGGACGTGTGCGTGCGCATGAGCAGGTGCGCCTCGGGAGGTTCCACGAAGAAGGTGTCCTGCATTTCGCGCGCCGGGTGGTCCGGCTTGAAGTTGAGGGCGTCGAAGTTGAACCACTCGGACTCGACCTCCGGTCCTTCGGCGATTTCCCAGCCCATGCCGACGAAGATGTCCGCCACGCGGTCCTGCAGCGTGGAGAGCGGGTGGCGGGCACCGGCGCGGCGCCGCCGCGGCGCTGCCGTGACATCGACGGTTTCCTCGACAAGGATGCGGGCGTCGTTTTCGGCTTCGAGCACAGCGGTCCGTGCTGCGAGCGCCTGGTTGACGCGGCCACGGGAGGAACCCATGAGCTTGCCTGCGGCGGCCTTCTGCTCCTTGGGCAGGCCGCCGATTTCACGGTTGGCAAGGCTCAAGGGCGATTTCTCGCCGGCGTGCGCCAAGCGGACGGCTTTGAGTTCTTCGAGGGAGGATGCAGCGGCAATCGCGGCGACGGCTTCCTCAACGGCAGCGGTGATGGCGGCTTCATCCAGAGGGTTCGGGATGGCAGCGCCCGGCAAAGTGTCAGTCATCTACTGTTCTTAGCTACGAGTCGGAAATGGTCTTCACCAGGCAGGGCCATGGCAAAAGCAGGAGCGATGCTCGCTGGACGCGTCCGGCGGGCACTAACAACCAGTCTAGTAGAAGGGTCCCGCGGGGATTTAACCCGTGACCCTGCCTCATCGATTCATCGGCGCGCCCGGGGCTAGCATGGCCTCATGACACCGGTCCGCACCATCACTGTCACCGGAGAGGGAACCGCGGAAGCCGTTCCCGACCTGCTCACCCTCACGCTCGCCGTCGAGGTCAGGCGCGACGCCGCCGAAGCGGCCTATGGCGATGCGGGAGCGATCGTCTCGGCGGTGACCGACGCGTTACGAGGGCACGGCGTGGCCGGTCCCGACTTGCGGACCAGCGGCCTCAATCTTCGCGCCGACCTTGTGTGGGCTGAGAACCAGGGGCAAAAGGTCAGCGGTTATGTTGCGTCAACCACCCTGGTTGCCAGGGTCGGCCCGCCGTCGGCGGCCCCCGCGGCCATCTCCGCCGCGGTGGCGGCGGGCGGCGACAACCTTCGCATCCACAGATCGAACAGGGATTCACGGATGCCTCGGCCGTTGCGGCACGGGCACAGGAGGCTGCCTGGCGGGAGGCCGAAGCGAAGGCGGCCCGCTTCGCCGCGCTTGCCGGCGGCCGTTTGGGGCACGTCCTCTCCATCGATCAGCGGCCGGAGCATGGATCACCGGTGCCTATGATGGCCGGTATGCAGCGTGCTTCAACGAGCGAAGGCGTGCCCATCGAAGCGGGCTCAGTGGCGGTTTCCGCGAGCGTGGCGGTGCAGTGGGAGCTGGATTCGCCCGCGCCGGCCTAGTGAACGGCGCCGGCCTAGTGAACCGCCCCTGCGGACAGCTTGGTGTCCACCGGAGTCTCAAGCGAAGCGCGAACGACGACGGCGATCCCCCGCCCCATGTCCCGCGTCGCCATCCCGGGCGTCGCACTACCCTGCGGAAGTAGGGCTTCGTCATAGGGAACGTGGATGAAGCCGCCCCGCGCGCGGGGCGGAACGGCTCCGGCGAGTTCGTGCATCAGGGCATAGAACACGTGGTTGCACACGTAGGTCCCGGCAGTCTGCGAGACCTCGGCACGGATTCCGGCGATCTGGAGCGCCCGGAGCGCGGACTTCACCGGGAGTGTGCTGAAGTACGCCGCGGGACCTTCGGGGACTACCGGCTCGTCGATGGGCCTGTTTCCGGCGTTGTCCGGAATCCTGGCGTCATCGCAGTTGATGGCCACGCGTTCCAAGGAGAGCCGGTCCCGGCCGCCGGCGAGCCCCACGCAGATGACCAGATCCGGGCGCAGCCTCTCCACGGCCTCGCGCAGGACCGCGGCGGATTCACCGAAAACGCACGGCAGTTCGAGCGCTTCCACGTCATGGCCTTCGGAGCGCAAGATCTCCTGTGCTTCGAGGACGGCAGCCCACGAGGGATTGCTGGAATCGCCGCCAAAAGGCTCGAATCCCGTCAGCAGAATCATGCATCCACCCTAGCAACGGCTGAGCGATTTCCAGGTGGCTCGTTCGATCCTTCATGGGCCTTCGTTYGGGGCCTTCTTTCAACCGGCCTTGACAAGTGTTCGAACATATATTCGAATGGAGGCCATGAGATGGGACGCACAGGCACTTTCACCACAACGTGGTCCGGCACCCGGAGACAACAGCAGCAGCGGTCCGTCCGGAGCCGCCCCAGCAACGGACGCACTGCTGCCGCTGGCCGGGCTTGTGCGTTCCGTCTCAACCCCCGAATTCTCCGGAGTCACCTTTCATGAGGTCACCGCCAAATCGGTGCTCAACAAGGTGGCATCCGGTTCCCAGATGCCCTTCGAATGGACGGTCAACCCGTACCGCGGATGCAGCCATGCCTGTGTCTACTGTTTTGCGCGCAAGAGCCACACCTATCTGGAGTTCGACGCCGGACACGATTTCGATTCCCAGGTGATCGTGAAGATCAACGCGGCAGAGGTCTTGCGCAAGGAACTGTCCAAGCCTTCGTGGGGCCACCATCATGTGGCCCTCGGCACCAACACGGATCCGTATCAGCGGGCAGAAGGCCGCTACCAGCTGATGCCTGGGATCATCCGGGCCCTGGCCGATTCCGGTACTCCGTTCTCCATCCTCACCAAGGGAACCCTCCTGGGCCGCGACATCCCCCTCCTCAAGCACGCCGCCAGCCACGTGCCGGTGGACCTGGGCATCTCCCTGGCCATGACTGACGAAGCCCTGGCCTCGGCAGTGGAGCCCGGCACGCCCGCGCCGCGCGCCAGGCTCAAGCTCATCCGGCGGCTGCGCGAGGCCGGGCTGCCGTGCGGTGTCATGGCCATGCCCATCCTGCCGTGGCTGACGGACAGCGATGATGCACTGGAGTCGCTCTTTACGGCACTCTCCGGGGCCGGCGCCACTGGCGTCACGGCCGGGGCGTTGTACCTGAAGCCGGGCACGCGGGAATGGTTCATGCAATGGCTGGCGGCCAACCACCCCGAGCTCGTTGGCAAGTACCGGCGCCTCTATGGCCAAGGCTCGTATGCCTCGAAGGAATACAGGACCTGGCTAAGCGGCCGTATCAACTACTTCAAGGCCCGTCACGGTTTCTCCGGGAGCAGCGGTTTCAGCCACAGGAACGCGACGGCGGGCAAGGAGACGCCCGCTTCACTTCCACCTGCTTCCTTTCCAACAACGGGCCAGTCCGCGCTTTTCTAGTTGAGCAGGCCGGAGGCCACCCGTTCCAGCAGTGCACGGACAATCGGCAGGTCGGCAGGAATCCACGGCAAGGTCAACGCCTCGTCGCCATTGCCAAGCGGAACCCACCGGAGTTCATCGTGGTCCTGGAGCGGACGCGGCTCGCCGTCGAGCAGTTCGGCGAACCATACCCTCATGACGGCGCGCTCGTTCAGCGGCCAAGCGGCGCCCGCGTCAGGCTCCACCTCAGACCCGAGCCGGACAGTGATCCCGAGTTCCTCGAGCAACTCGCGGTGCAGCGCGTCTTCGAAGGATTCCCCGGCCTCCAGCTTGCCGCCCGGGAACTCCCACATTCCCGCGAATTGCGGTGGGGCGCTGCGCCTCGCGGCGAGCAGCCGTTTCGGATTTTCAAGGGAATCGACGACGGCGGCGCCCGCCACGCTTATCAGTCCAGTCACCGCAACAGTCTATTGGCCCTCAGGTCATCGCCCCCGCTATGGAAGTTGTCACATTCAGGGCTATTCACCGAGGACTCGAACTAAGCTTGAAAGTCGGCTTTATTCCCTCCGAGTTGCATCCCGCTCGCCCCAAGAAACAGGACGATGACCACTACTGATGTCACCAAGACCTCCCAAATGACCCGAAGCCGTCACGTGGCGCTGGCGATCTTCGCCCTTGCCATGGGTGGATTTGCCATCGGGACAACGGAGTTCACCATGATGGGCTTGCTCAAGGAGATCGAGCAGGGACTCCACATCAGCACTCCCGAGGCCGGGAACCTGATTTCGGCCTACGCCTTGGGTGTCGTGGTGGGGGCGCCCATCTTCGCGGCACTTGGTGCCCGGCTCCCCCGCAAGCAACTTGCCCTGGGGCTCATGCTGTTCCTGTCGATAGCGAACCTGACGTCCTTCATCGCACCGGACTACGGAACCATGGTGATCACGAGGTTTGCCTCGGGACTGCCCCATGGCGCCTTCTTCGGAATCGCCGCGGTCATCGCCGCGAGCCTGGTTGCTCCCACCAAGCGCGGCTGGGCGATTTCGATGGTCATGGGCGGACTGACCGTCTCCAACGTCATCGGTGTTCCCGCGGCGACGTGGCTCGGCCAGACTTTCGGGTGGCGCCTTCTCTTCGTGGTGGTGGGCATCATCGGCCTGGCCACGAGTGTGTTGCTCTGGAAGTTCGTCCCCTTTGAGCCAGCCCACCCGGAGGCAAGCATCCGCCGGGAACTTGGTGCCCTCAAACGCATCCAGGTGTGGTTGGCATTGCTGATCGGAATCATCGGTTTTGGCGGCTTCTTCGCCACCTACACGTACATCTCCCACACCATGACGTCCGTGGCCGGCATCCCGGAGGCGCTGATACCCCTCGTGGTGGCCCTGTACGGACTGGGCATGGTGGCAGGCAACATCCTGGGCGGCCGCATCGCCGATAAGTCGGTCATGGGAACCATCTACCGGGTGCTGCCCCTCATCGCCTTGGCGCTGGTGGCCTACGCGGTCGCGGCCCACTGGGCGTGGTCGGCGTTCGTCATGGTCTTCATCGTGGGCGGCATCGGCTCCATGCTCATCCCGCCCTTGCAAACGCGCCTGCTCGACGCTTCGCCGGACGCGCCGTCCTTGGCCTCTTCGCTCAACCACTCCGCGCTCAACATCGCCAACGCCCTTGGCGCATTCCTCGGCGGGGTGGTCATCGCCTGGGGCTGGGGATACGTTGCCCCTGCCCTCGTCGGGGCCGTCCTGGCGATCCTGGGGCTCGGCGTCGCGGGCATCAGCGGCTGGTTGGAACGCAAGAAGCCGCTGGCTGCCTAGACCTGGACACGCTCTACGTCGGGCTCGAGGTAGATGACCCGGGCGATCGGTACCGCGGTGCGGATCCTGAGTTCGGCGGCGTCGATCGCTGTCGCAATCGCCTGCCCCGTATCTGCCGCGCCCACGCTGATCTTCGCAGCGACCAGCAACTCTTCCGGGCCCAAATGCATGGTCTTGAGGTGGATAATGCGCGTGCCATCCGACTCAATGGCTTCCGTGATCCGCGCATTGTCCTCTTTGGTGGCAGATTCGCCGAGCAGCAAGGACTTGGTTTCCACCGCGAGCACCACGGCGATTCCCACAAGGAGCAGGCCGATCATTCCGGTGCCCGCGGCGTCCCACAAGCCGTTGCCCGTGATGAGGGTCAGGCTCACGCCGAACAGCGCGAAAACGAGGCCCAGAAGGGCTCCGAAATCCTCCAGGAGGATCACGGGCAGTTCCGGTTGCTTGGCGTTGCGGATGAACTTGATCCAGCTTTGTTTGCCGCGCAAGGGATTGGATTCGTGGATGGCGGTCCGGAACGAGAAGGATTCCGCCACAATAGCGCCGAGCAGCACGGCCAGGGGTACCCACCAGAAATCGCCTTCAATGGCATGGGGGTGCTGGAACTTCTCCCAGGATTCATAGAGCGCAAAGAGTCCGCCAACACTGAACAGCACGATCGAGACGATGAAGGCGTAAATGTAGCGCTCACGGCCATAGCCGAACGGGTGCTCGGGACTCGCTGCGCGCTGTGCCCGCTTCCCGCCAAGCAGCAGGAGCAACTGGTTGCCGGAGTCGGCGACGGAGTGGATTGCCTCGGCCAACATGGACGACGACATCGTCAGGACGAATGCGACGAACTTGAGCACAGCGATCGCCAGGTTGGCACTCAATGCCGCCACGATTGCCTTGGTACCGCCATTTGCAGCCACGGAGGCTCCACCTCTTCTTCGATTCAGGGGATGTGAGTGAAAGGCACGAACAGACCGCGAGGTCGCGTTCCTGCAAGCAATACCGTACCTGCAGCGGGAGTGTCAGGAGGCTTGCTGCGAGCGTGCGCTGGCGTAGAGGCAAACCGTGGCTGCTGTGCCAAGGTTCAGGCTTTCCGCGGAACCGTAGACGGGCACTGCGACACGATGGTCGGCAAGGGCAAGCTCGGAGTCTGAAAGTCCTTGCGCCTCGTTGCCGAAGAGCCAGGCGGTCGGGGCTTCGAGGGCGTAGGCGGAAGTCGCTGCTGACGCACCCAGGCGGCGCGCCGCGTTCTCGTCCTGAAGTTTGTCCAGGTTGAGGGTGCCGTAACCGTCCGCTGCGAGGATCCCGATGCCGCGCTCCTTGCAGCCGGCCACGAGTTCCCCGATGTCCGCACCCAACACAACCGGTAGGTGGAAGAGCGAACCTGCCGTGGACCGCACAGCCTTCGGGTTGTAAATGTCAACGCTGGAGGCCGTCAGGACCACGGCGTCCGCCCCGGCGGCATCAGCGGCCCGAAGCACCGTGCCCGCGTTGCCGGGGTCGCGCACCTGGCACATGACGGCGATCAGCCGCGGCCCGGCGTCGAGCACTGATTCAAGGCTGACGTCCACAAAGCTGCAGACGGCCACAATCCCTTGGGGATTGACGGTGTCCGCCATGGCGGCCAGGACATCGTCGTTCGCCAGCCGCAAGGCAACGCCGTCGGCGAGTTCGGCGAGTTCAGGGAGCCGGTCAAGGCAGCTTTCGCTCGCGAACACTTCGTGTACGACGCCGGACTCCCCCGCCGCGGTCCGCTCCCGGTGCAGGACCAGCGCCTCGCGAACGGCCTGGGGGCCTTCCGCGAGGAACCGCCCGCGCTTTAAACGGGCCGGGCGCCCTGCAAGCTTTGCGACATCCCTGACCCGATCGGCTCGGGGGTTGGACATCGGAAGTTCTTGCGGGCGCCCGGTTTCGTTCATATAAAGAACTTTAGTGGCAGTTGCGACTAGTTCTTGATCTGCTGGCGGGCTTCGCCACCGGCAGGCTCAAAGCCTGCAGCCTTTGCGGCCTCAACGGTGGAGAACCAGTACTCGGCAACAGTCACGTCGTACCAGGTGGAACCCGGAACGTGGTACTTGTTGGACTCGGCGTTGCCCTTGATGGCGTGGCCTTCCGGTGCGGCTTCGCCCTCAACGGCGACAACAGCGCCTTCGATGGCCGGCTTCTCGGAAGCAGAGGCCTTGACGGCGGTAGCGGTCTTCGCAGCCGGAGCAGCCTTGGCGGCAGCCTTCGGAGCGGCCTCGGCCTTGGCGGCCGGAGCGGAAGTGTCGGCAGGCAGGGAGTCCTTGGCAACCTTGACCAGCGCGGCGAAAGCGTTGGCGTCGGAAACGGCCAGCTCTGCCAGCATGCGGCGGTCAACCTCGACCTCAGCGGCCTTCAGGCCCTGGATCAGACGGTTGTAGGTCAGGCCGTTGGCGCGGGATGCAGCGTTGATGCGCTGGATCCAGAGGCGACGGAAGTCACCCTTCTTCTTGCGGCGGTCGCCGTAGCTGTACACAAACGAGTGCAGCAGCTGCTCTTTTGCCTTGCGGTACAGGCGAGACCGCTGACCGCGGTAACCCTTGGCCCGTTCAAGGACAACCCGACGCTTCTTGTGGGCGTTTACCGCCCGCTTCACACGTGCCACGTGCGTACTCCTTCAAAATTCTTATCCCAAGCTGCTACTGCCGGAAACCCGGCCGGCCTGAGAAGGCTTTGGTGTAGTCGGCGGCTACCGGATGGCAGCAACCAGAAAACTTGGAACTTAGACGCCGAGCATCTTCTTGATGACCTTGGCATCGCCCTTGAAGACGATCTTGTCGCCGGCAAGGCGACGGGTCAGGGTGGAGGACTTGTGCTCCAGGTAGTGGCGGCGGTTGGCCTGCTGACGCTTCAGCTTGCCGGTGCCGGTCAGCTTGAAGCGCTTCTTAGCACCACTGTGGGTCTTCATCTTCGGCATGGGAACCGATCTCCTTACGTGTCCGCAGACTGGGTCTGCAGTTCTTTCGTGCAGCCACCCCATAGGGGGCGGCTGCTGCTTTCGTGCCGGGCGGAGGGAATGCCTCCTGCGGCGTGACTAGTTGGTCTTGCGTGCCGCTGGCTTCGGAGCGGCCTTGGGGGCTGCCGGCCGAGCTGCAGGCTTCGGAACCGCGGGCTTCGCCATCGGTTTCGGTACTGGTGTGGCAGCAGGCTTGGGGGCAGCCGGCACAACAGGCTTCGAAGCTGCCTGCTCAGGTGCCTTTGCCGGTGCCGGTGCCTTTGCGGGCGCCGGCGCGACAACGGGAGCTGCTTCAACCGCGGGAGCCTTTTCGACAACTGGAGCTGCTTCAACTACAGGAGCTGCTTCAACTACAGGAGCCTTCTCGACAACCGGAGCTGCTTCAACCACGGGAGCCTCTTCGACAACCGTTTCCTCAGCGACCGGAGTCTCTTCGACTTCAGCGGCCTCCGCCTCAACGGCTTCCGGTGCGGTTTCCTCGGCCTGGGTTTCCTCGGCCTGGGCCAGGAGTTCCGCCGGCAGCAAGTCCGCGAGTGACTGGGTCAGGGGAGCATCCTCGCCTGAAACGTCAATCCGGCCTGCGGCCTTGGCTTCATTCTGGGCCTTGGCCTCTGCACGCTGCGCCGCGCGGCGGGCCTCGGCCTTGGCCTCGGCCTTGTTTTTCAGCGGACCGATCACCATGACCATGTTGCGGCCATCGATGCGCGGGCTGGACTCAATCACGCCGACTTCGGCAACGTCCTCAGCGAAGCGCTGCAACAGGCGGATGCCCATTTCAGGGCGCTGCTGCTCACGTCCGCGGAACTGGATCATGGCTTTCACCTTGTCACCGGCACCCAGGAAGCGAAGCGCGTGGCCGCGCTTGGTCTCGTAGTCGTGGGTATCGATCTTCAGGCGGAAGCGGATTTCCTTGAGGACCGTGTTGGTCTGGTTCTTGCGGGCCTCACGGGCTTTAACAGCGGCTTCGTACTTGTACTTGCCGAAGTCCATCAGCTTGCACACCGGAGGCTTCGCCTGCGGTGCAACTTCAACGAGATCCAGGTCAGCCTCGGCAGCCAGACGCAGGGCGTCCTCAATACGGACGATTCCAACCTGTTCGCCGGCAGGGCCGACCAAACGCACCTCGGGGACGCGGATACGCTCATTGATTCTTGGCTCGCTAATGTCAAAGCTCCTGTTGTTGTGATGAGTATTCCACCGGCAAATAGAGAAGGCCCCCAATTGCTGGCGCAATCGAAGGCCTCGAAGATCGGAAACGGCCCCTCAAGGGAGGCGTTCGCGCCATCCAAGGCTGACCTTGAACGGTGTCCGACCAGGTACCCGGCAACTTACATCCCCGAAGGGAAACGGCTGACGCGGGTGGGAGAGAACTCCGCTTGCAAACTGAAAATCAATTCTACAGAAATCGGCAACCAACCGCACATTAACGGTGGGTGGCCGAGCGCTGCGTGAGCCATGGAAAATGGCAACTTCCAGTCGGTCTGTGACAAGCTTACCAGCATGAGCACTTCAGACAGCAATTCCCTCGACCACGAGCCCGCCGGCACTGGTGCCGGAGTAAGCCAGCAGATCCGCGACATTTCGGAAGTTCCGGCTGTTGAGGTCATCACCACCGGCGCCGTTCACCTCATGAGCGCGGCAGCCGTCAAAGTGGGCTTGGCCGACGACCCCGAGGCCGAAGAGCTCAAGGACCTGGACGAGGCCCGCAAGCTGATCACCGCCTTGGCCGGACTCGTCACCGCCGCAGCACCGGAAATCGGTTCGCAGCACGCCGGCCCCTTGCGCGACGGCCTCCGCTCCCTACAGCTTGCGTTCCGCGAGGCGTCCCTGATCCCGGACGAGCCGGGCAAGGGCCCGGGCGAAAAGTTCACCGGCCCGGTCAACTGATCCGGACTATCTGTACGACCGCGACGGCGGGCTGGCCCCTTTGGCCGGCCCGCCGTCGTCGTCTGCCGGCTCAGGCGCGACTCAGGTGGCGGGGTCTCCCGCGCCCGCCTGGGTGATGGTCATGCTCCGGCGCCGACGCAGCTGGAGGAACAACCCGGCAAGGCACAACACCACTCCCGCCGTCCCGATGGCGACGAAGCCGGCCCACGGCCCCACGCCGTCGATGAAGAGGCCCGCGACGGGCGAACCGAAAGCCACGCCTGCAGTGAGGGCCGAGCCGTACCAGCCCATGGCCTCGCCGCGCCGCTCCTCATCCACGATGTCGGCGACCTTTTCCGACGCCGCGGACAGCACCGGCGCGCAGAGCAGGCCGGGAAGCAGAGACAACAATGCAAGGGTCCACGTGTCCCCGGCGAAGCCCATCGGGATGGTCAATGCCGCCATTCCCAGCAGGAGCAGGATGGGCGAGACGGGCCGGTGCATGGCGCCGTAGATGAGCCCGCCGACTACCGATGAGGCGCACCAGAAGAAGAAGACAATTCCGATCTCGCTCTCGTGCCCGCCGCGCTGCAACACCGCGACGATTCCGACGTCGGTGCCGCTCAGGACCATTCCGGATCCTGCGGCGACGGCGAACACGGCGGCTACCGCCGCGGTGAACCATGTGAAGTTCCGGGCCATCTTTCCCCGCAACCCGGAAGGTTGCGACACTGTCGGAGCCATCTCCGAAGCCGCCTCCTGAAGATGGGCCGGAGCCGATGCCACCACCGCGGCTTCGGCCGCATGAAGCTCATCGGCATCCCGGTCGGCCGTCTGGCCGGCGTCCAGGACGCCCTCGCTGCGGGTGGGCGGGTTGAACCAGAGAAGGAAGAGCCCGGCGGCCGACGTGCACACACCCACGATGGTCAGGCCGAGGACCGTGAACCCGCTGGTAGCCACGACCGCGCCCACCGCGGGGCCGATCATGAAGACCACCTCGGTGCCAATGGAGTCCAGCGCATAGGCCGAACGCCGCTGCTCGCCGTCAACCAGCACCCCCAGGGACTGGCGGATGACGCTGAAGATGGGCAGCGTCAACAGGCCCCCGACGAAGACAAGTGGGAGGATCCATTCGTAACTGACGTGCGGCACCACGGACCAAATCACCAACTCAGACACAACGGAAGGAATAAGCGCCTTGCGCAGGCCGACAGTGTCCACGCGCCGCCCCCGCCACGGAGCGCCGATCGCGATGCCGATGGTGAATACCGCCGCGGCAGCACCGGCGGCGGCATATCCCTTGCCCAAAGTCAGCACGATGTGCAGGGTGAGCAGGACTCCCGCTGCCGAGTGCGGTATGCGGGCCACCATGCCCACCAGCAGGAGACGCCGCACGGACGTGATGGACAGCATCTCCCGGTAGAGAGAGAAATTCACGAGCTCATCCTCTGTTCTGCCGAGGGCAGGACAAGGACGTTCCCCCTGTGCCTTCGGCTACTGTGCCGCCCGCTGCAAGCTGACCTCGATCGAGTCAACCCGCTCGGCGAACAATTCGTTCTGCGCCCAACGCCCGTTCAGTCCGGAGACGAGATCCTGCACCGCGGCGGCGTCCAGGCCGTCTTCGAGGTACAGCACCACGCGCAATTCGGGCCCGGGTCCCCCGCCGGCCATGGCCGATCCGTCAGCCGTGCGCGAAGCCATTCCAGATCCCGGCCGCACCTCCAGGCGCCGCACGGCCGGGTACATCCCTGCCAGGGAATTGAGAGCAGACTCCAGTTCATCATCAAGGTACGACGGCGTCCAGTCGCGCTGCTGTGCCAGTGACCACATGGCAGGCCGGCGGACGACGAAGGTGACATCCGAACCGGGATCCAGGACGAGCAACTGGGCCCCTTCGGACACGGCAGACAGCGCTGCCCGGGCCGCATAAACAGCGACGGGACGGGCCTGCGGATGCCAGGCTTCAAGGGCAGCCGCCGACGTGAACACAGGCATGGCCGTGCGGCCATCCGGCGCCTTCAATGTCACGAGCGCCATGTCGGCCTGCTTGTCCGCATGGAGTCCGTCCACGCCCTCGGCTTCCTCAGCGAGCTGGGCCACCACCGGGACGAACACCCTCGCCGTTGCCAACGAAGCCACCACACCGGCCTCGCTGCCGGTTCCGGCGAGCAGAGCCGCGACGGCGGCGAGGTATCCGGCGTCGGCCGTTCCGTCGTCGTCCTCGAAATTATGGATCTTGGCGGCGTCGCCGCTCAGGTCGCGGCCTGCCCAGGGCTGGCCGGCAGAATCGCCTGCGCCGCCAGCACCTGCCAGGGCCGCAGCGATGTGCCCGGGCAACTGCCGGGGTGCCGGAGTCGAAGCCTGGTCAGCTGCCGGGAACTGTGGATCGTGAGACATCAGCGGCGGCCGGCGACGTCCAGGGCTTCCGGGAGCGTAAAGGCACCGGCATACAGCGCCTTGCCGACGATCGCTCCTTCGACCCCAAGCGGTACGAGCTCCCGCAGGACGCGCAGGTCCTCAAGGCTGGAGATGCCGCCGGACGCGACAACTGGCTTGCCGGTCTTTTCGACCATCTGGCGCAACAGCTCGACGTTGGGTCCCTGCAGTGTCCCGTCCTTCGTGACGTCGGTGACCACGTAACGGGCGCAGCCGGCATCCTCAAGGCGGGCCAGCACCTCCCAGAGGTCCCCGCCTTCCTTGGTCCAGCCCCGGCCTGCGAGCGTCGTTCCACGGACGTCGAGCCCGACGGCGATCTTGTCACCGAAGCGGTCGATGGCCCGGCGGGTCCATTCCGGATTCTCCAGCGCGGCGGTTCCGAGGTTCACGCGGGCGACGCCGAGCTCAAGCGCGCGCTCAAGGGATTCGTCGTCGCGCAGTCCGCCGGACAGCTCCACCTTGACGTTCAGCTGCGAGACGACCTCGCTGATGAGGCCCGCGTTGTTGCCGCGTCCGAACGCCGCGTCAAGGTCCACCATGTGCACCCACTCGGCTCCGGCGTTCTGCCAGTTCAGCGCCGCTTCCAGCGGGGTGCCGTAACTGGTCTCGGAGCCGGCTTCTCCCTGAAGGAGACGAACGGCCTGGCCGTCCACGATGTCGACAGCGGGCAGGAGTTCCAGAACGGGCAGTTCGGAGGCGGTGGTCATTGAAGTCCTCGGTGTTGTGGGGACGGGCGTCAGTTGCCCGGCAACTTATTTTGCAGGCAAAGTGAAGAGGTATGCGGCCAGCAGAGCCAAGCCGGCGAGTACGTAGAACGAAATGGAGACCCAGGCGGGGCGTTTCTGCTGGTGGAAGGAGATTCCGCCGCCAACCAGCAGCCCGGCCGCGCCCATGAAGATAACGGACCACATATCAGGCAGCGCCTCCGGCCTCGGTCGGCTGCGGCTGGGTTTTTGCTTGCGGGCGCAAACCCTCAACCCAGTTTCGCAGGAGCCGGGCTCCGGCGTCGCCCGACTTCTCGGGGTGGAATTGCGTGGCACACAACGGTCCGTTTTCCACGGCGGCGATGAAGGGGGCGCCGTGTTCGGACCACGTCACCTTCGGCGGAGCCATGCGGGGCTGGACAACGTCGAATTCCCACTTCTGTACGCCATACGAGTGCACAAAATAGAAGCGTTCGTGCTCGACGCCGGCGAACAGCTTCGAGCCTTCCGGCACGTCCACAGTGTTCCAGCCCATGTGCGGCACAACGGGGGCAGGCAGGAGTTCCACTTTGCCGGGCCACTCGCCCATGCCTTCGGCCTCGGTACCGTGCTCCACTCCGGCCTCGAACAGGACCTGGAGCCCTACGCAGATACCCAGGACTGGCCGGCCTCCGGCAACGCGACGGCCGATCATCCGGATCGCGTCCACTGCCTTGAGTTCACGCATCACCGTTTCGAAGGCGCCGACGCCGGGGACCAGGAGACCGTCGGCGTTCAGGACGTCTTCGGCTTTGGCGCTCAACGTGACTGCCGCTCCGGCACGCTCAAGCGCGCGGACCGCCGAGCGGACGTTGCCCGAGCCGTAGTCAAGGACCGTTACGGTCGGCTTTCCCTCGGGCGAGACGATGCGGCTGGCAGCCTTCGGATCGACCACAGCGCCGTCCTTGAGGATCAGCCCACTCACAAGGCACCCTTGGTGGACGGAATGCCTTCGACACGGGGGTCGGACTCGACGGCGGATCGGAGTGCACGGGCAAAGGCCTTGAACTGGGCCTCCACGATGTGGTGCGGATCCCGGCCGGCCAGGACATTCATGTGGAGGCAGATACCGGCGTGCAAGGTGATGGCCTCAAAGACGTGGCGGGTCAGCGAACCGGTGAAGTGTCCACCGATCAGGTGGTATTCCTGCCCTGCGGGCTCACCGCCGTGGACCAGGTAAGGACGTCCGGAGACGTCGACGACGGCGTGGGCCAACGCTTCATCCAACGGGACCGTGGCCTCGCCGAAGCGACGGATCCCTGCTTTGTTACCCAAGGCGGTGCGCAGGACCTCGCCGAAGGTAATGGCAACGTCCTCCACGGTGTGGTGGGCGTCGATGTGGGTGTCTCCGCTCGCCTTGACGGTCATGTCGATGAGCGAATGCTTGCAGAGCGCCGTCAGCATGTGGTCATAGAACGGCACCGAGGTGCTGATATCCGAGACGCCCGTGCCGTCGAGGTTGATTTCAACCAGGACGGAGGATTCGCTGGTGGTGCGTTCCATGCGTGCTGTCCGGGCGGCCGCCGTGCTGGCGCCGTTTTCGCTCATCGATATGTCCTTAGGAGGAAGGAGTGGTGGGACTTGTTCAAGTCTAGGCCGGTGCGGAGACCTGGCCGTCCAGCAAGGCTTCGAGCGCCTTGAGGAATGCAGTGGTTTCAGGCTCCGTGCCGGCGGTGACGCGGAGGTGGCCCGGGATGCCGACGTCGCGGATCAGGACTCCGCGCTCCAGCAGGCCTTGCCACAGGGCGTGGGGATTCTCGATTCCGCCGAAAAATACGTAGTTCGAATCGGAGGCGGCCGGCTTGAAGCCCATGCGGGTCAACTCGCTGACAATGCGATCGCGCTGGACCTTGATGTCCTCGACGTCCGCCATGAGGGCTTCGCGGTGACGGAGGGCCGCCAGTGCGGTCGCCTGCGTGATGGCGGAGAGGTGGTATGGAAGGCGTACCAGACGGATGGCGTCGGCGACCTCGGGGGCGGCTGCCATGTAGCCGATGCGCGCACCGGCGAGGGCGAACGCCTTGCTCATGGTCCGGGACACAATAAGGCGCTCCCGGCCGGGGAGGAGCGTCAACGCGCTTGGCGTGTTGTCGTGGGCGAACTCGTGGTAGGCCTCGTCCACGATCACCACGGTCCGGCTCGCCTCGCCGGCGTCGTACACGGCTTCGACAACGTCCAGGCCAAGTCCCGTGCCGGTGGGGTTGTTCGGGGAGCAAAGGAACACGACATTCGGCTTGAGTTCACGGACCTGCGCGGCCGCCGAGGCCGCATCGAGGCCATAGTCTTCAGCGCGAACACCAGCGATGTATGCAGTGTCGGTTCCGCTCGCGAGCAAAGGGTACATGGAGTACGTCGGCGGGAAACCGAGCGCGGACCTGCCCGGGCCGCCGAAGACCTGGAGGATCTGCTGGAGTACTTCATTGGAGCCGTTGGCTGCCCAGATGTTCTCGGCCGAAAGGTCGTGGCCAAGGTATTCCGCAAGGGCCTCGCGCAATTCGGTGAACTCGCGGTCCGGATAGCGGTTCAGTCCGGTGGCGGCTGCCGCGACCGCTTCGGTGATGGCCGCCTGGACGTCCGCTGGGACGCCATGCGTGTTTTCGTTGACGTTGAGCAAAATCGGAACATCAAGCTGCGGCGCGCCATAGGGGCTCAGGCCGCGAAGGTTGGTCCGGAGGGGAAGTCGGTCAAGTCGCTCAAGCTGGTCACTCACCATGACAGTTTAAGGTGCCGCGGCGGATGCCCTGAAACTGTGACGGCACGGAGACCGTCCAGGGGCCGGGCAACCCGGTCCAAGTTGCCGCTAAGTCGAAGGAATGAACAGCTGCTGGCCGGGCACGATGTGGCCGTCCTGGAGGTTGTTCAGCTGGATGATCTCCGCAACGACGTCGCGTGGATCCCGGGACGGTGCGGCGCTTCCCGCAATCCCCCACAAGGACTGGCCCACTTGTACCGTGACGCTCGTGCTGGAGGTGGGCTGCAGTTCAGCGGCGGAATCAGCAGCCTTGGCCGGCGAATTCAGGAATCCCGCCAGGCTAAGGAGCGCTGCAACCAGGAGCATGGCCGGGACGCCGAAGAAGACCATGCGGCCCCTGCGGGTCAGGCGGAGCCGGCCCGCCGGCGCACCGTGGCCGGGTGTGTGGGTGATGGTGATTGCGGACATGAGCTGAGCCCTTCTGAACAATGCCGCGTTCCGGAATCTCTGGTTGCGGCTGCCAATTCTTGCCTTCATTCAGTGCTTGCAGGACGGTTGTTCGTTGTTGTCTTCGAACGATTCGGGCGAACACCCGGACCCCGCACCACTTTTATAGAACACATATTCGAACCTTGCTATGACATTTTTAGCACTTATCAACGAACGATGTCGAGACTCGCTAGAACAAATGTTTGATAAACGCCTGCGCCTGCCCTACGTTTGAGTGAAGGAACGAGCACTGAATCAGTGCAACAGGAGGGTCTGACATTTCAGGCCGACAGTCCCGGCAAGCCCTCAGGGCCGCGCGGACGGAACGGAAGGGTGTTGGCGAACATGGCAGCGAAAGCCACTGGCAGCGGGTCGGCCTCAGCGCGGAGCCAGCAGCCGCAGAAGGCCCCCAAGAGCCTGACCGTCCGCCAGAAGAAAATCCTGGAGACCATCCAACGTTCAGTGAACGATCACGGGTATCCGCCGTCGATGCGCGAAATCGGAGACACGGTCGGCTTGGCCAGCTTGTCCAGCGTCACCCACCAGTTGTCGCAGCTCGAGAAGCTCGGTTATCTTCGCCGCGATCCCAAGCGTCCGCGCGCCATGGAAGTCCTCATGCCGTTGACCCTGGACGGTGGCTCCGTCATCCCCGGCGTTGAAGCGCCGGCGAAACTCCGCAGCGCCGGCGGCCTGGCCGTCACGGAACTCGCGAGTGCCAGTGACACGGCCATGGTTCCCCTCGTCGGGCGCATTGCTGCCGGTGGGCCCATCCTGGCCGACCAGACCGTTGAGGACGTCCTGCCTCTGCCCCGGCAATTGGTAGGCCATGGCGAGCTCTTCATGCTCAAGGTCGCCGGTGATTCCATGATCGACGCCGCTATCTGCGATGGAGACTGGGTGGTAGTGCGGCGTCAAAACGACGCACTCAACGGCGACATCGTGGCCGCACTCCTGGACGACGAAGCCACCGTCAAGACCTTCCGGCAGCGCGACGGCCACACGTGGCTGCTCCCGCAGAACACGCAGTACGAACCCATCCTGGGCGACCATGCCACCATCATGGGCAAAGTCGTCTCGGTCCTGCGCTCACTCTAGGACGCGCTCGCTCTAAGGCACCCTCACCCAGGGCACCTGCCTTAGGCCGTGGCCGACTCGGCGTAAAGACGTTCGAGGGCACCGCGCACCACTGAACGGTCCGTGGTGGGCCAGAAGGGCGGCAACGCTGCCCTGAGGAAGTTGCCGTAGCGCTCCGTCGAAAGCCGTGAATCCAGTACTGCCACGACGCCCTTGTCCCCCGTTGAACGGATGAGGCGGCCGGCCCCTTGTGCCAGCCGAATGGCCGCGTGCGTTGCAGACACTGCCATGAAACCGTTGCCCCCGGCCTGGGCGACCGCGCGGGACCGTGCCGTCATCAGGGGATCGTCCGGGCGAGGGAACGGGATCCGGTCAATCACGACCAGCCGGCATGAACCGCCGGGAACGTCGACGCCCTGCCAGAGGGACATGGTGCCGAACAGGCAGGTGTCCTCCTGCTCGGCAAACTGCCTGACCAGCGCGGCCATGGTCGATTCTCCCTGGCACAGGATGTCCACATCCAGGCGCGACCGCATCGCTTCCGCGGCGTCCTCAGCCGCACGACGGGAAGAGAACAGGCACAAAGCTCCGCCGTGCGAGGCCTTGATGAGCTCTTCAAGTTCGTCCAACGCTTCGGGCGAGGTGCCGCGACCCGGCTTGGGCAGGTGCTTGGCGACGTACAGCATGCCCTGCTTCGGGTAGTCGAAGGGCGAGCCGACATCCACGCCCGTCCAGCTGGGGGCGCCCTGGCCAGTCAAGCCCAGCCCTCCGGCTGTGGCCTCGAATGCAGACCCGATAGCCAAAGTGGCAGAGGTCAACACCACGGTATGGCCCGCGAAGAGCCCTTCGCGGAGGCGTCCGGCGACGCTGAGCGGCGCGATGTTGATGAGCGCCGGCGAGTCCTCGTCGGGGGCCGTGTAGCCCTGCTGGGGATCGAAGCTGCTGTTCCGGGAGAGCCACACGACTTCCCTGTTTTCCCGGGCGGAGAGCAGCCGTTCGCACAACTCGAGGATCAGCATGAGCCGTGAGCGCGCGAGCTGACGTCCGCCGTCGACCGCGTTGGACGAATCCCCCTTCGAATCGGAAAGCGCCGCACGGCACGCTTCCCGGAGCTGGTCCACGCCATCAAGTTGTTCGTCATTGAGCCCGTTGGGCAAGAGGCCGGACGGCGCTCCCATGATCGCGAGTTCCAAGCGATCCGCGGCGGCGTTCAGCGCGTCCACGGTGATGGCCGTGTGTTTGCGGGCGCTGGAGGCCGCGGCATGGATCATCGCCACGGACAGCTGCCCGGACACGGCACCGGTCACGCGGTCCTGGAGCTCGTGTGCTTCGTCCACCACCACGACGTCGTATTCGGGCAGGACGGCCAGCCCTTCAAAGGCGCTGACGGCGAGCATCGCGTGGTTGGTGACCACGACGTCGGACTCCGCGGCGCGGTGGCGGGCGAGCTCGCTGAAGCACTCCTCGGCCATCGGACACTTTTGCGCTCCGAGGCACTCCATGGACGTGACGGATACCTGGCGCCAGGCCCGGTCCGTCACGCCCGGCATGAGTTCGTCGCGGTCCCCCGTCGTGGTCTTCGCCGCCCATTCACGCAGCCGCACGACTTCCTTGCCAAGCTGCGAGGCAGGCCCGCCGATGGCTGCGGCCAGATGCGGAACGCTGGTGTCCTCGCCGAGGGAGAACAGCTGCCCCTCAGCCGGTTCCTCGCTGGGGAACCCGCCCTCCAGCTTGTGCCGGCAGACATAGTTGGCCCGGCCTTTGACCAGGGCGATGCTGACCGGGCGCTCCAGCTCCGGATTGATGGTTTCCAGGAGCCGGGGCAGATCCCGGCCCACGATCTGCGTCTGCAGGGCCAAGGTGGCCGTGGACACGAGCGTGGGCTTGTTGCTCTCCATCGAGTGCGCAATCAACGGAATCAGGTACGCAAGGGACTTGCCAGTGCCCGTGCCCGCCTGGACCAGGAGGTGTTCGCCGGTCTCGATCGCCCGCGCCACCTGCCTGGCCATCTGGTGCTGGCCCGTGCGGTTTTGGCCTCCCATGCCGGCAACGGCTTTGTCCAGGAGTTCGAGGGCGGTCCGTTCCCCCACGGTTTCGCCGCGCTCCCCCGCCTCTGGATCAACCATTGCTGACGAACGACTCCAACTCGGCTGCCAGGTTCTCGTGGACCATGGCCACCACGCGGGTGCCTTCCTCCTCATGCTCAAGGCTGAGGATTTCGGCGTCGGTGTTGTGCAGCTTGTTGATGAGCTCGCCGCGGTTGTACGGAATCAGGACTTCAAGGCGCACGCCAGGGCGCGGAATAGCCTCGCTGATAGCCCCGAGGAGCTCGGCAATGCCCTGCCCGGTGCGGGTGGACACGACGACGTGGCGTGGCTCTTTTTGCTTGAGCCGCTCAATGACGAACGGATCAGCGGCGTCCGCCTTGTTCAGGACGATGATTTCCGGGATCTTCCGGGCATCCACTTCGCTGAACACCGTGCGGACGGCCGCGATCTGGCCTTCCGGATCGGGATGCGAAACGTCCACCACGTGGAGGATCAGATCGGCGTCGGCCACTTCTTCCAGCGTGGAGCGGAAAGCCTCCACGAGCTGGGTGGGCAGCGAACGCACGAAGCCGACGGTGTCCGAGAGCGTGTAGCCGATTCCGTCAGGGGTCTGGGCCTTGCGCACCGTCGGATCCAGGGTGGCGAACAACGCGTTCTCCACGAGGACACCGGCATCCGTCAGGCGGTTGAGCAGTGACGACTTTCCGGCGTTCGTGTAACCGGCGATGGCAACCGAAGGAACGGCATTACGACGGCGGTTGGCCCGCTTGGTCTCGCGCGATGGCTTCATGGCGGCGATTTCGCGCCGCAGCTTGGCCATGCGTGTGCGGATTCGGCGGCGGTCCAGTTCGATCTTGGTTTCACCAGGACCACGGGAACCCATGCCGGCACCGGCGCCACCCACCTGGCCACCGGCCTGGCGGGACATGGAATCGCCCCAACCACGCAGGCGCGGCAACAGGTATTCCAACTGTGCGAGCTCAACCTGGGCCTTGCCCTCGCGGCTCTTGGCATGCTGCGCGAAGATGTCGAGGATCAACGTGGTGCGGTCCACCACCTTGACCTTGACGATGTCTTCAAGGCCGCGCCGCTGGGATGGCGCCAGTTCGGCGTCGACCACCACGGTATCGGCTCCTGTGGACATCACGATGTCCTTGAGCTCCATGGCTTTGCCTGAGCCAAGGAAGGTGCCGGGGTCCGGTTTCATGCGGCGCTGGACGATGCCGTCCAAGACTTCCGAGCCGGCGGTTTCGGCCAAGGCGGCGAGCTCCCTCAGGGAATTCTCGGCGTCGGCCAGGGTGCCTTCGGTCCAGAGGCCTGCCAGCACGACGCGCTCAAGGCGCAGCTGTCGGTATTCGACCTCGGTAACATCTTCAAGTTCCGTGGACAGCCCGGCGGTACGGCGCAGGGCCCGGCGTTCGGCCAGGTCCTCTTGATCGCCGTCGTAGATGCTGTGTTCTTCGTCCAAGCGGGAAATTGCCTGGGCTTTGCCAAACACGCCCCGGGGTTCGTCGCGGTCCTGAACTATGGCAGGTGCGTCCTTGGAGAGAATCCGGTCGATGACAGCCTGGATTTCTTCAGGACTCATGTCCTGGGCGTCGGAATCGGGTCCGGTGTTCTTCTGCGTGGTCATGGTCTCCTTTTAGGGGGTTCGGCACTTCCAGAATAGTGCCGATTCGTCTCTTGTGGCGCGGAATTCGCGCAGGGCTGATGCCTGGCAAGCCTCTGCCGATGGCCTGGGGTCTCCAACCGGACGGGCTGCGCGGATTGCGAACACAGATCCCAGGGGCGGGAGGGGACGATCTGCTGAGTGTCCAAGCGTCAAGAACGGCGTCTGGAACGGACATGCCAAGGCGGAATGGCGCTGCACATAATGCAGGCCTGCGTCGCGGGCGGTGCCGGCTACACGGAGTCGGTTACTCGGAGATCAAGAACATGCGAACCACGCTATCAGACCTCGTCAAGCCCGGGCCGGGGCAGTTTGGAGCAGTGCGCGGTTTCCCTTGCCCGCTGCTGGCCACTAATCTGGCAAGCTATGGAGTCTGCTCACTATTTCAGCGCACAGCCCGCGGGGCCGTTCACCCGCAAGCCCCTCACGGTGGAACTGGCCGGCGCGACCCGCCGGCTCCAGACATCGGGCGGTATCTTCAGCCCCGACGGGATCGACAAGGGAACCGCGATCCTTCTCTCCGAGGTTCCACCGCCGGCGCCGCAGGGAAACCTGTTGGACATCGGCTGCGGCTGGGGTCCCATTGCGTTGACCATGGGGCTCATGGCGCCGCACGCTCAGGTCCACGCCGTCGACGTCAACGAACGCTGCGTCACCTTGACCAACGAGAACGCCGCACTCCTGAAGCTCGGGAATGTCACCGCGAGCCTGCCCGACGAGGTCGATCCCGCCGTGACGTTCGACACTATCTGGTCAAACCCGCCCATCCGTATCGGCAAGGATGAACTCCACAGCCTGCTGCTCACCTGGCTGCCGCGGCTCGCTCCGGGTGGAAACGCCTGGCTCGTGGTGCAGAAGAACCTTGGCGCGGACTCGCTTCAGCGCTGGCTGGCCGATACCCTCGATGGTTCCTTCGCGGTGTCCCGGGAAAGCACGTCGAAATCCTTCCGCGTCCTGCGGGTCAGGAAAGCGTCCCGCTAGCGACAATCACGGCGGGGCCGCTGAGCTCCACGTGTTCGCGGCCGCTTTCTCCGGGGAAGAACCGCACGCCGACGACGCCGCCCGGCACGTTGACGCGCCACGTGTCGGGAGCACCTTCCCCGGCCCAGTGCCGGATGGCGACGGCGGCCGCGCAGGCGCCGGTGCCGCACGATTGGGTCTCGCCGACGCCGCGTTCGTGCACTCGCATCGTGATGTTGCCTACGCCTTCGTGGACGAGGGGCTCAGCGGGAACCACGAATTCGACGTTGGTGCCGTTGGCCGGCTTGGGATCGACGACGGGCGCCTTGAAGAGCTGCGTGGATTTGAGTTCTGAAAGTTCGGCCAACGCCACCACAGTGTGCGGATTGCCCATGCTGACAGAGAGGGCAGGCCGGGCCACTTCGAGTCCGTCGGCGCTGACGAGGGAGTCCATGGCCTTGGTAGTGGCATCCTTGGGGAAAATGAACTCCCACGGACCCATGTCCACCGCATAGCCATCAGCGCTCCGGACAATCTTCTTGATGCCGCCGCGCGTTCCGATGGTCAGGGATTCACCGGCGTTGAGGGTGACAAGACCCTGCTCGATCAGGAATTGGACGAAGACGCGGACTCCGTTGCCGCACATTTCGGACAACGAGCCGTCGCCGTTGCGGTAGTCCATGAACCACTCGGCAGCGGAATCCGCCTCGAGCAGCTGGAGGCCTTCGGGCAGGAATCGTGAAGGGACTGCCCGGATGAGCCCGTCCCCGCCAATGCCCAGGTGGCGGTTGCAGAGCGCTGCGACCTGCTCCGGAGAGATCTGGTGCGCGTCTTCGGGGTCCGCAATGAGGACGAAGTCGTTGCCCGTACCGTGCCCCTTGGAGAAGGCCAGCCCGTGAAGACCGGAGGCGGGTACGGAACCGCCGGCAGCGGCAGGCTGCGGGGCGGAAAATGCAAGGGTTTCATCCATGGCTCAAGGCTACCTGTACTGGGGGTTGCGCCTAAATCACCGACGCCGGACTCGCGCAGATTTCTGCGGCTTTGGCCACCAAATCCGTATCCTGCCAGTCCAGCCAATGGATCCGGGGGTCCGCCCGGAACCACGTGAGCTGGCGCCGGGCGAATTGCCGGGTGGCCACGATGGTTTCTTCGGCCGCGGCAGCTGTGTCGGATTCGCCGTCGAGGACCTTCAGGAACTGCGCGTATCCGAGCGCCCGCGATGCCGTCTTGCCTTGCCGCAGTCCGACGGCGTCCAGCCGCGCGACCTCTTCAAGAAGTCCCGCGTCGACCATCTTCAGCACGCGCCCGGCCAAACGCTCGCGCAGCACTCCGCGGTCGACGTCGAGCCCTATCTGCACGGCCGGCTGGAAATACTCGCGCTGCGGCATGAAGGAGCTGAACGGGCGGCCGGTGAGCTCGAAGACTTCCAGCGCGCGGATGACGCGGCGGGCGTCGCCGAGCCTGCCGGCGGACACGGGGTCGATGCGTTGGAGGCGTTCCTGGAGGCTTGGAAGACCGGAGGTTTCGTGCTCCTGCTCCAGCCGCTGCCGCACGCCGGGGTCCGTGCCGGGAAATTCCAGGACATCCAAGGCTGCGCGGACGTAGAGGCCGGAGCCGCCCACCAGGATGGCGCGCTTGCCTCGGCCATGGATATCACGGATGGCGGCGCGGCAGTCGGCCTGGAAAGCGGAGACGCTGGCTTCCTCGGTGACATCCATCGTGTCCAGGAGGTGGTGGGGCACTCCCCTGCGTTCGGCGACGGTGATCTTGGCCGTGCCGATGTCCATTCCACGGTAGAACTGCATGGCATCGGCGTTGATGACCTCGCCATCGAGCGCGAGGGCGAGGTGGACGGCGAGATCGGACTTGCCGGAACCGGTGGGGCCGACGACGGCGATCACGGGCGGATTCGGATCAGCTGACCCGGCCGGTACTGCTGCCATGCCGGGCTAACCGCGTCGTACGGGGAGCGACGGCATACCGAGGGAGACGGCCCTTGAACCTGAAGACCCGATGCCGCCGGACCCTGCGCCCGAGGCACTCGGGGCTGGAGCGCCGCAGGAATCGGCCTGCGCGCGGTCCCACGCGTCGCCGGCACGGGAGCGCCTCAAGCTGTAGTCCGCCGTCGTCTCCGGATCGGAGACGAGGTGGAAGGCAGCGGCCTCGGTGATGGTCACGGTGACGAAATCGCCGGGCCGCGGAGTCTCTGCGCCTTCCGGCACGGAGAAGTGGACCAGGCGCTGGTCCTGGGAACGACCCGAAAGGCGATGCGTTTCCTCGGCCTTGCGGCCGGATTGGGCCGTGACAAGGAGCTCGACCCGGCGTCCGAGCTGTTTCGCGTTCTCCTCGGCTGCGATGCGGTCCTGGAGGGCCGTCAGTCGCTCGTAGCGTTCCTGGACAACGGCCTTGGGCAGCTGGTCCGGAAGGTCCGCGGCCGGGGTGCCCGGGCGCTTGGAGTACTGGAAGGTGAAGGCTGAGGCGAAGCGTGACTTCTCGACGACGTCGAGCGTGGCTTGGAAGTCCTCTTCCGTCTCGCCGGGGAAGCCCACGATGATGTCCGTGGTGATCGCGGCGTGGGGAATCTTGTCGCGGACCTTGTCCAGGATCCCCAGGAACTTGGTCGAACGGTAGGAGCGGCGCATGTCCTTGAGGACCTTGTCCGAACCGGACTGGAGGGGCATGTGCAACTGCGGCATGACATTGGCGGTCTCGGCCATCGCGTCGATGACGTCGTCGGTGAAGGCAGCCGGGTGCGGGCTCGTGAAGCGGACGCGCTCGAGGCCTTCGATATCGCCGCAGGCGCGGAGCAGTTTGGAGAAGGCCAAGCGGTCCCCGAATTCCACGCCGTAGGAGTTCACGTTCTGCCCGAGCAGCGTCACCTCGACGGCGCCGTCGTCCACCAACGCCTGGATTTCGGCGAGGATCTCGCCGGGACGTCGGTCCTTCTCCTTGCCGCGGAGCGACGGCACGATGCAGAAGGTGCAGGTGTTGTTGCACCCGACGGAGATGGAAACCCAGCCCGAGTATACGGAGTCGCGCTTGGTCGGCAAGGTGGAGGGGAAGACGTCCAGCGACTCCAGGATTTCCAGCTGTGCCTCGTTGTTGTGGCGGGCCCTGTCCAGCAACGCCGGGAGCGCCCCTACATTGTGGGTCCCGAACACTGCGTCCACCCACGGCGCCTTGCGCACGATGGTTTCGCGGTCCTTTTGCGCAAGGCATCCGCCGACGGCAATCTGCATTCCAGGATGGGCGGCCTTGACCTGTTTGAGTTCCCCGAGGTTGCCGTAAAGCTTGTTGTCGGCGTTCTCACGGACGGCGCAGGTGTTGAAAACCACGACGTCGGCGACGCCGCCGTCGAACGGCACGTACCCTGCATCCTCGAGGAGCCCTGCCATGCGCTCGGAATCATGGACATTCATTTGGCAACCGAAGGTGCGGACCTGGTAGGTGCGCTTCGCCGCGTGCTCGGGTGCCGGATCGACGACAGGGCCCGGAGCGGGCTGCTGAACGGGGGCTGGTGCTGGTGCTGCAGAAGGGGAACTCACCAATCTAGGGTAGCCCCTCGGACTAGTACCAGTTGAAGCCCATCTCATGCTGCCAAGCGTTGCAGGGCGAACCGTAACGGTCGCGGATATAGCCGAGGCCCCAATCGATCTGGGTCCGGTAGTTGCTAAGCCAGTCGCTGCCTGCCGAATAGTACTTGTCCGGCGGCAGCGCCTGCGCTACACCGTAAGCGCCGCTGCTGGGATTGGTGGCGTCCGTCATCCAGCTTGATTCCTGGGTCCACAGCAAGGACAGGCACTGCATTTGGTCCTGGCCCCAACCATAGGCGCCGAGCCGGGAGGACGCGTATTGCCGTGCGCCGGCGGGGTCGTTGACGACGTTTCCCCCGCCACCGCCACCCCCGCCTACGAAGCCGCCGCCTCCTCCACTGCTGATGGGCGGCTGGACCGCTTGCTGGTTGTTGGCGGCGGCCGCTGCGGCTGCCGCTGCGTCGGCTAACGCCTTGCGCTGCGCCGCCTCCCTCTTGGCCTCCTGGGCGGCCTGGTACGCGGCAAGCGCAACCTGGCCTTCTTGATATTTCTGTGCGACAGCGGCAGAAGTGGAGGTCAAGGACGCGAGTTGGGCCACCATGGTCTTTCGCTGGCCGTCCGTGGCGGCCACGCTGTCTTCGGCTGCCCGCCTTGCAGACTCTGCGGCCTGGGCCTTTGCCGCGGCGTCGCTGTCCAACTGGGCCAGCACATCGCGGGCGGCTTGTTCCTGGGCGGTTGCGGCGGCAGATGCCCGGGACGCGCTCAGGGCATCATCGTGCAGCTTCGCCGTACGATCCAGGACCCTGTTCAGCAAGGCGAAATTTTGAATGTTGTCCGGCGCGATGGCGGCGTTCGCAAGGGACCAGGGACCGGGATCGAAGCCGCCCGACTCGTATGCCTGGACCACCAGGGAGGACGTGGCCTTTCTCAAGGAATCCGCTTTTGCCTTGGCCTGTTGGGACGCCTCGGCCAGTTTCTGGGTGACTGCCTGCTGGTGCAGCAGTGCGTCATGGGCCTTGGCGTACTCAGTTCCGGCCTTGATGGCTGCCGCGCCGAGCTCTCCGGATTTCTGCTGAAGTCCAGCCAATAACTGGTTGATGCGGTCTACTTCGGCGCTTGCGGCAGCTTCGTTCCCTTGGGCTTGCTGTACTTCTGCCCAGCTGGGATAGCCCGACGGCGGGGCATCGTCGTCCGCCGAAGCCGGGCCTGCTTGGAGAAGCGACGCGACAAGCAAGGGCACAATGATTGCCGAAAGCCGTAGCGACAACGGATTCATTGGATCTGACCTGCCTCCCGACTCGGAACACTAGTCCAGAACCTTAGCCGACAGGCACCCAGAAGCCACCCAACCCCGCCGCCGGGGACAATACTCACAGGCAGCTCTCAGTTTCTCCGAGACACCGTTTAGCCGATGTCCTCTGCTTCAGGACCGCGTGCTTCAGGACCGCCATACTCTCCGGCGCCATAGGAGCCAGGCTCCTGCGCCAAGGTTTCGTCCAAGACCTCGCCGACAATCCGGAATGCCGTGGATGGCTGGTAACCCTTGCGGGCAAGCATCGACGCGAGCCGCCGGGTTTGCTTGTCCCGCTCGGCCCTGTCGGAAAGGTCCGTCCCGGCCCTCAATCGGCGTGCGACCAGATCCCTGGCCGCGTTCCGCTCGTCGTCGTCACTCACTTGCGCGAGCGCCTGCTCCGCGGTTTCCGTGTCGATGCCTTTGTCCGCCAATTCGCGCCTCAAGGCACCCCGGGCGAGTTTCCTCGACTGGGAACGGCTGCGGACCCACATTTCGGCGAAATCGGCGTCATCAATGAGCCGGACTTCCTCGAAGCGGTCCAGAACGGCTTCGGCCACCTCCTCCGGCACGTTCCGTTCGGCCAGTTTGCGGGCAAGCTGAAGCCTGCTCTTGGGCGAGTTGGTCAGTTGCCGCAAAACAATGGACCGGGCTACCGATTCCGGATTGGCCTCAGGGTCCGCCGCCACGGACGAATCCGCAGACGGGCCCCACGACCGGGAAGAACTTGAGGAACGGGAGCGGCCCTGGCGCTTAGCCGTCAACGGCCTTCAGCTTCGGAGATTTTTCGGCTTCGGCAGGCTTGACTACTCCGACGCCAAGCTTCTCCTTGATGAGCCGCTCGAGGTCCGCAGCCAACTCCGGGTTGTCCCGCAGGAAACGGCGCGAATTCTCCATGCCCTGGCCCAGCTGGTCACCGTCGTAAGTGAACCATGAACCGGACTTCTTGATGATGCCGTGCTCGACGCCCATGTCGATGATGCCGCCCTCGCGGGAAATACCCTGGCCGTAGATGATGTCGAACTCCGCGATCTTGAAGGGCGGAGCCATCTTGTTCTTGACGATCTTGGCCTTGGTCCGGTTACCTACCGAATCCGCGCCTTCCTTCAGCGTCTGGATACGGCGGACGTCGATGCGGATGGACGCGTAGAACTTCAGGGCCTTGCCACCGGTGGTGGTCTCCGGGGAACCGAAGAAAACGCCGATCTTCTCGCGGAGCTGGTTGATGAAGATGGCAGTCGTCTTGGTCTGGCTCAGCCGGCCGGTGATCTTACGCAGGGCCTGGCTCATAAGGCGGGCCTGAAGGCCGACGTGGGAGTCGCCCATTTCGCCTTCGATTTCAGCGCGGGGAACCAATGCGGCGACGGAGTCGATCACGACGATATCCAAGGAGCCGGAGCCGATCAGCATGTCCATGATCTCCAAGGCCTGCTCACCGGTATCCGGCTGCGAAACCAGCAGCGCGTCGGTATCGACGCCCAGTTTCGCCGCGTACTCGGGATCGAGGGCGTGCTCGGCGTCGATGAAGGCTGCGATGCCGCCCTGGCGCTGGGCGTTGGCCACAGCGTGAAGCGCGACGGTGGTCTTACCCGAGGATTCCGGGCCGTAGATTTCCACGATACGGCCGCGCGGCAGGCCGCCGATTCCCAGGGCGACGTCCAAGGCGATGGAACCAGTGGGAATGACTTCGATGGGCGCACGGATATCGTCACCCAAGCGCATGATGGAGCCCTTGCCGAATTGCTTGTCGATTTGGGCAAGCGCTGCCTCGAGCGCCTTCTCACGATCCTGGTTTGCCGCCATGGTTCACACCTCTGATGCTTTCTCGCTGTGGACTGGCCTGAACGGCCGCTTTCCTGTCTCATCCGACGCTAGTACGAGCCGCTGACAATTTTGTGTGCGACTTCGTCTATGTGGACAACTACGGGCTTCGAATGACACGGAAACCGCTCCGTCAGGACCAATTTTCCGCTGATAGGAGCATAGCCTCATCCGAACAGATATTCGAACAAATTTGTGGGCGTGTCCGTTCAGGAACGGGAACTCAGAACGTCCGGGAACCCTTGTCGGCGGGCTTGATGTCCCTGCCGAGCCGTCGCTCCTGGGGAACGTCCTGGACGTCGCACAGGGCAAGCCAGACGTCGCGGGGGCTGTAGCCCGCTGCCAAGGCGTCGTCTGCCGTCCGTCCGCCGACGCCGGCCAATACAAGGGAGCTGCTGAGGACCCGGGAGTAGCCAGCCCCGAATTCATCGTCCATCAGCCGCCAGAAGTCACTGATCCGCACCAATAGAGTCTCTCATGGGAGCGGACTCTAGAATGGTTGTCATGAGCAACACTCCCGACGACGCGCCAGAGATGGTGGAGGTTGGCGACAACGTCGACGCCGCCCTCCAGCAGGTGGAACACCAGCTGAGCATGTTCTGGCGACGCGCACGATCGCTGTCCCACCAGTTGTCCCGCCAGGTCCATCCCGACATGGAACCAGCCGCCTACGGACTGCTGACGATCATCCGGAAAGAGGGGCCAATCCGCCTCACGGAGCTCGCCTCGTGCATCGGCGTCGGGAAGCCATCGGTGAGCCGCCAGATCGCGTTCCTGGAAAGCATCGGCATGGTCTACAAAGAGGCCGACCCTCAGGATGGCCGCGCACAATCCATCCGGCTCACCCCCAAGGGCGAAGAAAAGATGCACCAGGTCCAGGACGCACGCCGGCAGGTGTTCCGGGAACGCCTGGGTGAATGGCCGCTGGAAGAAATCCAGACGCTTGCTGACTACATTGAACGGCTCAACGCCGCGTATGGCGAAGGTATCGGCAAGGACTGACCTCGCCAGGCCACAAAAGCCCAAGAAGGAGGGCCTCCAGCTGGAGGCCCTCCTTCTTTACTTCAGGTCCGCCTAGCGGGCTCCGGAGAGCATGCCCTGGGTGAAGTCGTCGTTCAGTTCGGCGCTGAGCTCGCGATCGAGATCGCGGCCATAGCGCTGGGCGAATTCCTGCGGGACGGTGTCCGGAACAGCGACGCCTTCGGCGACGGCAACCCGGTCACTGACCTCGCGGAGCATGCCGGACAACGGAACGTCCAGGGCCGAGCAGATCGAGGACAGCAGCTCTGAGGATGCTTCCTTCTGGCCGCGTTCAACTTCGCTCAGGTAGCCAAGGGAAACGCGGGCGCTGTGCGAGACTTCGCGGAGCGTACGGCCCTGGCGCTGGCGGACATCGCGCAGGACATCACCAATTTCGTGACGCAGTACAACCATTTTGCGCTCCTTCTGTTCGCTCGGTGCCTTCTCGGCCAAGCCCACATCCTTCCAGCGGACAACGCCGTTTATGGATACGGGCTGCTTAACCATCTGTATCGCCTTGCTCCCTCGTGAGGCCGGTTCACCTTGCGGGTGCACCGGTTGTTTTTTACATCCTAGGCGCCCCGGCCATTCCGGGGCGACACAATGTAACAACTATTGGGCCGCTGTTTTTGTTCCCGGCTACTTTACGTGCGGTAAGTCGGCATGGACAAGGCACTCCAACAAGCGCTCCAGTGCGGCCGCGGTCGCCTGCGCACGGATACTTGGGCGATCTCCCCGAAAGGAGTAGGCATGGGCCGCAGCTCCGCCCTGCGTGGCGACGCCAATGAAGACGGTGCCAACCGGCTTCCCGTCATGCGGCAAAGGTCCCGCAACCCCCGTCGTGGAGACCCCGACGTCGGCCCCGCACGCGCGCCTGGCACCGTCGGCCATGGCCGCCGCCACTCCGGCGTCGACGGATCCGACGGCGGACAGCAACTCCTCGGAGACCCCCAGGATTCCGGCCTTGACGGCATTCTGATAGGCGACCACCCCGCCCTGGAGCATGCCTGACGCGCCGGGAGTATCGGCGAGGGTGGCTGCAACCATTCCGGCTGTCAGGGATTCTGCGGTAGCCACGGTAACGCCCCGCTCGATGGCGAGGGCGACGGCGGACGCAGCCGCCTCTTCAGCGGTGGGGCTCATGCGCGCTTGCCCGCCGAGCGAAGCTTTGCGGCTTCGATCACATATTCGGCGCCGGTCCACACTGTAATCGCGAGTGCGACGATCATGACCCAGAAGGCCACGCTGACGAGCCACGGCGCGAAGGAATTCAGCGGCAGGATGTAGAGGAAGATCGCGACGGTCTGGATGACGGTCTTTAGCTTGCCGCCCCGCGAGGCCGGCATCACGCCATAGCGGATGACGAAGAAGCGCAAGGCGGTGATGCCCCATTCGCGCACGAGGATGAGGATCGTGATCCACCACGGCAGCTCCCCCAGCGCCGAGAGGAGAACGAGTGCCGATCCGATCAGCAGCTTGTCGGCAATCGGGTCCGCGATCTTGCCGAAGTTGGTGACGAGGTTGCGGCTCCGGGCGATGTCGCCGTCGAGCTTGTCCGTATAGATCGCCACAGCGAAGGCCACAACGGCGGTCCAGCGCCAAATGCCGTGCTGGCTGTTGTCCGCCAAGAGGAACCACACGAAGAACGGGACGAGGACAATTCGAAGCATCGTCAGGATGTTGGGCAGGTTCCAGATATCGGAGCTGCTGGAACCGGCTTTGCTGCCGTCGGATGTAGTCACCCCTCTAGGCTACCGTCCGGTCAATGACCAGGCGTCTTCGCCGCCGTCGTCCTCGTCATCGATGCCATCTGCTCCGTCGTGGTACTCCGTGGCCTGCTTGCGGCGTTCGAGATCGGCGGCGACCAAGTCCTCGGCGTAACCGCCGACGGCGATGTTCGCGTTCGCGTTGTCGCTCAGCGCCGCGGTGTGCGCGTCGGGGATAGCCGGAGCATCCTGCCCCTTCATGGCTGCCAGCACGGGAGCGAGGTCGTCGGGCTTGACCAGGACATCGCGGGCCTTGGAACCTTCGGACGGGCCCACGACGCCGCGCGACTCGAGCAGGTCCATGAGGCGGCCGGCCTTGGCGAAGCCGACGCGGAGCTTGCGCTGCAGCATCGAGGTTGAGCCGAACTGCGTGGTGACCACCAGTTCGGTGGCCTGGAGCAGGACCTCGAGGTCGTCTCCGATGTCGTCGTCGATCTGCTTCTTCTGCGCCTCGGGTGCGACGTCGTCACGGTAGACAGCCTTGAGTTGGCCTTTGACGTGTTCCACCACGCGGTGGATTTCGGACTCGGTGACCCAGGCGCCCTGCACACGCATCGCCTTGGAAGCGCCCATCGGCAGGAAGAGGGCGTCACCCTGGCCAATGAGTTTTTCCGCGCCGGGCTGGTCCAGGACCACGCGGGAGTCGGTGACGGAGGACGTTGCGAACGCCATACGCGAAGGGACGTTGGCCTTGATCAGGCCGGTGACGACGTCAACGGACGGACGCTGGGTGGCGAGGACCAGGTGGATGCCGGCAGCACGGGCCAGTTGGGTGATGCGGACAATCGAGTCTTCGACGTCGCGCGGGGCCACCATCATGAGGTCGGCGAGCTCGTCCACGATCACCAGCAAGTACGGGTACGGCTTGATGACGCGCTTGGAGTCGACCGGCGGCAGAACCTTGCCGGCGCGGACCGCCTTGTTGAAGTCGTCGATGTGCTTGAAGCCGTAGTTGGCGAGGTCGTCGTAGCGGGCGTCCATTTCGCGCACCACCCACTGAAGTGCCTCGGCGGCCTTTTTGGGGTTGGTGATGATGGGCGTGATGAGGTGCGGAACGCCCTCATACGCGGTCAGTTCCACGCGCTTGGGGTCCACCATGACCATGCGGACCTCATCGGGTGTGGCACGCATCAGGATCGACGTGATCATGGAGTTCACGAACGACGACTTACCGGCACCTGTGGCACCGGCCACGAGCAAGTGCGGCATTTTGGCGAGGTTCGCGACGACGTAGCCGCCCTCGACGTCCTTGCCGACGCCCATCACCATGGGGTGGTCTGTCCGCCTGGCGTTCTGGCTGCGCAGGACATCGCCGAGGGACACGGTCTCGCGGTCCGTGTTGGGGATCTCGATGCCGATGGCAGACTTGCCCGGAATAGGGCTGAGGATACGGACATCACTCGATGCCACCGCGTAGGAGATGTTCTTGGACAAGGCAGTGACGCGCTCCACTTTGGTGCCGGGAGCAAGTTCGATCTCGTAGCGGGTCACGGTGGGTCCACGGCTGAATCCGGTGACAGTGGCGTCCACGTTGAACTGCTGCATCGTGTCCGTCAAGGCGGCCACGACGGCGTCGTTCGCTTCCGTGCGTTCCTTCGGGATGGAGCCCGGAGTCAGGTTGTCGGAGGACGGCAGCGTGTACGTGACGTCCCCGGCGAGCGAAAGTTGTTCGGTGCGCTGCGGGATCGGCGTCGGGGGCGGTGGTGGACTGACCGGTGCCGAAGGCACGATGACCGGTGGAACGGCGGCGGCCGGCGCGACCAAGGGGATCGCTTCGGTGGCGTTGTCCGCAACCGCCTTCGCGCTTCCGAGTCCCTGTGCACTTCCAAGACCTTGCGCGGCTTTGATCTTCTCGACGGCGATTTCAGCCTGGGTCGGCCTGCGCACGCCCGGCGGCACGGCGGGCCCGCCCTTCGCGGGAGGGGCATCGTCGTCGACGATTGCGTGCTCGAAGGCTTCGTCGCCCACATAGCCCTCGAGTGTGGGGTCGTCGTCGTGGTCCTTGCCGAAGAAGCGCTTCCGGCGCTTCTTCTTTGGCTCAACGGCCGCCTCGTTTTCGTAAAGGTAGCTGCGGTCGTGGGAATCGTCGTGCTGCGAGCCGGCATCCACGAGATCGACGCCCATGAGGTGCTCGTAGGCGCCCCGGATACGCCGGGGAATGGCGCCGAAGGGCGTGGCCGTGACAATCAGGAGCGAGACGAACGCCAAGGCACCGTAGACCAGGACGGGTACGGCAGGGTGGATGGCGGCAAGAGGCGATGCCGCGAGGAAACCGAGCATCCCGCCCGCACGCCGGAGGCCATCGAAGCCGTCGGCGACGGTCGGCTGGCCCCCGATGATGTGGGCCAAGCCGGTTCCGGCGAATGTCATGATCAGGAAACCGATGCCCACGCGGTTGTTGCCCCGGCTGTCCCATGGCTGCCGGAAGAGCCGGAAGGCGCAGACAAAAAGCATGAGCGGCAGGAGCAAGGACACCCAACCGAAGGTTCCGTTCACGATGCTGTAGACAACGTCCGGGAACCAGCCTTTGAAGCCCCACCAGGCGAAGGTTGCGATGAAGACACCGAGAGCCAGGTTGAAAAGGGCGGCGCCGTCCCGGCGGTCGGCGGGATCAAGGTCACTGACGTCATGGCCGATCCGGCGGACCCCCGCACCCACCACGTGCCCGATTCCCAGCCAGACACCCGCAAGCACACGCAGGATCCATGGCTGTTGGGGTTCGACGACGGCGGCCTGCTTGCCGCGGGCCGCGCCTGTGCCGCTCCTGCCGGTCTTGGCCGGGGTCCGGCCGCTGCCCGAGCCGCTGGTTTTGCTGTTGGAGCTGCCTCTAGGCGCGGAGGTAGTACGAGTCGCCATATCGGCCACGCTACCCCAAGCCGTCCGGAAAGCCGCGGATTTCAGGGGAACGGAGGAGCCATGTTGCCCCTGTAGAACAATCCGCGGACCTGGTTCCGCGGCGGGCCGGCCTTCAAACACGAACGGCCCGGTTCGCTTGAACCGGGCCGTTCGGAGTCATCTCCGTCCGGGCTATGCTTCCAGAACCAACGGGATGATCATGGGGCGCCGGCGAAGCTTGCGGTTGACCCACGTGCCGATCACGCGGCGCACGACTTGCTGGAGCTGGTGGTTGGTGTGGTCCGCGTGGTGGAGCACCGCGTCTTCGAGGGCAGCATTGATCTTGGGGATGATTTCGTCGAACACGGAATCGTCTTCGGCCACGCCGCGGGCGTGGATTTCCGGGCCCGAGACGATCTTGCCGGTGGTCCGGTTGATCACGGTGATGACCGAGATGAAGCCCTCGTCGCCGAGGATCCTGCGGTCCTTGAGGTCGGCGTCGGTGATTTCACCCACGCTGGAGCCGTCCACATAGACGAAGCCCACTTCCACCTGGCCAACAACATTGGCTTTGTGGTCCCTGACGTCGATGACTGTGCCGTTGTCGCTGAGGATGACGCGGTCCGAGGGCACGCCGGAGTCCTCCGCCAGGTTGCCGTTGGCGATGAGGTGACGGGTTTCGCCGTGCACAGGCATCGCGTTCAGGGGTTTGAGGATGTTGTAGCAGTAGAGCAGTTCGCCCGCAGCGGCGTGTCCGGAGACATGCACTTTGGCGTTGCCCTTGTGCACGACGTCGGCGCCGAGCTTGAGCAACCCGTTGATGATCCGGTAGACCGCGTTCTCGTTGCCGGGGATGAGGCTCGAGGCCAGAATAACGGTGTCGCCCTGGCCCACCACCACGCGGTGGTCACCGTTGGCCATCCGGGACAGTGCTGCCATGGGTTCGCCCTGCGAGCCCGTGGACATGAGGACCACGCGGTGGTCCGGCAGGTTGTCGATGTTCTTGATGTCCACGAGGATTCCCGGCGGGACGTCAAGGTAGCCCAGTTTCGCGGCGATAGCCATGTTGCGCACCATGGACCGGCCCACGAAGGCGACATTGCGGCCATGCTTGGCGGCGGCGTCGAGCACTTGCTGCACCCGGTGCACGTGCGAGGAGAAGGAGGCAACGATGATCCGCTTCTTGGCCTGGCCGAACAAACGGTCCAAGGTGGGGCCGATCTCCTTTTCCGCCGTGGTGAAGCCGGGAACATCCGCGTTGGTGGAGTCGGCCATGAACAGGTCCACCCCTTCTTCACCCAGGCGGGCGAAGTGGCGCAGGTCCGTGATGCGGCCATCGAGGGGCAACTGGTCCATCTTGAAGTCGCCCGTGTGCAGGACGTTGCCGCCGGCAGTGCGGATGAAGACGGCCAAGGCATCCGGAATGGAGTGGTTGACGGCAACGAATTCGCATTCGAAGGGGCCGAACTGCTCCACCTGCCCTTCGGCGACCGTCAGCGTGTACGGCTTGATCCGGTGTTCCTGGAGCTTGGCCTCGACGAGGGCAAGCGTCAGCTGGGAACCGACCAACGGCAGGTCCGCGCGCAGGCGCAGAAGATACGGCACAGCGCCGATGTGGTCTTCGTGGCCGTGCGTCAGGACGATGGCAACTACGTCGTCCAGCCTGTCCTCGATGTACGAGAAATCGGGCAGGATCAGGTCGACACCCGGCTGTGTCTCTTCAGGGAAGAGCACGCCGCAGTCAACCACCAGCAGCTTGCCGTTGATTTCGAAAACGGCCATGTTGCGGCCGATCTCCCCCAGCCCGCCGAGGGGCACAATCCGGAGTGTTCCCTGCGGAAGTTTGGGCGGGGTGACAAGTCCGGGAAGGGCGGTTTGGGTCATAATGCGCTACTTTCCGGCGGAATCGTTCTAGACAGTGAAGTCCATTCCAGCTTCCGCCAAGTCCTCGCGGATGATTGCGATCTCGGCGGCGTCCGGCTCCACGAGGGGCAAACGGACAACCGAGTTGGGCAGGACTCCCTGCCATTTAAGAATTTGTTTGGCGGCGACGGCGCCTTGGACCCGGGTCATGGTTGCGCGGATCACGGGCTCGAGTTCGAAGTTGATCTTGCGTGCCGTGCCAAGGTCGTTCGAGTTGATGGCGTCGATCAGCTCACGGAAGCGGCGGGTGACAACGTGGGTGGTGACGCCAATCAGGCCCACCGCACCCATGGCCATCCACTGGAGGGTCAGTCCGTCGTCCCCCGAGTAGAAAAGAAGGTCGGTTTCCGCCATGACGCGTGTGGCCGCGGCGAAATCGGCCTTGGCATCCTTGACCGCAACGATGTTGGGGTGGGAGGCAAGGCCGATCATGGTCTCCGGCGCGATCTGGATGGAGGAACGCCCGGGAATGTCATAGAGCATGACAGGAAGCTCGGTGGCGGACGCAATGGCCTCGAAGTGGGCCCGGACGCCAGCCTGGCTCGGCTTGTTGTAGTACGGGGTGACGAGCAGGAGTCCGTCGACGCCGAGCTTCGCGGCTTCCTGGGAGAGGTGCACCGAGTGCGCGGTGTCATTGGTTCCCGTGCCCGCGATGATTGCCGCGCGACCGCCCACGGCTTCCTTCACGGCGCGGAACATGCCGAGGTTTTCCTCGTCGGTGAGCGTGGACGTCTCCCCCGTTGTTCCGGTGACCACCAGGCCATCGCAGCCGTCGTCAACAAGCTTGACTGCCAGTTCCGCTGCCTGCTTGTAGTCAACTTCGCCGTCCTTGGTGAACGGGGTGACCATGGCGGTCAGAAGGGTACCGAGAGCAGGAACGTTCGCACGAGAGTCAGACATATGAAAAACGTTACCCTGTCAGCTGCGGGTTAGGAGAATGGGGCCCGCGTGATTGTCGTCAAATTCAACGAAATGGGAGCACGGCCTCAGGCCGAAGCGTCGCTGTGGCGCCCGGGCGTCGCTGGCCTCTCCGGCGAGCAATACCGGGCAACCGCGGACTCCCGCAAGCGGTCCGCCCACGCTCCCAGCCGCTGTGCTGCCCGCACATAGTCGAACAATTCAACGGGGGTCAGCGATTCAACGTCGGTCTCCGCGAGCCGCCTGGCAAGTTCGGCGCCCGGTTGCTGTTCGCCCAGAACGGTTCCCTCGCGGCGCCACTGCACATCTTCAGGGGGTTCCCCTGCGACAAGCTGCCGGAAGAGGAAATCGACGACGCCCGGGCTCATCGCCTTCATGGGCCCATCCAGGCCTTGGGGATAGCCATTCGGCCGCTTCGAAGGATCGTTCATGCAGCCATGGTATTCGAACATATATTCGAATACAAGGTGTTCTCTCCGAGGGGCCGGCCGCTACCGCTCCGCTGCGGTGGGCTCAGCGCGGAAGAGTCGCACGGCGTCGCGCATGGATTCCCGCGCGCGCTTGCGGTCGCCGGCGGCATCGTAGGCGCAGCTGAGCCGGAACCAGGAACGCCAGTCCTCGGGGGCGGCCTCGGCCTTCACGCGGTACTTTTCAAACTCGGCGTCCGCGGCTGCACGCACGATGCGGCCTCCCGGCGTGCGCGGCAGGTTGTCCACCGGCAGCCCGCCTTCGGCTTCGAGCACCTTCGCCATCTTTTCCGTGCGCGCACCGAAAACAAGCTCGCGGATCAATGCCCACGCTCCAATGATCGGAAGCACCAGGTAGGCGGCTCCGATTCCCTTGGCGACCAGGTTCGCGTCACTGAGCAGCAGGATCGAGCGCTCGAAGGTAACCACGAGGTAGAGAACCAGCAACAGGGTGACGGCACCCACCCAGATCTTGGTGCGGTTCTCCTTGAATGCTTTCCAGAGCGAGCCCATGCGCCTACAGCCCCAGATCCAAATAGCCGTCCAGGCCGACGGTCAGCCCGGGGTGGGACGCCACATTGCGCAGTCCCAGCAGCACACCGGGCATGAAGGACGCCCGGTCGAAGGAATCGTGGCGGATGGTCAGTTGCTCTCCCGGGCCGCCGAGGAGCACTTCCTGATGCGCCACGAGTCCACGCAAACGGACGCTGTGGACGCGGACACCGTCCACGTCGCAACCGCGGGCACCGTCAAGGGCCGTGTTCGTGGCATCCGGGCTAGCGGGGACGCCGGCTTCTTCGCGGGCGGCGGCAATGAGCTGGGCCGTGCGGACGGCGGTGCCCGAAGGCGCGTCCACCTTGTTCGGGTGGTGCAGCTCGATGATTTCCACCGATTCGAAATACTTGGAGGCCTTGGCGGCGAAAGCCGAGGCGAGGACGGAGCCGAGGGCGAAGTTGGGGGCGATCAGGACGCCGGATTCCGGGTTCGCCGCAAGCAGGCCGCGCAAGGCCGCGAGCCGCTCGGCGTCCCAGCCGGTGGTGCCGACAACAGCGTGCATGCCGTGTTCGACGGCGAAGCGGACGTTCGCTTCGGTGCTGTCCGGAACGGTCAGGTCGACGACATACTTCGCACCGGCGTCGAGCAGGGTATCAAGGGAATCGCCGCGGCCCAGCGCCGCGACGAGCTTCATGTCGGCGGCTGCCTCCACCGCCTTGACGGCTTCGATACCCATGCGGCCCTGGGCGCCCAGAACGGCGACAGCAAGTTGTTCGGTCATGCCCTTAACCCTACCGGGCGGCGCGCCGGGTTTTTCGCCCCAACGTGGGGTCGCCGGGAAGCTACTCCCCTGCCCCGACCCACTCGACCGTGCCGTCGCTGAAGAACTGTTCCTTCCAGATGGGCACTTGCGCTTTGATCCTGTCCACGAGCTCCGAGCACACTGCGAAAGCCTGTCCTCTGTGTGCAGCGGCAACGGCGCAGACGAGCGCAGGTTCGCCAATCTCCAGCAGGCCGATCCTGTGCGCTGCCCAGATCCGTACAGGCTGGGCTGCCTCCCCCGAGTGCTCTGCCACGAGCTTCGCGACGACGTCGGCCATGACCTGGTGCGCCGTGGGGTGGGCGCTGTAGCTGAGCCTGTCGACGGGTTTGCCGCCGTCGTGGTTCCGGACCACGCCGCTGAAGCTCACTACCGCTCCCGCCGTGTCCGATTCAACCGCCGCTATGGCCTGGTCAACGGAAATCGGCTCCGCGCTGAGGATCGCGCTGATGACTTCGAAGTCGGTTTCAGTGGTCATGGCTTCCCTCCAACTGATCGCATAGGTGGGCGATGACAGGATCAAGGACGGCAAGGCCGTCCATTACGCCCTTCGGTGAGCCCGGCAGGTTCACGATGAACGTCTTGCCGGCTGTACCTGCATGGCCCCGGCTCAACATCGCCATGGGGGTCTTGGCGGCACCGGCGCGCCGGATGCCTTCCATGAGCCCCGGTATTTCTCGGTCAAGCAAAGGCAAGGTGACTTCCGGAGTGCGGTCATCGGGGCTCAGACCGGTACCGCCGCTCGTAATGACGACGGCGGGTTCCAGGGTCAGCAGCGCCCGGATGGCGGCACCGACCGGCTCCCCATCCGGCACTACCATGACGGGGAAGGTCTCGTAGCCGTGTTCGACCAGCCAGTCCAGGATCACGGGGCCGCTCTTGTCCTCATAGATTCCTGCCGCGGCACGGTTGGAGGCGATGACCACGCCGGCCTTCCGCGGCCCACGGACGGGTTCGCAGGCGTTCATGTGCGCTCTCCTTCGCCGGGCGCGCCGGACGGGGCGGGAACGGCCCAGTCGCCGCTCTTTCCGCCGCTCTTGGCCAGCACCTGGATGCCGCTGATGACTGCGTGCTTGTCCACTGCCTTGATCATGTCGTAAACGCTCAAGGCGGCCACCGATGCCGCAGTCAACGCTTCCATTTCCACGCCCGTGACGCCCCTGGTCTTCACCGTTGCCAGGACAACCACCGTGTCCGGGCCGAGTTCGAAGTCCACGGTGACCTTGGAAATCGGCAGCGGGTGGCACAGGGGGATGAGTTCGGGCGTCTTCTTGGCTGCCATGATGCCCGCAACGCGCGCTACCGCGAGGGCGTCGCCTTTCGGAAGCTCACCGGCGCCGAGCAAGGAAAGCACCTCGGCGGTGCTGTGGACGGTGGCCGTGGCGGTCGCCTCCCGTGTGGTCACGGCCTTCCCGGAGACGTCGACCATTTGGGCTGTACCATCTTGGCGCAAATGCGTAAGGGCGCCGCCGACCATGCCGGCGGGTTCTGGAGTGTCGTTCACAACATCCATACTTCCACTTCCGCCCCGGCGTCGAGTTCCGTGACGGCCGCAGGCACCTGGACGAGCGCGTTCGAGTTGGCCAGCGCATGGATGAGATGGGAGCCGGCACCGCCCTCCAGCCGGACTGTTCCCCCCGGAAGCAGCGTTCCGCGGCGGACCTGGTGTTTTCCGGCGGGCGAAGTCAAAGACTCCGTAAGGCGGGCCTGCAGGCTGGGCCGCAAGGCGGGGATTCCGACCACGGCGGCGAGCGCCGGGCGAAGGAACATTTCGAAGGACACGAGGCAGCTCACGGGATTGCCCGGGAATCCCAGGAAGGGCACGCCGTCGAACATTCCGATCCCCTGGGGGCCGCCGGGTTGCATGGCCACCGACACGAATTCGACGGCGTGGCCCATCATCGCCTGCCGGACCACTTCGTAGGCTCCTTTGCTGACGCCCCCGGTGCTGACGATGAGATCGACGGTCCCGCTCCGGCCGCGGAGGAGCGCCAACAGCTCGGCGGGATCGTCGCCGCTGATTCCCGTCCGTGTGACGTGGAGGCCGGACTGCAGCATGGCGGCTTCGAGCAGGGTTCCGTTGGAATCGTAGATCTTGCCTGCCGGCAGGGACGTGCCGGGCTCCACGACTTCGTCGCCCGTGGTCACCAGGAGCACGCGCACCGGCGTGCGGACCTCGACGGCGGTCATCCCCAAGGCGGCGAGCAGCCCCAATTGCCCGGGCCCGAGGGCAGTTCCTGCGTGCAAGGCGACGGTTCCCGCGGTGATGTCGCTCCCGGCGTCGCGGACGAACGTTCCCGGCTCGGTGGTGGGAAGACGGACAGTTGCTGGCACGCCGGGGACGGGAAAGACATCAGGCAGGGCCTGTTCGATAGGCACGACGGCGTCGGCCCCCTCGGGCATCATGGCGCCCGTCATGATCGGGGCTGCGGTGCCCGGGATGAGTCGGACCGGTGCCGCGCCGGCCGGGACCGGGTCCACGACCGTCAGCTCCGCACCGGCGTCGCTCCCTGCGTGGGGGGCAAGGTCGGCTGAGCGGACGGCGAACCCGTCCATCTGGGAGTTGGCGAACGGCGGCAGGCTGAGCGGGGCCAGGACATCGGCGGCAAGTACCCGGCCGAGCGCCCCCATCAGCGGAAGCTCCTCGGTGCCCTTCGTGTCCGCGAGGCCGGACAGCAGCTCCTGGACGGCTTGGCGGTGTGCTGCGACGGATCGTGCCACGAGGGTTCCTCCCGGATTGGTTCGCTCAGACTTTCACAGCCTAATGTCAGTTGGCGGTGACATGGATGGTGTGGAACCCCGTGGCGCCGTCCGGGGCGACGGGAGTTTGGGCTTCGGGCTGCGGCGTACCCGTGGCATCGGTGGCACGGACCTGGACTTCATGGTTCCCGGAGCCCAGCTCAAGGCCCAGCTGCCATTGGTACCACGTATCCGACGAGATCCCGGGCGCGAGCTTGGCTTCCTGCCACTTGCCGCGGTCGACGCGCAGCTCCACCCGGGAAACGCCGCGGTGTTGAGCCCACGCGACACCGCCGAACTGGACCGTTCCCGCCTTTACTGAGCGGCCGTCCCGGGGCACGTCGATGCGCGACTGGGTCTTGATGGGACCGTGGTCGCTCCAACCGCGAGGGACCCAGTAGCCCTGATCGTCGGCGAAACGCGTCACCTTCAGTTCGGTCAGCCATTTGGTGGCCGAAACATAGCCGTAGAGGCCCGGGACGACCATCCGGACGGGGAAGCCATGCTCCAGCGGCAGGGGTTCGCCGTTCATTCCGACGGCGAGGATCGCGTCCCGATTGTCGGTGAGCGCCTCGAGGGGGGTTCCGGCGGTCCAGCCGTCAGTGCTGCGGGAGAGCACCATGTCCGCACCGGGCTTCGGTCCGGCCATGGCGAGGAGTTCGCGGACCGGCCAGCCCAGCCAGAGGGCGTTGCCGATCAGGTCTCCGCCGACTTCATTGGATACGCACGCGATGGTCACGTGACGCTCGATCATCGGCTTCGTCAGCAGGGTGGCGAAATCCAAGGTGACTTCGCGTTCCACCAGGCCAGTCACCTTGAGGGTCCAGTCCGGCGGATTCACGGCAGGCGGGATCAGCGCGGTGTCGATCCGGTAGAAGTCGGGGTTCGGCGTGACGAGCGGCTGCAGGCCCGCCAAGGTGAGGGCGGCGCCGTCGGGAACCTTTTGCGGGGGCGTCACCGGGGCAGGAAGCGCCACCCCGCGGCGGAAATCGGATGCCACCGTTCCCGCCCTCCGCACGAGGGTCGTGACGATCCCCGCCGCCGCCGCTGCTATCGCGGTTCCACCCAGCAATTGCATAAAGCTTCGGCGCGCCAAGGGCATGTCGCTTGCAACGGGCACGGGTCGCCAGGTTTCCAGCCGCTGGATCAGGAGCCGGAGGAAAAGCATGGTGACGATCGTGGCCACGACGGGGGCAATTGCGGCTGTCGGCGCGGCTTGGGCACGGGTCAGCACTGCAGCCAGCCCCGCAGCTCCAGCGAGCAAGGCGAGCGCCAGCCCCGCTCCTTTTCGCCGATACTCCAGCAGTCCTGCTACCGCGGCAAGGACCAAGGTCACCAGGGCGATGCTGACAATCAGGGCAAGTTTGTCGGCGGTGCCGAAAAGGTTGACGGCCAGTTCCTTGGCCCAACCCGGCACGGCGTCGATGACCACACCGCCCAACGCGGTGACCGGTGAAACGGACGGGCTCAGGAACCCGGCCAGCAACTCGCCGGCCGCCACCCCGAACCCGATGGCCACCACGCCGCACGCCGCCGCCCACCGGACGGCCGTCCTGGTACCGGCTTTCTTCGAAGTGGTCCTGCTCATAATGTGCCTGCCTGTTTGGGGCTCTCTGACGGAACGGTGTCCGCGTGGACTGTCTGCTTCGGAAATACCTCGGCGTGGGCCGGGGCGGCCTGTGCACCCGACGGAAGGCGGAGCGTGAATCGGCAGCCCTCGCCGGTGTTCGCCACCGTGACCGTGCCGCCGTGAGCCTTCACGATGCCTGCCACCATGCTGAGCCCCACGCCTGCTCCGCTGTATCGCGGTGGACCCCCTTCCACAGGCTTCCCCGCTCCCCGGGAACGGTCCTTTTGCCAGCCGGTCTCGAAAACGTGGGCGAGATCCTCCTCGTCGATGCCTCCGCAGCTGTCCACGACGTCGACGACGGCGTCGCTCCCGTCGCGTCCGACGCGAACCATGACCCCGCCGTCGGGCCGGCTGTAGATGATCGCGTTGAGCAGCACGTTCCGGACTGCCCGTCCCAGGCTGGGGCCGTCCGCGACGGCCATGCACTCCCGGTCGCCGCCGCCGTCGAGCCGGATGCCGCGTTGGGCGGCGAGGGGCGCGAGATCGGCGATGGCGTCGCTCACGAGGTCGTAGAGGTCGAGGGATTCTGCGCTCAGGCGGAGCGTTCCCGCCTGGATTTTGGACAGTTCCAGGAGGTCGTTGACCATGACCGCCATCTGGTCCGTCTGGGCGATGATCTTGCGGTAGTACGCGGGGATGTCGGAGGCCATGCCATCTTCCAGCGCTTCGGCCATGGCCCGCATGCTGGCCAAAGGGGTCCGGAGGTCGTGCGAGATCCAGGAGACCAGTTCGCGGCGGGCGGTTTCGACGGCGGCTTCCCGTCGCCGGGATTCCTCAAGTTTGACGCTGCTCGCTTCGAGTTCCTGGGCTAGCTGGGCGAGCTCGGAGTTCATTGCCGGTCCGGCCCGCCGCGATCCCGATTGTGGCAGGAAGGAGCCATCGAGGGCTTCTCCGCTGCCGAGGCGCCGCGTTGCTGCGACGAGCCGGATGGCGTTGCGGGACACCCCGGCCCCGAGGACCAGGGAAATCGCGATCGCCACGGCCGAGGCTACCCCGAGGATGTACCACATGACTTCGAGGTCCAGGGCGGAAATGAACATCGCATTGAAGGCGCTCACCATCCCTGCCACGAGGACGGCAACGGTGGCCACCACCACGAGGCAAATCTGGACCAGGATCGACGCGCCACGCAGGAAACGCAGCAAGGCAAGGGTCAAGGCGCCGATGAGGACAGCCCACAACAGCATCCAGCCCAGGATGGTGAACATTTCAGCCGGCTGCATGTCCACCTTCCTTCGCGTCAAAGCGGTAGCCGACTCCCCAGACCGTTTTGAGCAGCATCGGGGTGGTGGGGTTGTCTTCGATCTTTTCCCGCAAGCGACGCACGTGGACGGTCACAGTGGACAAATCCCCGAAGTCCCAACCCCACACTGCCTTGATGAGATCCTCGCGGCTGAACACCTGGTTGGGCCGGCGGAGGAGGAACGCCAGCAGATCGAACTCACGCACCGTAAGCATCAGGGGTTTGCCATCCTGGAGCACTGTGCGCGAGGCAGGATCCAATTCGAAGCCGGCGAGTTCGACTGGCGGTTCCGGGCTGAATTCCCGGATGCTCCGGCGCAGGACGGACTTCACGCGGAGGACCAACTCGCGGGGTGAGAAGGGCTTGGTGACATAGTCGTCCGCTCCGCTTTCCAATCCCAGGATCCGGTCGTCTTCCGTGCCGAGGGCGGTCACCATGATGATCGGTACGCTCATGGCCAGGCGGAGCCTGCGGCACACTTCCACGCCGTCGAGTCCGGGCAGCATCCGGTCCAGGATGACAAGGTCGGGCCGCCTGGCGGCCGCGAGGCTCAGCGCGGTGAAGCCGTCGCCCGCGAGATCGACTTGGAAGCCTGCCTGGACCAGGTAGTCCCGGACGACGTCGGCGATGGTCTGTTCGTCTTCGACCAGCAGGATGCGCCGATTGCCGACGTCGGCACCGTGCGGGGCGGGCTGCGTGTTCACACCTTCAGCATAGATTCGCGTGGTGCCCGCGGTAGGTGTTCCGGGCGTCCACGGGCCAACCGTATGCATTCCGTAAGAAGTCACCTCTTGCGTTGCCTTCCGCGGGAGCGGATGACGAACGTGACTGGTGGCCGATATCACGCTCGGGCCCTGCCTGGCGTAGCCTGAACCCATGAGTGTTCAGCTAGGCATGCCGTTGCCCCCTACGGGCGATGGGACGGGAAGCAGCGTGTCTGCTCCTCCGCCGCGCCCTGCCGGAACTCCTCCGGGCCTGTTCGACCGTTACGGACGCCGGGCCACCGACATGCGCTTGTCCTTGACCGACAAATGCAATCTCCGCTGCACCTACTGCATGCCGGCCGAAGGCCTCGAATGGTTGTCCAAACAAGCCGTGATGACCGCCGCCGAGATCGTCCGGCTGGTGCGGATCGGCGTCGAACACCTCGGGGGCCGCGAACTGCGCCTCACCGGAGGCGAGCCCCTGGTCCGCGCCGACCTGGTAGACATCATCACCGCCCTCCGCCAGGCGCACCCCGATCTGCCGATCTCCATGACCACCAACGGCGTCGGACTCGACAAGAAAGCGGCGGCGCTCAAGCAAGCCGGACTCACCCGCATCAACGTGTCCCTCGACTCCCTCCACGAAGAAACCTTCACGAAGCTGACCCGGCGGCCTTTCCTGGACAAGGTGTTGGCCGGCGTCGACGCCGCCCGGGCCGCAGGCCTGGGACCGGTCAAGATCAACGCCGTCCTCATGCGCGGAATCAACGACGCCGAGTCCCCCGAGCTCCTGGCCTGGGCAGTGGAGCGCGGCTATGAACTGCGCTTCATCGAACAAATGCCGTTGGACGCCGACCACGGCTGGACCCGGCGCGACATGATCACGGCAGCCGAGATCCGCGAACTGCTTTCCCGCGACTTCGTGCTGGCCCCGGACCCGCGCGAACGCGACGGCGCACCGGCGGAACGATTCGAAGTACGACGGCGGGACCCGGCATCCGTCCAAGCCACCGGTCCGCTCCTGGGCACCGTCGGCATCATCGCCTCCGTCACCGAACCGTTCTGCTCCGATTGCCGGCGCACAAGGATCACCGCCGAAGGCAAGATCATGAGCTGCCTGTTCTCACGCGAAGAATTCGACCTGTTGGGACTACTCCGGTCCGGAGCCAGCGACGAGGAACTCGCCCAACGCTGGCAGGACGCCATGTGGATCAAACCCAAGGCACACGGCATGGACCACACCGGCCTCGGCGCACCCGACTTCGTCCAACCAGACCGCAGCATGAGCGCCATCGGAGGCTGAGGCTTTGCTCGTAAGATACTTCGCTGCCGCGCGCGCCGCGGCAGGCGTCGAAGAGGAACACCACGATCTCCCGGACGGAACCAGCTTGGACGGGCTGATCGCGGCCGTGCTCGCCGTCGAACGTCCGGAACCATTGGCCGGCACGCCGCCCCTGGCCCGGATCATTTCGCGCAGCAGCTTCCTGCGCAACGAGATAGCGGTCCGCGACCATTCGGCGGCCCTCGGTGCGGACGACGTCGTTGACATCCTCCCGCCGTTTGCCGGGGGCTGAGCCGGCCACGGCCGGAGGGTAGCTCCCGGGGTCCAAGGAGCCTACGCTGTGCCTATCCGCGCAACAGCAAAGGAACAGCCATGTACACCCTCCTGATCGAACACGCCGTGAACGACTTCGACGCATGGAAGCGGTCGTTCGACTCGGATCCGGCAGATCGCGCCGGCTCCGGCGTTGTTTCGTACAGGGTCTCCAAGCCCGTGGACGATTCCCAGCGGGTCCTGATTGAGCTTGATTTCGCCGAGCGGGAGCGTGCTGAATCAATGCTGGACACCTTGCGGACACGGGTGTGGAGTGGACCTGGAAGGCCGGCCTCGCTCGACGGCATGCCGGATGCGCGGATCGTTGAGTCGTTGGAGGCCAAGGTCCTCTGAACGCTGTGCCTGCCGGACGTGTGCCTTAGACGCGCCTGCACACAGAGACCATGAACGGGCTGAACGTCGGGGCATCCCCGAGCCTCAGTTCCGCCGTGTGGGTCAGCACGCCGCCGTCCACCTTGAAGGTGTGGCGCGCGGTCCCGCGAGGACTACGCCGCTCAAGCCTGAGCGTGCCGTCCTCCCAATGCCCGCGGGCCGGAGCTTCCGGTGGCCGGCCCATACTGTCCACGTAGTACCAGAGGGTCTCTCCGTGGTCCGGGTCAACGGTGAAGACACCGTGGCCCTCGAAATGGGTGCCGTCAGGCTCGATGTGCCGGTAGCTCTGCACCAAGGCGTAGCCTCCCGCCGCGCGCGAGAATGTCACCTCGGCGTCGGCGGTCCGGGCGGGTCCCCAGGGCGAGGCCGCAAGCTCGGTGCTCCCCCGCCAATGACCCAGGAATGCCTCCAGCGCAGTGTGTGCATGACTCTTCAATGGCTCGTTCATGGCGACTCCTGCGCGGGACGATGGATACGTCACCATCATGTTCCCGATCGAGCAGGCGCGTCCAGCCTTCCCCACCCGGACGCGGGTTCAGAGGCCGAACGTCTCGGATTCCTCGAAGGGCCCGACGACGGTTACGGTGCGGGGGGCTTCGGCGAGCACCCGGGCGAGTTCCTGGACCTGCTCGGCGGTGACGGCCTTGATGCGGTCCAGCGTTTCGTCGATGTCCTGGAATTCGCCGGAGACGAGCTCGGCGCGGCCGAGGCGGGACATCCGCGAACCGGTGTCTTCAAGGGCCAGGACGATTCCGCCGCACAATTGGCCGACGGCCTTGCGCAGTTCCTCGTCCGTGATTCCGTCGGCAGCGAGCTTGTCCAGCTCGGCGCCCAGGAGTTCCAGGACCTGCTTGACCTTCGACGGCGTGCAGCCGGCGTACATGCCGAAGTAGCCTGCGTCAGCATAGGCGGAGGCGAAGGAATAGGTGGAGTAGACGAGGCCCCGCTTTTCGCGGATCTCCTGGAAGAGGCGCGAAGACATGCCACCGCCAAGGACAGCGTTCAGGACGCTCATCACGAAGCGCCGATCGTCGGTGGCCACGATCGAGGGGCAACCCATGATGATGTTGGCCTGCTCCACGGGACGCTTGATCACATGCAGTCCTGCGGTACCCGTGATGTCCGCCCGCTCGGTGGAGCGGCGCTCAACGGGGGCAGCGGTCTCCTTCAGCTCCCACCCGGCCGTCCGCAAGGCATCGAGCACGAGGCGGCACACGATGTCGTGGTCCAGGCCGCCGGCAGCGGTGATCACGATTTCGTCGGGTCGGTAGTAGCGCTGGTAGTGTGCCCACACCGAATCGCGGGACACAGCCTTGATGGCGGCAGGGGTGCCCCCGATCGGTCGGCCCAGCGGATGCACACCGAGCACTGCGGCCACGAAGTTTTCATGTGCGACGTCGGTGGGGTCATCGCTGTCCATGGCGATTTCCTCAAGGATCACGTCGCGTTCCTGCTCAAGTTCCGCAGGATCCAGCACGGCGCCGGTGATCATGTCCGCGATGACGTCGATAGCCATCGGAAGATCTGTGTCCAGCACCCGCGCAAAGTAGCACGTGCTTTCCTTCGCGGTGGCCGCGTTCGATTCACCGCCGACCTCGTCGAAAGCGGACGCGATCTCCAGGGCTGTGCGCTTCTTGGTGCCTTTGAACAAGAGGTGCTCAAGGAAGTGGGTGGAGCCGTGCTGGCCGTCCGCCTCGTCCCGGGAACCGACACCCACCCAGAATCCGATGGTTGCGGATCGCTGCCCGGGCATGGCCTCTGTGAGCACCCGGACGCCTCCCGGAAGCACTGAACGCCGGACAACGGAGCCGCCTTCGGCGCCATGGATCAATTCGCCGCCGGGCACGGTCTGCGCCAATGGGAGGGGTACGACAGTCATCAAGACCTTTCAGTTCTGCGGGAAATCATGGGTGCCAAATCTGGCTGCAATCGTACCAGCGGGCGCATCGCCCCCGGGACGGGAATCCGTTGTTAAAACCGGGCAGGACCGGTGGACATGTCCACCGGTCCTGCCGCGTGTTTGCCGGTTCAGGCTACTCGGCGGAAACTTCAGCCTCTTCGGCGGGAGCTTCCTCGGAGACGGCGCCTTCTTCCTCGGCCACAACCGGGGAGAGGGAGAGCTTGCCGCGGTCGTCGATCTTGGTGATCTCGACCTGGATCTTCTGGCCCACGGAGACGACGTCGTCGACGTTGTCCACGCGCTTGCCGCTGGCCAGCTTGCGCAGCTCGGAGATGTGCAGCAGGCCGTCCTTGCCCGGGGTCAGGGAAACGAACGCACCGAAGGTGGTGGTCTTGACGACCGTGCCCAGGTAACGCTCACCGATTTCCGGGATCTGCGGGTTGGCAATGGCGTTGATCGCGGCGCGGGCTGCTTCAGCAGACGGACCGTTGGTGGCGCCGATGTAGACGGTGCCGTCGTCCTCGATGGAGATGTCGGCGCCGGTGTCTTCCTGGATCTGGTTGATCATCTTGCCCTTGGGGCCGATGACCTCACCGATCTTGTCAACGGGGATGTTGACGGCGATCACGCGCGGTGCGAACTCGGAGAGCTCGTCCGGGGTGTCGATGGCGGCGTTGATGACGTCCAGGATGTGCAGGCGGGCTTCGCGGGCCTGCTTCAGGGCTGCGGCCAGGACCGATGCGGGGATGCCGTCGAGCTTCGTGTCCAGCTGGATGGCCGTGACGAACTCGGAAGTACCGGCAACCTTGAAGTCCATGTCGCCGAAAGCGTCTTCGGCGCCGAGGATGTCGGTCAGGGCAGCGTAGCGGGTCTGACCGTCAACCTGGTCGGAAACCAGGCCCATGGCGATACCGGCAACGGCGGCCTTCAGCGGCACGCCTGCGTTGAGCAGGGACAGCGTGGAGGCACAGACGGAACCCATCGACGTCGAACCGTTGGAGCCGAGGGCCTCGGACACCTGGCGGATGGCGTACGGGAATTCCTCGCGGGACGGGAGAACCGGAACCAGGGCGCGCTCTGCGAGTGCACCGTGGCCGATTTCGCGGCGCTTCGGGGAGCCGACGCGGCCGGTTTCACCGGTGGAGTACGGCGGGAAGTTGTAGTTGTGCATGTAGCGCTTGCGCGTGACAGGAGACAGCGAGTCGATCTGCTGTTCCATCTTGAGCATGTTCAGCGTGGTGACACCCATGATCTGGGTTTCTCCRCGCTCGAAGATGGCGGAACCGTGAACGCGGGGCAGGACCTCTACCTCGGCGGTCAGCTGGCGGATGTCCGTCAGGCCGCGGCCGTCGATGCGGATCTGGTCCTTGAGGATGCGCTGGCGGACAACCTGCTTAGTCAAGGAGCGGAAGGCTGCGGACAGTTCCTTCTCGCGGCCCTCGAACTCGCCGGCGAGGGCGCCAAGGACTTCGTCCTTGAGTTCGTCGGAGGCGTTGTCGCGGTCCTGCTTGTCGGCGATCTGGAAGACAGCAGCAAGCTTCTCGGCAGCGGCGGCTTCAACAGCGGCGTAAACGTCGTCCTGGTAGTCCAGGAAGACCGGGAATTCAACCGTGGGCTTGGCAGCGCGGGCGGCCAGGTCAGCCTGGGCCTCGCACAGGGCCTTGATGAACGGCTTGGCAGCCTCGAGGCCCTCGGAAACGACCTCTTCGGTGGGAGCGGTGGCGCCCTGTTCCTTGATGAGGTTCCAGGAGTTGTCCGTGGCTTCGGCTTCAACCATCATGATGGCGACGTCGTCCCCGGCGATGCGGCCGGCAACAACCATGTTGAAGACGGCGTTCTCGAGCTGGGAGTGCTTCGGGAAGGCAACCCATTCGGTGCCCTGTTCGTCGGCGATGAGGGCAACGCGGACGCCGCCGATCGGGCCGGAGAACGGGAGGCCGGAGAGCTGGGTGGACATGGACGAGGCGTTGATGGCCACGACGTCGTAGAGCTCGTCCGGGTTGATCGCCAGGACGGTCACGACGATCTGTACCTCGTTGCGCAGGCCCTTGACGAACGCGGGACGCAGCGGGCGGTCCATGAGGCGGCAAGCCAGGATGGCTTCGGTGGACGGGCGGCCTTCACGGCGGAAGAACGAGCCCGGGATGCGGCCGGCGGCGTACATGCGCTCTTCGACGTCGACGGTCAGCGGGAAGAAGTCGAAGCCTTCACGCGGGGACTTGCCTGCGGTGGTTGCGGACAGCAGTGCGGTGTCTTCGTCGATGTAGACCATCGCGGCGCCGGCTGCCTGCTTGGCGAGGCGGCCGGTTTCGAAGCGGATTACACGCTTGCCGAAGCGGCCGTTGTCGATGATGGCTTCTGAGAACTGGATTTCGGGACCCTCCATTGAGAGTCACCTCCGTTTCTTGTTTAGCGGAAGTCCTCCCGCATCGACCCAGGCCAGCGTCTGTTCCTGGCCTGTACGACACCCGGTCATCGATCGAGACCCACGGGCTGTGCCTTCATCACAGAAGGCTGCTCCCGGGGATCACTACCGAGGACCGCGAATGCGCGATGCGGTTGAACTCCTGTTAAGTGTTGGATTTAGTTATGGAGAAAAGGCGGCCCGTTCCGCGGAGGATCGGGCCGCCCGAAGTCAAACTAGCGGCGCAGGCCGAGGCGCTCGATGAGCGCACGGTAGCGGGCAATGTCAGTCTTCTTGAGGTAGCCCAGCATGCGCTTGCGACGACCAACCATGGCCAGCAGACCGCGCTGGGTGTGGAAGTCGTGCTTGTGCTCCTTCATGTGCTCAGTCAGATCCTTGATCCGCTGAGTCAGGACTGCAATCTGGACCTCCGGCGAACCAGTGTCGCCCTTGGACGTTGCGTATGCCTCGATGATGGACTGCTTAACAGCGGCTTCAAGTGCCACGTGAACTCCTAGAGTTGTGCCGTGCGTCCCGATTCAGCGCCTCGCTGCCGGGTTGTAATGCGCCGATGACCGCACACAAAACAGGTCCAGCCGCCACGGACTGCAGCCGGATCCATCCCTCAGTTTACCGGCAGCCCGGCAATCTTGTCGAAAGCTGCCGTGTGACCCTCATCAAAGCCTCTTCAACGACGGCCGCCGCTCACTGCCCGATCTCGGTCCGGACGGCGAAAAGCTCAGGGAAGAACGTCAAGTCAAGGGCCTTCTTCAGGAAGGAGACACCGCTCGAGCCTCCGGTTCCGGTCTTCATGCCGATGGTCCGCTGCACCGTGCGGAGGTGCCGGAAGCGCCACAATTGGAAGTTGTCTTCCAAGTCCACCAGTTCCTCGCACGCTTCGTACGCCGCCCAGTTGTCTACGGCATGTTCGTAGATGTGCTTGAAAAGAGGCAAGAGCTCGGGGGCGAACTCGTGGGCCTGGGTGACGTCCCGATCCAGGACGGACCGCGGAACGTCGTAGCCATGCCGGTCCAGGTAAGCCAGGAATTCGTCGTAGATGCTCGGGGCATTCAGGAGCTCCTCCAGCATGGTCCGGGACTCCGGATCCGATTCGAACACTGGCAGCATTTTGGCGTTCTTGTTGCCGAGGATGAACTCGACCGCGCGGTATTGGCTCGACTGGAAGCCGGAGGCATTGCCCAGGAAGCCACGGAACTGGGAGTACTCGGTGGGGGTGAGCGTTGCGAGCACCGACCATTGCTCGGTGAGCGTCTTCTGGATGTGCTTGACCCGGGCGATGGCCTTGAGCGCGGAGCCGAGGTCGTCCTGGCGGAGCCAGGCGGCCGCGCTGCGGAGTTCGTGCAGGACCAGCTTTAGCCAGAGCTCGGTGGTTTGGTGCTGGATGATGAACAGGAGTTCGTCATGGTGTTCAGGCTGGCTGACAGGTTGCTGGGCGCTGAGCAGCACGGGCAGCTGCAGGTAGGAGGCGTAGCTCATGCGTGAGCTGAAGTCCTTGACGATGCCTTCGTCGAGTGGCCGGGTGTTCTTCTCAACGCTCACGGTAGGGGGCTACTTATCCAGCAGGAGATGGTGGGCTTGGACGACGTCCAGCCGCATCTGTTCCACCAGGGCCTCGGGTCCGCGGTAGGCCACCATGCCTCGCAGCCGCGCCGTAAATTCCACCACGACGGTCTGGCCGTAGAGGTTGAAGTCCTCCACCGCCTCCTCGGGGCGGTCGATCACGTGAGCTTCCACCTGGCGGCTCACGCCGTCGAACGTGGGGTTGGAACCCACTGAAATCGCGGCTGGCCAGCGGGTTCCGGATTCGTCCACGAGCCAGCCGGCGTAGATTCCGTCCGCCGGTACGTAGCCCGTGGCGCCGTGGTCGAGGTTTGCGGTCGGAAAGCCCAGGGCGCGTCCGCGCGCAGCGCCATGGACCACTTCGCCGCGCATCCTGTGCGGGCGGCCGAGGACGGCGGACGCGGTCTCGACGTCGCCTTCGGCAAGGGCCTCGCGCACCCAGGTGGAGGAACAGCGGCGGTCCGTGCCGCCGTCGTCGTGTACTGGAAAGCCTTCCGCGCCGAACTCGTTGACCACGTGGACGCCGAATCCGAGTTCCTTGCCCAATTCCTGCATGGTGCCGACGTCGCCGGAATTTCCCACGCCGAAACGAAGATCGTGGCCCACAACGACATGTGCTGCGTGAAGCCCGTCCAGCAGGACCTTGACGACGAATTCCTCGGGCGTCATGGCGGCAAGCGTGAGGTTGTATTTCATGACGAGGACGGCGTCCACGCCCGTGCCGGCCAGGGCATCGAGCTTGTCCTGCAGCCCCATGAGGAGCTCCGGCGCGGAGTCGGGCCGATGGACCAGTGCCGGGTGGGGATCGAAGGTCACGACGACGGACCGCGCACCGTGCTGCTTTGCCGTGCGCAACAGTTGCGTCAGCACTTGCTGGTGTCCGCGATGGACGCCGTCAAAGTTGCCGATGGTCACGACGCTGGGACCGAAATCCTCGGGGACCTCGGTGGGATCGTTCCAGATGTGGACCATCAACCTCGCCTTTTACTGCTGGTATTCACTATGCCCGGTGCCTGCTCCGGCGCCGGAATTCTCTAAGGTTACCCGCTATCCCACGGCGCCCTTGCCCCGTGGCGGAGCTCCGATTTCTACTGCGTGAGTGGTGCCGGACGCCGACGGTAGAGCCACAGTAGTCCCAGGACCGGCAGGATCAACGGCACAAAGCCGTATCCACGTCCGAACAAGGACCACACAGTGTCGTGCGGGAAAGCCACCGGATCGAAAAGGCTGATGGCGCCAACCACCACCACGCCGATCATCTCAACAAGGACGGCCGCGAGGGACACCTTGAACCACGTGCGGCCTGGCTTCGCGAGGGAGACCGTCGCCACGATGTACACCACGGCGGCGAAAGCCGAGAGGATGTGGGCCAAGGGAGCATCCGAGAACTTGGTCAGGATCTGGTAGCCGGCACGGGCCGTGGCCGAGATCGCGAACACCGCGTAGACCGCAATCAGCAGCCTCCCGGGCCCGGTGTTGCGGGTGTCCCGGTTCTTCTTCCCGGTGGTTTCAACAGTCACTTCGTGTGCTTCTTCCAATGTCAGTACCAGATCTGGTTCATGCGGGCCGCCATGACCAATGCGGTGACGCCCACGGCGCCCATGACGAAATTGCTCCAACGGGTCCGCTCCAGGATGGACCAGTACACCGCGACGACGGGGAGGATCAGCGCCGTGATGATGTAGCCCCAGAATTCCCAGGGCTCCCCCGCGATCTTTTCACCCATCGCCACGCGGATGATCGATCCCACCAGATAGACCAGCAGGACGAGTTCGACGGCGGCAACCGACAGTATGGTGACGTCGTTGGGGGCCTTCTTCATGATGCCGGCCGCGACGCAAATGATGGTGGACAACAGGCCCACTATCAGGACAGCGTAAAAGTATCCGTCCATGGTTACTGTGCCTGCTTTTCGTTGTCGGGGGCGAACACCAGGACGGGCTTGGCGAAGCTCCCCRCATCGGCCAACAGCGCCACCAGCTCCCCTGACGGAGAGAACGCGGCAGCCGGGTTCTCGGCGGTGGCCGCGCCGGCCGTGCCGGCAGCGGGTCCCGCGGCGATCCTGCGGCCAAAGGAGATTTCGGTGGTTTCGGCGTCGCTCAGTTCCCGGTTGGGCATGAGCGCCCGGGCGGCGGCGGACATGTCGAGGACTTCCAGTTCCTCGGCAAGCTGTTCGAGGGTGCGGGCTTGCTCCAGGGAGTACGGCCCCACGTGGGTGCGGCGCAGCGCCGTCAGATGGCCGCCGACGCCGAGAGCCTCGCCCAGGTCGCGTGCCAGCGCGCGGATGTAGGTGCCTGAGGAGCATTCGACGGTCACGTCGATGTCCACTATCCTGCCGTCGTCGACCCTCCGGATGGCGTGGATCTCGAAACGGTGGATGGTCACGGGCCGGGCGGCGAGCTTGACCTCTTGCCCCGAACGCACGCGCGCGTAGGACCGTTCGCCGTTGACCTTGATGGCGCTGACGCTGCTGGGGACCTGCTGGATCTCGCCGCTCAGCTGCGCGACGCCGGAACGGATGGCGTCCTCAGTGACTGCGGCGGCGCTGCGGCTTGCGGTGATGTCGCCCTCGGCATCGTCCGTGATGGTTGATTCACCGAGCCGGATGGTGGCGGAGTACGTCTTGGAGGTGCCCACGATGTAGGTCAGCAATCGCGTGGCCTTGTTGATGCCAAGCACAAGCACCCCCGTGGCCATGGGATCCAGGGTCCCCGCATGGCCCACTTTCCGGGTACCGGCCAGTCGCCGCATCCGTCCAACCACATCGTGGCTGGTCCATCCTTGCGGCTTGTCAACGATTACCAGTCCAGAAAGCACGCCTCCCAGTATATCCGCGCCGGGGCATGCATCCTGCGGCCCGCGGCTTCCCTGGACGCTCCGGGACCGCGGCTAAGATGGCTCCCATGCCTGAGCTTGCCGCACACGTCCGCGAAGTGCCCGTGAACCAGATCCGCGAGATCACCGAGGCGGCCTGGAGCACCCCCGGGGCGATCGTCCTCAGCATCGGCGAGCCGGGCTTCGCGCTGCCCCGGCACATCCTGGACGCGGGGATCGCGTGCCTGGACAGGGACGAGACCAACTACACCCCCAATGCCGGAATCCCGGCGCTGCGTGAAGCCTTCGCCGACCGCTTCCGTGCCCACAACCACGTGGATATCGGGGCGGAGCGCGTATATGTCGTGGACGGAGCCCAGCAGGGACTGCACTTCGCCATGAGCCTGCTCCTCTCCCCCGGCGACGAGATCCTGATTCCCAATCCGGGCTACCCGACTTTTGCCATGACAAGCCATTTGTTGCACGCCGTCCCGGTGCAGTATCCGCTCTACCCGGAGCACGAGTTCCAACCCCGCATCGAGGACATCGAGGCCCTGATCACGCCGCGCACCAAGGTATTGGTCCTGAATTCGCCGTCCAATCCCCTGGGCGCAGTGATCTGCGAGGAAACGACGCGCGAGCTCGTGGAATTGGCCGTCAAACACGATCTGTGGATCATTTCGGATGAATGCTACGAAGCCTTCACCTTCGACGTTCCGCACACGAGTCCCGCCCGCTTCGACAGCGCCGTTCCCGGGGAGGCCCGGGTCTTCACGTCCCTGACCTTGTCCAAAACGTACGGGCTGACGGGACTGCGGATCGGCGCACTCATTTGCCCGCCGGGCCTCGAACGGAAGATGAACAACGTCATGGAAGCGATCGTTTCCTGCGTGGCTTCGCCGTCCCAGTACGCTGCCGTCGCGGCGCTGACCGGCCCGCAGGACTATGTGGACACGGCGCGGGAGCACTACCGTTCCAACCGCGATGCCGCCTCGGCGGTGCTTGCCCAGAAGGGCATTCCCTTCCTGGGCGCCCAGGGAGCTTTCTATCTCTGGGCGGACGTCTCGCATGTGAGCGGCGGGGACGTGCGTGCCTGGGTGCGCACCTTCTTGGCAGACTCTGGAGTGGCCGTGGCACCGGGAACCGCGTTCGGTTCCATCGGCGAAGGATGGATCAGGATCGCTTTGTGCGGTGACCAGCAGCAACTGCTCGACGGCGTCGGGCGGCTCCCGGCGCGGACGTGAGCCTCAGTATTTGGTCCGGTTCTTGTGCCCGCGCCAGGCATCGAAGGGAGCCTCGGATGCAGGAACGTCAGTGTGTTGGACGGGCAGCAGGTCGGGCCTGTTGCCGTCGAAATATTCGTAGAACACGGCATCGTCGAAGCCTGCGGCCGCTGCCCCGTGCCGATCGGCGGCAAAGTAGACGCGGCTGACCCGGCCCCATAGGGCCGCCGAGAGGCACAAAGGGCACGGTTCGCAGCTTGAGTAGAGCACCGAGCCGCTGAGGTTGAAGCTCCCCAGTTCCGACGCGGCCCGCCGGATGGCCACTACTTCGGCGTGCGCCGTGGGGTCGTTGTCGCGGGTGACCCGGTTGACGCCGTCGTGGAGCCGTCCGTCCGGGGTGACCACGACGGCGCCGAAAGGGCCGCCGCCGTCGGCCACGTTTTGGACCGCGAGCCGCACGGCGTGTTCAAGGTAGTCTTCGGGACTCTGAGCTGCATCGTGGGCCGCCATGCTCCGATCTTAGCGACGGGCCAGCATTTTGGCCCGGCTTTTCACGGTTAAACACGCAGGACCGGATCCGGCAGTCGCGAGAACTGCGGATCCGGCCCCACCCGGGAAGCGCCGGACTATTTGCCGCCGTCTTCGTCGATGTCTTCATCGGCACGGAGGTCGATGTCTTCTTCGTCAAAATCGTCTTCGTCGATGTCCGCATCCTGCGGGGCATCGCTCTTGTACGGGTCTGCGTCGCCGGCGTGCTTGGCGCCGGCGGCCAGGGCGGCCACCTCGGCGTCGCGTTGCTTGGCGGTGCGCAAGAGCTCCTCAAGGTTCGAGGCGTTGACCGGGATGAGGTCGGCAACGAATTCCAAGGTAGGAGTCAGCCGCACGGTGATGTTGCGGCCCACTTCCTGGCGCAAAACACCCTTGGCCTTCTCCAACGCCCGAACAGCATCAGAATGGGCGGCTTCGTCGCCGAAGACGGTGTAATACACGGTGGCGTGCTGAAGATCGTTGGTGACGCGGGCATCCGTAATAGTGATGCTCTCAACCCGAGGATCCTTGATCCGCCGGCCCAGTGCCTCAGCAACAACAACCTTAATCCGCTGCGCCAACTTGGCAGCGCGTGCCGGATCAGCCATTTCTACTCCTAAAATTTGCGTACGACGGCGCGGTGGCGTCTCGCAATGTTGAGTCTGCATAAGCTGCCACCCACCTGAGGTGAGTCTATGACGATGCCGGAGAGTTGTGGGGGCGCCCGGGAGTGGCATCGGGCCTACCGGAGCTGGGCGGCTCAGGATCGTAGATCCCGGGCCGCCCAGCGTAGGGGCGGGGCGCCCCCACAATTCGGAGGCACCCCGCGCAAAAGCGAATACCTTAGACCCGCGGCTTTTCGCGCATCTCGAAGGTCTCGATGATGTCACCTTCGTTGATGTCGTTGTACGAGCCAAGACCGATACCACATTCGAAGTCCGTGCGGACCTCGGTGGCGTCGTCCTTGAAGCGCTTGAGCGTCTCAACGGTGAGGTTGTCGCCGATGACCTTGCCATCGCGGCTGACGCGGGCCTTCGTGTTACGGCGGATGATGCCCGAGCGCACGATCGAACCGGCGATGTTTCCGAACTTGGAAGAACGGAAGACTTCGCGGACCTCGGCGGTACCGAGCTGGACTTCCTCGTACTCCGGCTTGAGCATGCCCTTGAGGGCCAGCTCGATGTCATCGATTGCCGAGTAGATGACGGAGTAGAAGCGCATGTCCACGCCTTCACGATCGGCCAGTTCAGCCACGCGCTCGGCGGGCTTGACGTTGAAGCCGATGATGATGGCGTTGTCCACCGTGGCGAGGTTGACGTCGTTCTGCGTGATGGCACCCACACCGCGGTGGATGACGCGCAGTTGAACGTCTTCGTCGCCCACATCGATCTTGAGCAGGGCGTCTTCGAGGGCTTCGACCGCACCGGAAACGTCACCCTTGAGGATGAGGTTGAGGGTGTCGATCTTGCCTTCGGCCACAGCCTTGTCGAAGTCCTCGAGGCTGATGCGCTTGCGGCGCTTGGCCAGTGCCGCGTTGCGGTCGGCTGCCTCGCGCTTTTCAGCGATCTGGCGGGCCGTACGCTCGTCGGAGGTCACCAGGAAGGTGTCGCCTGCACGCGGTACGTTGGACAGGCCCAGGACCTGGACCGGACGGGACGGAAGCGCGACGTCGAGGGCGTTGCCGTCTTCGTCGAACATGGCACGGACGCGGCCGTGGGCCGTACCGGCCACGATCGTGTCACCGACGGCCAGGGTACCGGACTGGACCAGGACGGTGGCCACGGAGCCGCGGCCCTTGTCCAGGTTCGCTTCGATGGCAATGCCTCGAGCGTCCTTGTCCGGGTTGGCGCGCAGGTCCAAAGCGGCGTCTGCGGTCAGCAGCACGGCGTCGATCAGTTCGTCAATGTTGATGTTCTGGCGGGCAGAAACCTCAACGAACATGGTGTCGCCACCGTATTCTTCGGGAACCAGGCCGTACTCGGTGAGCTGGCCCTTGACCTTGTCCGGGTTCGCACCTTCCTTGTCGATCTTGTTGACCGCGACGACGATCGGCACGTTGGCCGCTTGTGCGTGGTTGAGTGCTTCCACCGTCTGCGGCATGACGCCGTCGTCGGCTGCGACAACCAGGATGGCGATGTCGGTGACCTTGGCACCACGTGCACGCATGGCGGTGAACGCCTCGTGACCCGGGGTGTCAATGAAGGTGATGTCGCGCGGAGTGCCTTCGTGGACGTGGCTGATCTGGTAGGCACCGATGTGCTGCGTGATGCCGCCGTGTTCGCCGGCAACCACGTTGGTCTTCCGGATAGCGTCGAGCAATCGGGTCTTACCGTGGTCAACGTGACCCATGACGGTGACAACCGGCGGACGCGGTTCGAGGACGTCGTCGCCTTCGGCTTCCAGTTCGGCATCGAGATCGATGTCGAACGAGTCGAGGAGCTCGCGCTCTTCGTCTTCCGGAGAGACAACCTGTACCTTGTAGCCGAGTTCGGCGCCGAGCAGGCCGAAGGTGTCCTCGTCCAGCGACTGCGTAGCCGTTGCCATTTCACCGAGGTGGAACAGCACGGTCACCAGTGCAGCGGGGTTCGCCTCGATCTTGTCGGCGAAGTCCGTGATGGACGAGCCACGACGGAGCCGGACTACGGTGTTGCCGTCGCCGCGGGGTACGGATACGCCACCCAGCGACGGAGCACTCATCTGCTCCAGTTCCTGACGCTTTGCACGCTTCGACTTGCGCTGCTTGCCGCGTCCTGCGCCACCCTTGCCGAAGGCACCTTGGGTACCGCCGCGTCCGCGGCCGCCCTTGCCGAAGCCACCGCCGGCGGGAGCTCCGCCACCGGTGCCTGCACCAGGAGCGCCACCCGGACGGCCGGGGCCGCCACCACCGGGACGGCCAGCGCCGCCCGGACGGCCTGCGCCACCGGGAGCGGGACGCTCGGTGCGGTTGGGCATCATGCCCGGGCTGGGACGGTTTCCTGCGGGGCCACCTGCCGGACGCGGAGCGCCCGGACGGGGAGCACCGGGGCGCGGAGCACCCGGACGCGGACCACCGGAACCGGCTGCGGGGCGGGGACCGCCTGCGCCGGCCGCGGGACGCGGACCGCCGGGACGCTCGCCGTCAGTGCGGCCACCGGAACGTGGCATGCCCTGCGAAGTTGCGAAGGGGTTGTTGCCCGGACGGGGAGGACGCTCGCCGTCGCCACGGCCGCGGGGCATGCCCTGCGAGGTCGCAAACGGGTTGTTGCCCGGACGGGGGCCGCCTGGCCGCGGTGCCTGGCTGCCCGGACGTGCCGGGGCAGGGGCTTCGGCCTTGGGTGCCGGACGGGCGCCCGGTTTGGCGGAAACGGGGCTTGCTGCGGCTGCGGGAGCCGCAGGCGCCGCCGGGGCGGGGGTTTCAGCCTTGGGGGCTGGAACCGGAGCCTTGGGCGCAGCGGGGCCCGGAGCCGGGCGGGATGCTGCCGGTGCAGCAGGGGCAGCGGGTGCCGCGGGGGCTGCAACGCGAGGTGCTGCCGGGGCAGCGGCCTTCGCAGCGCCGGCGCCCGGATAGGCGTCGCGAAGCTTCTTCACGACCGGTGCCTCAATTGTCGAAGAGGCGGAGCGAACGAATTCGCCCAATTCCTGCAGTTTTGTCACTGCATCTTTGGAAGTAATACCGAGCTCTTTGGCGAGCTCATGTACGCGGACCTTGGCCACATTTCTCCTGTCTCGGTCCGCACCGAGCCAGGCACGAACCGTCTAATTCTTACTGCGGGCCCCTGCCGCTAACGCGGCGGATAGGCCCTGTGCAGAGCGCAACAAAGTTGTCATCGTTGCGCACTCATCGCTGGGAACTCATCGGGTTTCCATCAGTTTTCTGACCCGCTTTCAGGTTTGGACGGTTTTCCTGCTTTCACGTGGGTGTCCGCAGGGGGTATGACTGCCGCCAGGTAGCGTTCGACGGCGGTGACTTCACTTGCGCCCGCGAGGGCCCTAGCGAAAGCACGCCGTTTGCTTGCCAGCGTCAGGCATGTGGTGCTGGGGTGCAGCCACGCACCCCGGCCAGCCATCCGGCGTCGTTCATCCACCAGGACGACGGGTGACCCGCCGCCTTCGGCGACAAGCCGGATCAACTCGCTCCGCTTGCCTTGTTTCCGGCATCCGATGCAGGTGCGCACAGGCTGGTGCCTGGTGTGAAGCAGTTCAGTCACTGGGTGTATCAACCTGCCTCAGTGTCTTTGCCTGTCTTCTGCGGTTCTGCTTGGCTCGGCGCCCACCCTCGACTTGCCGGGATTATTGCCCCACAAGCCGCGAGCACGCCAAAGCGCACGGATACCGGGCATAGGCCCGGTTCCATCCATTCTAAGCCCCCGAGTGCCCGGCCACCGAATCCACAAGGTGCGGGGATCCGGGGCCGGGCACCGTTTGGTCTGTTTAGTTGCCCTTGGCCGGAGTGGCGTCAGAGACGATGTCGATCCGCCAGCCGGTCAGCTTGGCTGCGAGGCGGGCGTTCTGGCCTTCCTTGCCGATGGCGAGGGAGAGCTGGTAGTCGGGAACAACCACGCGGGCCGAACGCGTGGCTTCGTCCGTGATAGTGACGGAATTCACGCGCGACGGCGAAAGGGAGTTGGCGATGAAGGTCGCCGGATCGTCGCTGAAGTCGACGATGTCGATCTTTTCGTCATTGAGTTCGGTCATGACCGCGCGGACGCGGGAACCCATTTCACCAATGCAGGCACCCTTGGCGTTGATGCCCGGGGTGTTGGCTTTGACGGCCATCTTGGTCCGGTGTCCGGCCTCGCGTGCCAATGCCACGATCTCGACGGATCGGTCCGCGATCTCCGGGACCTCCAGTTCGAAAAGCTTCCGGACAAGGCCCGGGTGTGAACGCGACAGCGTGATGGAGGGTCCCTTGGCGCCGCGGTGGACGTCCACCACAAACGCACGCAGCCGGTTGCCGTGGGTGTACTTCTCCCCCGGCACCTGCTCGGGCGGCGGCAACAGTGCTTCCACGGAACCGAGGTTCACCTGGATCATGTGCGGGTTGTTGCCCTGCTGGATCAGGCCGGCGACGAGTTCGCCTTCACGGCCCTTGAATTCGCCGAGGACGTTGTCGTCCTCGACGTCGCGCAGGCGCTGCAGGATGATTTGCCGCGCGGTGCTCGCCGCAATGCGGCCGAATCCGGCAGGAGTGTCCTCGAACTCGCCGATGGCTTCGCCGTCGTCGTCGATTTCCGTGGCCCAAATGGTCACGTGCCCGCTCTTGCGGTCCAGCTCCGCACGGGCCTTCTCGAAGGCGCCCGGCGTCTTGTGGTATGCCACCAGGAGCGCCTGCTCAATGGTGGGAATCAGGAGGTCCAGCGGGATTTCACGCTCACGCTCCAGGAGTCTCAGCGCACTCATGTCAATATCCATTAGGCCTCCTCGGAAGGTCCGTTGTACTCGTCTTCCAGCACGGCCTCGTTGAGGTGGCTGAACTCTATCTCGACTTTTCCTTGGCGGATCCTGTCGAAAGGAATCTTCACGGGTTCGCCCTGCTTGGGCTTCATGCCCTTCTTGACCTCTTGCTCGGGAACCAGCGTGACGCCGTCGTCGTCGACGGACTGGATGCGGCCCGTCAGGTTCTCTCCTTGGATCACGTTGACCTTGACCATGCGTCCGCGGGCCCGGTGCCAGTGGCGGGGCTCCGTGAGGGGGCGCCCGACGCCGGGCGAGGAGACCTCGAGGTCGTAGGGGCGGCCGTCGGTGCGGGGATCGTTGTCCAGGATGTCCGAGAGCGCCCTGGAGATTTCCGCGATGACGTCCAGGCTGACGCCGCCGGTTTCCTCCTGGGGCAGGTCGATGACCACGTGGACTACCCGGTGCGAACCGGCAACGTGGATGGCAACATCCTCAAGATAGAGCCGGCTCGCCAGGACGGCAGGCTCCAGAAGGGCCTTCAGCCTGCTCTCCTCGGGGTTGCGGACCTCGTGTTGTGCTGGACTCGTCGGATCCGTTCCAGCCTGGTCTGTTGAAGTCGTGGCTTCCGAATGACTCACTGGCCAGCCGCCTCCCGATAGATGATGTTGTGACTACTAGCTTAACGACATTTGCGGCGGCGTGGTGCACGGGGTCCCTCCGCGGGGACGCAAGTTGCCTGTGGGCGTGACACCATAGTCTGTTGTGAACCACGAGACTGTTGAGAAACCACGGAGCCATGGCTGGATGAGGACCCTCCTGCTGGCTTTCCTCGCAGTCCTTGTCCTCGGAGTCGGCGCCGTGCTTGTCCCGCGGGACGTTGGAAAGCCCCAGGCGGTGCCGTTTTCCGAAACTGCCCGTTCCGAAGCGCTCTCTTCGGCCGAGACGCTCCTGGGCAGCGCATCGCTCCTGGAGAGCACCGACACTGTGATGTTGCTGACAAGCCAGGCGCAGGCGCTGCTGCAACCTTCCGGCTCGTCGGCGTCGAGCACTCCCACGGCTTCCGCCAGCCTCCGTGCCACGCAGGACCGCCCAACGCGGGCTGGCTTCGTCTCCGCGCTCTCCGCGAGCGCTTCCCGTCGCTTGGCGGACGCCGCGAATGCCGACGGCGGCATGGCCCGGCTGCTTGCCGCCGTCGGGACCGCCCAGCTGCTTGAGTCATCGCGGCTTGCCACGAACTGGGGCTTGCCGCTACCAGCGACCCCGCCCGGGGCGAGTGCCGCCCCGGCACCGCCGCCGAGCTGCCCTGCCTCAACGGGCACCTCGACGACGGCGCCGACACCCGGAACGGCGCCCACCCAGGCCGATCTGCCCGGAGCCCTTGCCGCCGTCGTCAGCTCGGAACAGGAGGCGATCTATGCATACCAAGTGGCCCTGACCAAGCTGGACGCGAAGGCGTCGGCGACGGCAAGCACGTGGTTGGCGCGCCACCAGGAGCTGCTCCGCGGAGCGGAGGCCCAGGGCCGGCTGCACTGCATCGCCACGCCCCCGCGGGAAGCCGGCTATCGCCTGCCTGCGACTTTCGCCGCCAAACCCGGGCTGGCGCTCGGGAGCATGGAGTCCAGCTCGCTGACTGCCTACGCCGACCTCGTCGCGTTGTCGGAGGGCGAGACGCGCCATTGGGCGATCGACGGGCTCGTGGACGCCGCCAAACGCAGCCAGGCCTGGGGAACCCCGGTTGGTCCCTTCGCCGGCCTTGCGGTCGACGGCAAGGCGCTGCCCCCGCTGCCGAGCGGCACTCCGGGTCCATAGGAAAGCCTTTCTTTGCTGGCGGCAGCAGATTCCAAGTGCTTGGCTTGTACCATGGCTTCCATCGAAACTGCAGCCCTGCACGAGAACGAACCACACGCCAACGACCTCGCCCACCGGCTCAACTGGCTCCGGGCAGGCGTCCTTGGCGCCAATGACGGAATCGTCTCCGTCGCCGCCATCGTGGTGGGTGTCGCCGGCGCCACCACGAACACCGGCGCGATCCTCACTGCCGGAGCCGCCGGACTCGTGGGCGGCGCGGTGTCCATGGCACTCGGCGAGTACGTCTCCGTCAGCAGCCAAAGTGACAGCCAAAAGGCCCTCATCGAGAAGGAACGCCGGGAGCTCGCCGAGGAACCCGAAGAAGAGCTCGCGGAATTGACTGCGATCTATGAGGCCAAGGGACTGCGGCCTGAAACAGCGCGGAAAGTGGCCGCGGAGTTGACGGAGCATGACGCCTTGGCGGCCCACCTTTCCGCCGAATTGAACATCGACGAGGACGACATCGTGAGCCCTTGGCATGCGGCCTTCGCGTCCGCCATTGCCTTCACCCTCGGCGCGGTACTGCCGATGCTCGCGATCCTGCTCCCGCCTCCGGGACTGCGTGTACCGCTGACCTTCATTTCCGTGCTGCTCGCCTTGGCCATCACTGGAGCGATCGGGGCGTGGATCGGCGGCAGCTCGAAGACCCGCGCCGCCGTGCGGGTCGTCATCGGCGGAGCCCTTGCGCTTGCTGCGACGTTCTTCATCGGAAGCCTCCTGGGCTCCTCCGGAGTGGTCTGAACCATCCCCGGACCGGCTTGGGTAGGCTGACAGTGATGTCTACCTTCGTTTCGATCCCTGGCGACCTCCAGGCACGCTACTCCCGCACAGCGGAGGGGCGGGCGTGGCTCTCAGGGTTGCCCGGACTGATCAATGCCAGCTTGGAACGCTGGCGGCTGTCCGTTGACCTGGAACCCGGCGGGCAACCTTGGAATGGCCACGGCGGCATCGTCATTCCGGTCCTCTACAACGGCGCCCGTTCGGTGCTCAAGATAGCGTTCCCGCACGAGGAGGCCCTCGTTGAACGGCACGCGCTGGCCCTGTGGGGCGGCACCGGGGCCGTCAGGATGCTCGACGCCGATGCCGCGTCCTGCGCGATGCTCCTGGAGCGGCTCGACGCCGTCAGTTGGCTACAGGGCGCCCCGATGGACGAAGCCCGCGACGTGTGGGGATCGCTCGTGAAGGAACTCAGCATCGAACCCGACGAGCGGCCCGAGTGGAAAGAGTTTGAGCATATAGCGGCACGTGCCGAGCGCTGGAGCGATGAGTTGCCGGCGGACTGGGAGCACCTTGGCCAGCCCTTCCCCCGATGGCTCCTGGAAGCCGCATTGGAGGTGTGCCAGACCCGGGGCGCTGTCGGACGGCGGGCGGGCAGGGACGTCCTGGTGCATTGCGACCTGCATTTCATGAACATCCTCCCCCACCTCAATGGCGCCCGGGCCGCCGGAAGGCGCGCATACGTGGCGATCGATCCGCAACCAAAGATCGGTGAGGCGGAGTTCGCCGTCGCCCCGATCTTGTGGAACCGTATCCGCGACCTCTCCACGACGGCCCCGGAGGTTGCGCTCCTGGAGCGTTGCGCGGATTTCAGCCGCGCGGCCGGCCTGGACGGCGAAGCGGCCCGCGAATGGAGCCTGGTTCGCGAGGTCGAAAACGCCCTGTGGTATGCCCGAAAGCCACGGCATGAGGGCGACCTTGCGCGCTCCTTGTGGGTGGCCAGCACCCTCGCAGGACGTCCCCTGGACGGCCTGCCCGCCGCACACGACCTGCCCGAACCTGGACTGGCCGCCTCGAGCTAGCTTCAGGGCGCCGGAGGCCGTGCCGTTCAGCCGCCGCGCTTAGGCGGTGGCCGCCAGAGCATCCTTGATGGCCTGCACCGCGATATCCAGGTCTGCCGAGTCCGTGGACCAGTTGGTCACCGAGACTCGCAGGATATCCCTGCCCTGCCAGCGTGAACCGGACATCCAGACCCTCCCGTCGGCCATGATGAAGTCCGTCACGGCACGCGTCCTCTCGTCGGAACCGAAGGCCAGCGACAACTGCGTGAACACCACATCGTTGAGGACCTCGACGCCGGGCACCTCGGCAAGCCGCCTGGCCAGTTCCGCGGCACACTCGGCGCGCCCGGCGACAAGCTCCCGCACGCCATCCCCACCCAGGGAACGCAAGGCCGCCCATACCGGCACTCCCCTGGCCCGTCGGGAAAGCTCGGGTACCTTCTCCATGGGGTCGCCGGGGCCGTGGTCATCCTGCATCAAGTATTCGGCGTGCATGCCGATGGCGGATCGCAGGGCAGCAACGTCACGTACCACCACGATCCCGGCGTCGTACGGCACATTGAGGGTCTTGTGGGCATCGGTTCCCCACGAATCGGCCAATCCGACGCCCTCCACCAGATGCCGCAGTCCCGGCACAGCGGCTGCCCACAGCCCGAAAGCCCCGTCAACATGGACCCACGCGCCATGATCCTTGGCAGCGGAAATCGCCTCGGGGAAAGGATCGAAGGCTCCGGAATGCAGGTTCCCGGCCTGGAGGCACACGATTGCCGGACCGGAACCGGACTCCAACGCAGTCCGAAGCGCGGCTGGGTCAATCCTTCCTTGATGGTCCGCCGCAACAACCTCCGGGGCCCCGAAGCCCAGGAAGCGCAAGGCCATGTCCAGGCTCTCGTGGCGCTCGGCCCCGACGAGGACACGGAGTTTCGGCGCGCCCTGGAGTCCGCCGGCGTTGACATCCCAGCCGACGGCGGCCAGCTGGCGCCATCGGGCCGCCGCGAGCGCCGTGAAGTTGGCCATGCTTGCGCCGGTCGCGAATCCGACGTCGGAGCCAACAGGTAGGCCGAGCAGCTCAAGGAGCCATTGCCCTGCCGTCTCTTCGATCCCGGCAGTGGCGGGTGTGGCAAAACGCAGTCCGGAGTTCTGGTCCCATGCGGAAACCATCCAGTCCGCAGCCATGCCTGCCGGCACCGTGCCGCCGGTGACCCAACCGAAGAAACGCCCCGATTGCATGGCCATGAGCCCGGGCTCTGCATGTTCGGCAAGGAAATCAATGACCGCGGCCGGATCCAATCCGCTGGCCGGCAACGGTCCACCGAAGACTGCCGCGACGTCGTCAGCCGTGGTGCTTGGCCGTACCGGCCGCCCGGGCAAGGCCCTCAACCACTCACGCGTATGCTCCCATGCACGTTCCAGTGCCTGCTCATAGTCGCCGGAATCGACCCACATGAGTGCATGCTACGCCCGGGGCTTCCCTGCGGCCATCGCTTGCGACGTCCGGGGCGCTACGTGGCGAAGTAGTCGTTCCAGACGTCCACCCCGAGTTTGACGATCAACGCGCCGACCACGATCAGGAACACAATCCGCACAAACCCGCTGCCCTGTTTCACGGCTGTCCGGGCGCCCAGGTAGCCGCCGGCCATGTTGGACAAGCCCAGCACGGCGCCGACGCCCCACAGCAGTGATCCGTGCGGCAGGAAGAACAACAGGGCACCGGCGTTCGTGGCCATATTGACGATCTTCGCCTTGGCGCTGGCCTCAAGGAAGGCATAGCCCATCGCGGAGACGAGGGCGATCACCAGGAAGGAGCCTGTACCAGGACCTATCAGGCCGTCGTAGAACCCGATCACCCCGCCTATGGCGCAGGCCACCACGTAGTGCGTGTGGCCGTCATGACGCAGAGCGGTCAGCTCGCCTGCATTGGGCCGCAGCGCAGTGAAGAGCGCGACGGCGATGAGGGCCACCACGATGATGGGTTTGAAGACGCTCGCGGGAAGGTTGGCCGCCAGGACGGCTCCGCCGAAACTGCCCGCGAGGGCAATCACCGCCATGGGTATGGCCGTCTTGAGGTCAGGGCCAACCCGGCGGTAGTAGGTGACAGCGCTGGTTGTCGTCCCGAAAATGGAGCCCATCTTGTTGGTGGCCAGCGCCTGGACCGGGGTGATCCCCGGAACCAGGAGCAAGGCGGGGAGCTGGATCAGTCCCCCGCCGCCCACCACGGCATCGATCCAACCGGCCGCGAATCCAGCCACGACGATCATGACGAGCGTGGTGAGCTGGACCGACTCGAAGCCGGAGATCACTTCTGGCGTACGGCGTTGACCACGTAGTCGGCAGCCTTCTCGACTGCCACGTTCTCTGCCTGGCCGGTGCGACGGTCCTTGATCTCCACAACGCCGTCCACCAAGCCACGGCCCACCGCCACGATGGTGGGGACGCCCACGAGCTCGGCGTCGCCGAACTTCACGCCGGGGGAAACCTTGGGGCGGTCGTCGTAAATCACGTCGAGGCCGGCGGCCTCGAGCTCGGCGGAGAGCTTCTCGGCCGCAGCGAAGATTTCCTCGCCGCGTCCGACGGCGACCACGTGGACGTCCGCGGGGGCCACGGAGCGCGGCCAGATCAAGCCCCGGTCGTCGTTGTTGGCCTCGGCCAGGGCGGCCACGGCACGTGTCACGCCGACACCGTAGGAGCCCATGGTGACCACAACCTGCTTGCCGTTCTGGTCAAGGACCTTCAGGTCGAGGGCCTCGGCATATTTGCGGCCGAGCTGGAAGATGTGTCCCATTTCGATGCCGCGGGCAGTCTCCAAGGGGCCGGAGCCGTCCGGGGCTTCGTCTCCCGCGCGGACCTCGGTGCATTCGATGACGCCATCCCAGGCGAAGTCGCGCCCGGCTACGAGACCGAACACGTGCTTTCCGTCTTCGTTCGCCCCGGTAACCCAGCTGGTACCCGAGACAACCCGGGGGTCGACAAGGAAGAGCAACTTGGACGTTCCTTCGAGCCCGAGAACGGCCTCGCCGAGGACAAGTCCGGGGCCGATGTAGCCCTTGACGAGTTCCGGAATCTTCTTGAGGTCGTCCTCGTTCGCCGCTTCGAGCCCGATTTCGCCGGCAATGGGCAGGAATGAACCGATGTTGGCTTCGACGCGCTTGAGGTCCACTGCGCGGTCACCGGGAACGCCGATGACCACGATCTGGCGTTCGCCCGTGGGCAGCGTGACGGCGAGGACCACGTTCTTGAGGGTGTCGGCGGCAGTCCAGGCGCCGCCGTCGGAATCGCTGCGCGCGGCGAGCTGGTTGGCAGCCGTCACGAGGGTGTCGATCGTGGGCGTGTCCGGGGTGTCCAGGACGCGTGCGGGAGGCGCGTTGCTGAAGTCGATCTCGGCCGGGGCCACGGTGGTCACGGCTTCGACGTTGGCGGCGTAGCCGCCCGCCGAGCGCACGAAGGTGTCCTCGCCGATCTCGGTGGGGTGCAGGAACTCCTCGCTCTTGGATCCACCCATGGCGCCTGCCGTGGCGGCAACGGGGATGACCTCAAGGCCAAGGCGCTCGAAGATTTTCAGGTACGCGGCACGGTGGGCCGCGTAGCTCGCGTCCAGGCCGGCGTCGTCGACGTCGAACGAGTAGGAATCCTTCATGATGAATTCGCGGCCGCGGAGGAGGCCTGCCCGGGGGCGTGCTTCGTCGCGGTACTTGTTCTGGATCTGGTACAGGCTCAGCGGCAGGTCCTTGTACGAGGAGTACAGGTCCTTGACCAGGAGGGTGAACATTTCCTCGTGCGTGGGGGCGAGGAGGTAATCGGCACCCTTGCGGTCCTGGAGGCGGAACAGCCCTTCGCCGTATTCGGTCCAGCGGTTGGTCGCCTCGTACGGTTCGCGGGGCAGCAGTGCCGGGAAGTGGACTTCCTGGGCGCCGATAGCGGCCATTTCCTCGCGGATGATCTGCTCGACCTTGCGCAGGACGCTCAATCCCAAAGGCAGCCACGTGTAGATGCCCGGTGCGGCACGGCGGATATAGCCCGCACGGACCAGGAGTCTGTGGCTTGCGACTTCGGCGTCGACGGGATCTTCACGCAAGGTGCGCAGGAACAGCTGGGAGAGGCGAAGGACCACGGGTCAGAATCCGTTTCTATGGCAAGAGCTGGCAAAAACTACTGTGTACCAATCTACCGGCTTGCGGCCGGGGAACCTGCCGGGGCCGTCCCCCCGGATCCCTTCCCCGGGTTCTTCGGAAAGCAAAGCCGCCCCGAACGAACATGAGCCACGCCATGGTGCGAGGAAGCCCCTGGCCGCTGGGCGGCTGGTCATCCTGCCATGGCGTGGCTCAGCGGCTGGTCGGCCGCGGGCGTTGTCCTGGAGGCTTAGTCGGACTCGTCGAATGCCTTCGAAAGATCAACGCCTACAGCCATTTGGTTTTGTGTTTCCTCTCTGAAACCGTCCGCGCCCCAGCGACACGGCTGGTTCTGAATTTATGTGATGGTGGACACTTTTTTCAAGGGCTTGGACTAATCAATTCTGGCAACGAACAACGCGGGGTCAGTTAGCGCCCATCCGGAGGTCCGACATGGGCCGTAAGTGACCCCGCGTTGCAGGATCTGTCACCGAGGCTCACAGTTGACGCGCCTGTGTAATGGATTTACCTTTTATTCATCACCTGATGAATAAATCGGAGGCCGCGATGTCCCACAGTCCAGCGGGAAGTCCTGCACCAGGCATGTCCCCTGCGGTCACGGTGGAGGGCCTGCACGTCACGCGCGGCCGCAAGAAGATTCTCCGTGGCGTGGACTTCGCCATGGAACCCGGACGGATCACGGGCCTGCTTGGACCCTCGGGGAGCGGCAAGACAACCCTCATGCGCTGCATCGTCGGCGTCCAGCGGCTGACAGCCGGCAGGGTGGACGTATTGGGCCGTCCGGCAGGTACTCCGTCATTGCGGCACGACGTCGGATACGTCACCCAGGCACCGAGCGTCTACACGGACCTCAGCGTCGAGGCGAACGTGAGGTATTTCGGAGCCATGCACGGCGTCTCGGCGGCCGACACCGCGGAGGCGATTGCCGCCGTCGGGCTCGAATCACTGGCACGGCGGAAGACGGCAGACCTATCCGGCGGGGAATTCAGCCGGGTCTCGCTGGCCTGCGCGCTCGTCTCGCATCCGAAGCTGCTGGTCCTCGACGAACCAACGGTTGGCTTGGACCCGGTACTGCGTGCCGAACTGTGGGAACGGTTCGCCGCCTTGGCCAAAGCGGGCACCACCCTGCTGGTGTCCAGCCATGTCATGGAGGAGGCCTCGCACTGTTCCTCGTTGCTCCTGCTCCGCGATGGATTGCTGCTGGCGCAGCTCAGTCCGGCGGAACTGAGCGAGCGGGGACACAGCAACGACCTGGAACAGGCCTTCCTGCACATCATCCAGGAAGCGGGCGCCGCTTCGAGCCACCGGAGTGCCAATGAAAGCCAGGTGGCGTGATGAATCCACGGATGATGTTTGCCACCACCAGGCGGGTCCTGGAACAACTGCGGCACGACCACCGGAGCGTCGCGCTCATCATGGTGGTTCCGGCCCTGCTGCTCACGGGCGTCTACTATCTGTTCGAGAACGAAACCCTGCCTCCCGGATTCCCCCGGACGTTTGACCGCGTGGGACTCATGATGCTGGCCATTTTCCCGTTTGTGGTGATGTTCCTGGTCACGTCGATCACTATGTTGCGCGAAAGGACGTCGGGGACGTTGGAACGGCTCCTGACGACGCCCATCCACAAAGCCGATCTCCTGTTCGGCTACGCGTTGGCGTTCTCCATCATGGCGGCCCTGCAGTCCCTTGTGGCAACCGCTGTGGCCTACTGGATCTTCAATCTGGATATCAAGGGCGGTCCCGGTTACGTCGTGATGATTGCCGTCATCAACGCAGTACTCGGTGTTGCGCTCGGCCTGTTGTGCTCGGCCTTTGCGAGGACCGAATTCCAGGCGGTGCAATTCATGCCGGTGGTGGTGATACCGCAGATCCTCTTGTGCGGACTCTTCGTGGCCAGGGACCACATGAACAGCCTCCTGGAGGGCATTTCCAATGTGCTGCCGTTGACGTTTTCGGTCGATGCGCTCCAGCAGATCGCCGACAACACCGAGGCGACGCAGGCCATGTGGCAGGATGCCGGGGTCATGGCGGCGATCGTTGTGGGGGTCTTGGTCCTGGCTTCGTTCACCCTCCGACGGCGGACCTCATGAGCGGCGGCGTGCCTCCCGTGCGGCGGGGACGCCGCAGCGGCGGGAGCGACTCCCGCGAGCTGATCCTCGCTACAGCGCGCCGGCTCTTCGCCGAACACGGCTTCGACGGCACGAGCCTGCGGCAAGTGGCCCGCGAAGCAGAGATGGACCCGGCCATGGTCCACCACTTCTTCAAGGGCAAGGACGAACTCTTCGCCCAGAGCATCGAACTCCCGGCTGATCCCGACGAGGTCCTGGCCGGCGTCGAATCGTTGGACCCGGCGCAACGCTCCGAAGCAATCGTCCGCGCCGTGTTGCGTCTGTGGGAAAGCCCGGCACAACACGGGCTTGTCGCGTTCGTCAGGGGAACGATCGGCTCCAAGGCCAAGACCGCCTTGCTGCGGGAGATGGTGGCGAGGACCATCCTGTCCAGGATCACAGCGGGTCTTCCCGGTTCCCCGGAGGAGGCGAAGATGCGTGGCAACCTCGTTGCCACGCAGGTGGTGGGGCTCATGCTGATGCGCTACGTGGTCCGGCTGGAACCCCTGGCTTCGGCCTCCCAGGACGAGGTAGTGCGGCTCGTGGCCCCGAACGTCCAGCACTACCTCACCGGCGCGCTCACCCCTCCCAACTCGCATTAGACGTCGTTATGAGCCCTCAAAACGACATCTATTGCGAGTTAGTTGGGTTGCCTAGAACGGGGTTGATCAGTACAGCACCGTGGCGAAGGTTCCCAGGCGTTTGAACCCGACCCGCTCGTACGTGGCGCGCGCCCTGGTGTTGTACTCGTTGACGTAAAGGCTGGTGATCGGCGCGAACTGCTGGGCCAGGACAACCACTCCCGCCATGTACCCGGCACTGAGTCCTTGGCCGCGGAACTCGGGGTTCATCCAGACGCCCTGCACTTGGGTGGCCTGCGCGGTGACCGCCCCGAGTTCGGCTTTGAACTTCACTTTCCCGCCGGCGTCGATGTGCACCAGGGAATGGCCTTGCCGGATCAGTCCGGCCACCCGGCGGCTGTAGAAGTCCTCGCTCCCGAGGAAGGGAGAATACCCCACTTCCTCTTCGAACATGGCTGCGCACGCGGGCAGGATACGGTCGAAATCCGCGATGTTTCCGAAGCCGAGCTGCGGATTGGCTTCGATGGCGGGTGGCCCCGAGATGGCCAGAAGTGGCTGGTCGGCACGTACCTCGTGGGCGAAATGGCCCAGCTGCTCCAAGCGGGAATGCAGCGCCAGTACGGTCTCCGCCGGCCCGAAGATCGAGGCGTACCGGCGTCCTGCCCGGTGTGCAACCGCCGCAACGCGGGAAGCCAGCCCGGGGTCCAGCTGCACCGGAACCAGATTGGCGCCGGCCCAGCAGGCACCCACCAGGGCATCGCCGTCGAACACTCCAAAGACGCTCGCCCCACCGGACGTGGGTGCGGCGCTCCCCGACGAATCGAGATGCGCCAGAATGAAGACGTTCGCTACAGGGTCTTCCATCGCGAGCACGCGAAGGGCCCGGGTGTCGGCAGCGCCGAGCACCCGGACGGAAATCCCATCGGCGGCTGTCTCGCTACGAGACGCTAACCACGGGGCTACCCTTGACAGCATCTTCGCCATCGGCCTCCCCCATCTCTTCGGCGATACGCATGGCCTCTTCGATCAGTGTCTCAACAATCTGGCTCTCGGGGACAGTCTTAATGACTTCGCCCTTCACGAAGATCTGGCCCTTGCCGTTTCCGGAGGCCACACCGAGATCGGCTTCACGTGCCTCGCCCGGGCCGTTCACCACGCAACCCATGACGGCGACGCGCAACGGAATCTCCATTCCCTCAAGCCCGGCCGTGACCTGCTCAGCCAGCGTGTAGACGTCCACCTGGGCGCGTCCGCATGAAGGGCAGGAGACGATTTCGAGCTTGCGGGGGCGCAGGTTGAGGGACTGCAGGATCTGGTTGCCGACCTTGATTTCCTCGACAGGCGGGGCGGAGAGGGACACGCGGATGGTGTCGCCGATACCCCTGGACAGGAGCGCTCCGAAGGCCGTCGCGGACTTGATGGTGCCCTGGAAGGCGGGCCCGGCCTCTGTCACGCCGAGGTGCAGGGGCCAGTCGCCCTTTTCGGCAAGCATCTCGTAGGCCGCCACCATGATGACGGGATCGTTGTGCTTGACGGAGATCTTGAAATCGTGGAAGCCATGTTCCTCGAACAACGACGCTTCCCACACAGCGGACTCGACGAGGGCCTCCGGGGTGGCCTTGCCGTACTTCTTCAGGATGCCGGGCTCCAGGGACCCGGCGTTGACGCCGATCCGGATGGACGTACCGTGATCGCGAGCTGCCGCCGCGATTTCCTTCACTTGGTCATCGAACTTGCGGATGTTGCCCGGATTGACGCGCACCGCAGCGCAACCGGCCTCGATCGCGGCGAAGACATACTTCGGCTGGAAGTGGATGTCCGCGATCACGGGAATCTGGGACTTGCGGGCGATGATCGGCAGTGCCTCGGCGTCGTCCGCGGAGGGGCAAGCGACACGCACGATGTCGCAGCCGGACGCCGTCAGCTCGGCGATCTGCTGCAGGGTGGCGTTGATGTCCGTGGTGGGGGTGGTGGTCATCGATTGCACGCTGATGGGTGAATCGGAGCCGACGCCGACCGAACCCACCTTGATCTGGCGGGTCTTGCGGCGGGGCGCGAGAACGGGGGGCGGGGCTGACGGCATTCCCAGGCTGACCGAGGTCACGTGGACTCCTTGGGTTGAAATGGGTGGATCGTAGGGCCGGGAACCCGGCCGGTCATGCTGCTAGGAAGCGTGGGCGGAGAGCATTCCGATGACGGGGTTCCACTCCGACGTCCGGATGCCTGCAATCCCCCGGACGGCGGCGAACGGATCCTCCTTCAACGTGGCGTTCAGCTCGGCCTCGTCGGCGGCCTCGAGCAGGAGCAGCGCACCCGCCCCGTCGGTGTAAGGGCCGCTCGCCAGCAGGGTTCCCTGCTCGGCGAGGCTGGCGAGCCAGGCGCGGTGGGCGGGGCGGTTCGCGTCGCGCACCTCGGCGGACTCGGCGTCGTAAACGTACTCAACAGCGAAAACAGTCATATGGATAGCCTATCCCCCCAGCCCAATCCGGATCAGCCGAAGAGGTTGACGGGCTTGACGATGTCCGCGTAGATCAGCAGCGCGCTCATGGCCATGAGGACGCTCGCCACGACGTAGGTGAGCGGCAGGAGCTTGGCGATGTCGAAAGCGCCGGGATCCGGTTTGCCGAACAGCTTGGCGATTCGACGCCGGGCTCCCTCGTAGAGCGCGCCCGCCACGTGTCCGCCGTCGAGCGGCAGGAGCGGAACCAGGTTGAAGACGGCGAGGGCGAAGTTCAGTCCGGCGAGGAGCCCCACGAGGGCGCTGACGCGCGATTGCAGCGGAACCTGATCCATGGCAGCCACTTCACCGGCCACCCGGCCGACGCCGACGACGCTGATGGGGCCATTGGGATCGCGCGGTTCGGAGCCGAAAGCCGCTTGCGCTACTCCGACTACCCTGGCGGGGAGGTTGAGGATGACTCCGGCGATCTGCTTGATGTTCTCGCCGGCCATCGGAAGAACGGTCGACGCCGGCTGGGGCACCATGGCGGTTTGCGCACCGATGCCGAGGAACCCGACCTCCTCGTACAGCGGCTTGCCGTCCGAGCCCTTGGCCTGCTGGCCGTTGTCGGCGATGACGGGGCGTGCGGACAGCACCGGGGTAACCTGCGTGGTGACGCTCTTGCCGCCACGGTCCACGGTGATTTGCACGGACTTGCCGGCGGATGCCCGGATCCAGCCGCTCATCTCGGCCCAGCTCGTCACAGGCTTGCCGTCAAAGCTGGTGACAACGTCGTTCGGCTGGAGCTTGGCCACCGCGGCCGGGGTCAGTTGGCAGTTCGGCGAGTTTGGATCGACGGTTTCGCCGGCCTTGACTTGGCACTTTGACACCTCGGCGATGGTGGTGGTGGCGGTGGACACTCCGAAGCCCATGAGCAGCACCGCTGTCAGCACCAGGCCGATGAGCAGGTTCATGGCCGGCCCACCCAGCATAATGATGACCTTTTTCCAGACCGGCAGCCTGTAGAAGACCCTGTTCTCGTCGCCGGGGCCCACTTCCTCGTGCGCCGCGGACCGGGCTTCGGTGGCGAGTGTCTGGAACATGCCGGTGCTGGACGGCCTGACGCTGCCATCTTCCTTGTTGGGCGGGTACATGCCGATCATGGCGACGTAGCCGCCCAGCGGGATCGCTTTGACGCCGTATTCGGTCTCGCCTCTCCGTGTGGACCACAGGGTAGGACCGAACCCGATCATGTACTTCGTGACGCGCACCTTGAAGAGCTTGGCGGGAAGCAAGTGCCCCACCTCGTGCAGCGCAATGGAGACGGCCACGCCGATCGCGACGAAGACGACTCCGAGAATGAACAGAATGACGGGATTCATGCCTTAAGTACTGCTTCCTAAAGGGTGCTGTTGGCTAAACGATCATGGGTGCGCGTGCGTGCCCACCTCTCAGCATCCAACACCGAGTCCACCGTCAGCTCCAAGGATCCTGAATGTTCGCTGAGGACGGACTCCACCGTGTCCACGATGTCGGTGAAGCGGATCCTCCCGGCGTGGAAGGCTTCCACCGCTTCCTCGTTGGCCGCGTTGAAGACCGCTGGAAACGTGCTCCCCTGCTTCGCGGCGTCCTTGGCCAGTTCCACGGCCGGGAAAGCCACCGAGTCGAGGGGTTCGAACGTCCAACTGGTGGCCTTGGTCCAGTCGCAGGCCTTGGCGGCGCCGGGCACGCGGTCCGGCCACCCGAGGCCGAGGGCGATGGGCAGTCGCATGTCCGGCGGAGAAGCCTGGGCAATGATGGAGCCGTCCACGAACTCCACCATCGAGTGCACCACGGATTGCGGGTGCACCACGACGTCGATCCTGTCCAACGGGACGTCGAACAGCAGGTGCGCTTCGATGACCTCCAGGCCTTTGTTGACGAGGCTGGCCGAGTTGGTGGTGACCATGAGGCCCATGTCCCATGTGGGGTGCGCAAGGGCCTCGGCCGGGGTGACGTTGCGGAGTTGCTCCCGGCTGCGGCCCCGGAAAGGTCCGCCGGACGCCGTCAGGATGAGTTTCCCAACCTCTTTGTCGGTTCCTGCGCGGAGGCATTGGGCGATGGCCGAGTGCTCGGAATCCACGGGCACGATCTGGTCAACGGCGGCAGCGGCCTTCACCAGGGCACCGCCCACGATGAGGGATTCCTTGTTCGCCAAGGCCAGGATGGCGCCGGACTTGAGTGCTGCCAACGTGGGCGCCAGCCCGATGGACCCCGTGATGCCGTTGAGTACGACGTCCGCTTCGATCGCGGCAATCTTGGTGGACGCATCCGGCCCCGTGATGATCGCCGGATCGTAGTTCCGGAGTCCGGCGGCGGAGGCGGCAGCGCCGATGAGTCTGTGGAGTTCGTGGGCGTCGCCGTAGGCGATGCCGACTGCCTGTGCCTTGGTGTGGACTGCCTGCTGCGCGATGAGTTCCAGGTTCCCGCCACCCGCGCTCAGCGCCACGACCTCAAACAGGTGGGGGGCGGCGTCGACGACGTCAATCGCTTGAGTGCCAATTGAACCAGTGGACCCGAGGAGGATGATCTTGCGCGGCTGCATTGCTTAAGTATCCCGCACCCCAGGCGTAGCGTTGGTTTGTGGACTGGGTCTCGTGGTTCGAGGCGCCGGACTATGAATTCGCCCGGCAGGTGCTCCAGCGCGGCACGGCCGCGCTCTATTTCATCGCGTTCCTGTCCAGCCTCAACCAGTTTCCCGCACTCCTTGGCGAACATGGGCTCCTGCCTGTCCCGAGGTATGTGGACGGCCACAGGGTCTTGCGCAGGCCCAGCCTGTTCCGCTGGAAGTACTCGGACACGTTGCTCCGCGCCGTATGCGCCGCAGGACTTGCCGTGTCCCTGACACTCGTGGGCGGGCTGCCGCAGCTTGGCCCGCCGTGGCTTCCCTTGGCCGCGTTCCTGGCCTTGTGGTTGCTCTACATGTCGATCGTCAACGTCGGCCAGACCTTCTACAGCTTCGGTTGGGAGATGCTGCTGCTGGAAATGGGCTTCACCGTCGGCTTCCTCGGTTCGGACCAGGTCCCCCCGCCCAGGACCATCCTCGTCCTGCTCGTGTGGTTGCTCTTCAGGCTGGAATTCGGCGCCGGCATGATCAAGATCCATGGCGGAAGCGAGTGGCGTGATTTAACCGCCCTGTACTACCACCACGAAACCCAGCCCATGCCCGGACCGTTGAGCCGCCAGGCGCATCTCCTGCCCAAAGCGATGCACCGCATGGAGGTGCTCGGCAACCACTTCGCCCAGCTGGTGGTGCCGTTCTTCCTGTTCGCCCCGCAGCCGCTGGCCACCATCGCCGCAGGAATTGTGGTCTTCACGCAGCTTTGGCTGGTGGGGAGCGGAAACTTCGCGTGGCTCAATTGGTCCGCGATCGTGCTCGCCTTCGCTGCGGTGAGCGACCCGGTTGCCCACGCTGTGCTGCCTTTCATCCCGCAACGGACCAACCCGGCAGCGGCGGTTCCGCAGGCCCCGGTGTGGTGGCTCGCCGTCGTACTCGCGGTGACGGTGCTCCTTCTGGTGCTCAGCTATTGGCCCATCCGCAACCTGCTCTCGCGGGGGCAGCTCATGAACGCGAGCTTCAACCGATGGCAGTTGGTCAACACGTACGGGGCGTTCGGCACGGTGACGCGGCACCGCGTGGAAATCGTGGTGGAAGGCACCCAGGCAGACGTTCCCGTCGACGAGGCAGATTGGCGCGAATACGGCTTCAAGGGCAAGCCCGGCGACGTCCGCCGGCTCCCCCGGCAATGGGCGCCCTACCACTTGCGCCTCGACTGGCTGATGTGGTTCCTGCCCTTGCGCACTGTGCACGAGGAATGGTTCTACGCGTTCCTGGGCAAGCTGCTCGACGCCGATCCGCCCACCTTGCGCTTGTTGCGCCAGGACCCGTTCGACGGCGACCGGCCGCGTTGGGTGCGGGCCCGCAGCTTCCTGTACCGCTTCGCCACGAGGGCCGAGTTCCGGGAAACGGGTCAGCGCTGGATCCGGATTGAGCTCTACGAGGTCATCGCCCCGTTGTCGCTGCCGAAGCCACGACAGCGCGGTCAATAGACCCGGGGCGACCCTTCAGGAAAGCCGTGCCCTGCGCAGCGTGGATTCGGCGTGTTTCAGGATGGGACCGTCCACCATTTTGCCCTTGTGCTGGAACACACCGGTTCCGGCCGCAGCCGCGGCGTCAAGCAGTTCCCGCGCCACTGCGACGGCTTCGGGCGACGGCGCATAGGCTTCGCGGACAACGGCTACCTGGTTCGGGTGGATGCAGGCCTTGGCACCGAATCCGCTGGCCACTGCGTCGGCGGATTCCACGGCCAGCCCCACAAGATCGGGAATGTCGACGTAGACCGAGTCGATGGCCTCCTTGCCTGCGGCTTTGGCCGCCAGCAGCACGGTGGACCGGGAGTGCGTTGCGACGGCGCGGTAGCCGCCGTCGTCCTTGCGGCTGGAGGTGCCGCCCATCGAGGCGATCAAATCCTCGGCGCCCCACATGAGCCCGACGACGTTGGGAGCCTGGGCGATCTCAGCCGCGTTGACGATTCCCTTGGCCGTCTCGCACAGGGCGATGACGTGGTATCCCTCGAGTGCTTTCAACTGTTCGGCGGTCTCGGCCTTGGCCAGCATGATGGTGCGGTAAGGAGTATGCGCCAGGCAGTGCAGATCCTTCTCGAAATCCGGGGTGCCCACCGGATTGACGCGCACAATCGTGCGGCTGGGGTCGAGTTCGGCGGTCTCGCCGCCTGAGCCGAGCTGGGCGAGGATCGCGCCCCGGGCCCGCTTCTTATCTGCAGGCGCGACAGCATCCTCGAGGTCCACGATGACGGCGTCGGAACGCTCAGCGGCCTTTTGGAACCGTTCCGGCCGGTCGGCGGGGCAGAAAAGCAAAGCGGGGCCCATGGTGAAGGTCATGTATTGATTGTCCCCTGTTGCGCCTCCAGATGCGCTGTCCGGCTCCACATGAGGCAGGCCCGCGTCGCCAGTGCCACCACAGTGCCGTCCTGGTTGCGGCCGGTATGTTTCATGGTCACCACGCCTTGCCCGGGACGCGACGACGACTCCCGTTTCCCGATGATGACCGTCTCCGTGTAGAGGGTGTCGCCGTGGTAGAGGGGGTGCGGGAATGAGACGTCCGTGAGGCCCAGTTGGGCAATGATGGTGCCCTGGGTCAGCTGGGTGACGGACTGTCCCACCATGGTGGACAGCGTGAACATCGAGTTCATGAGCCTCTGCCCGAAGGGCTGTTTGGCGCTCCACGCCGCGTCCAGGTGGAGGGCCTGGGTGTTCATGGTCAACGTGGTGAACAGGACGTTGTCCGTTTCGGTGACGGTCCGCCCGGGCCGGTGGGCGTACACAACGCCTTCCTCGAGTTCGTCGAAGTACATCCCCCGCTGCTCGACTACGCGGGGTTCAGCGTCCGCCGTCATACAGTCAACTCCTGGTCCTCTTCGAAGAGCTCGACGCCGGTCGCCGCGGCCACGTCCTCGGCCGAGACATTCGGTGCCAGCTCGCGCAGCACGAGCCTCGAGGCCCCGCCTTCGGAGACGACGTCGATCACGGCGAGGTCGGTGATGATCCGGTCCACGCAGCCTTTCCCCGTGACGGGCAACGAGCATTCCTTGACGATCTTGGGCTTGCCGTTGCGGTCCACGTGCTCCATCATCACGATCACCCGCTTGGCGCCGAAGACCAGGTCCATGGCGCCGCCCATGCCCTTGACCATTTTGCCGGGGATCATCCAATTGGCCAGGTCCCCGTTGGCCGCGACCTCCATGGCCCCCAGCACGGCGACATCCACATGGCCCCCGCGGATCATGCCGAACGAGGTAGCCGAGTCAAAGAACGCGGCGCCCGCGTTGACTGTGACCGTTTCCTTGCCGGCGTTGATCAGGTCCGGGTCCACCGCGTCCTCGGCCGGGTAGGGGCCGACGCCCAGTATCCCGTTCTCGGAATGGAGGATCACCTCGACGCCCTCGGGGATGTAGTTGGGGATCAGGGTGGGCATGCCGATCCCCAGGTTGACGTATTGCCCGTTGGTGAGTTCGCGGGCTACGCGGGCGGCGAGTTCGTTCCGCGTCCAGCCCTTGCCCTCGTGGTGCTCGGCGCCGGCGCGGCGGTACTCGTGCCTGACGGCCTCGGGACGCGGCGGCACATCCTGGGTGATGTTCGATTCCATGGCTACGCTCCTGCCTGCCGGGTCAACGCGACGGTCCGCTTTTCGATGCGTTTCTCCGTGTCCGGTGCAACAACGACCCGCTGGACGAAGATGCCCGGGGTGTGGATATGTTGCGGATCGAGTTCGCCGGGTTCCACAAGCTCTTCGACCTCGACGATGGTGATCCGGGCCGCCATGGCACACAGTGGATTGAAGTTCATAGCCGTCGCGTGGAAGACGAGGTTCCCGTGACGGTCCCCCTTCCAGGCGTGGACCAGTCCGAAATCGGGTGTCAGGGATTCCTCCAGGACATAGTCCGCCCCGTTGAAGGTGCGCACTTCCTTAGGTGAGGATGCGATCGCCACGTTGCCGTCGGCGTCGTACTTTTGCGGCAGACCGCCTTCCGAAACCTGCGTCCCGACGCCGGCCGCCGTGAAGAACGCGGGGATTCCGGCCCCGCCGGCGCGCAGTTTCTCGGCGAGGGTACCTTGCGGGGTGAGGACCACCTCCAGTTCACCGGCGAGGTACTGCCGCGCGAACTCCTTGTTCTCACCAACATAGGAACTGATGGTCCGGCGGATCCGTCCGTCCTTCAGCAGGATGCCCAGGCCCCAGTCGTCCACGCCGCAGTTGTTGCTGACTGTTTCAAGGTCCTTGGTGCCTTGATGGTGGAGCGCATCGATCAGCGCCACCGGGATACCGCACAGGCCGAACCCGCCGACGGCGAGAGAGGCACCGTCGTGGATGTCCTTCACCGCTTCCGCGGCGCTGGCAACAACTTTGTCGATCATCGTTTACCTTCCCTGACGGTTAAAGGCCCAGCTCGCGGGCGATGAGCATCAACTGGACCTCGGTAGTGCCTTCCCCGACTTCCAGGATCTTGGAGTCGCGGTAGTGCCGTGCCACCGTGAATTCGTTGATGAAGCCATAGCCACCGAACACCTGGGTGGCGTCCCGTGCGTTGTCCATGGCTGCCTCGCCTGCGACCATCTTAGCGATGGCCGCTTCGGTCTTGAACGGCTTGCCGGCCAGCATCCTCGCGGCCGCATCGTAGTAGGCCAGGCGGGCTGTGTGGGCCCGTGCCTGCATGCGGGCAATCTTGAACTGGATGGCCTGGTACTTGCCGATGTTCTGTCCGAAGGCCACGCGTTCCTTGGCATATTTCACGGACAAGTCGACGCAGCCCTGGGCCGCGCCGGTGGCAAGCGCGGCGATGGCGATGCGGCCTTCGTCCAGGATGGACAGGAAGTTGGCGTAGCCCCGTCCTCGGACACCGAGCAGGTTCTCTTCGGGAACCCGCACGTTGTTCAGTGTCAGCGGGTGGGTGTCGGAGGCGTTCCAGCCCACCTTGTTGTAGGCCTTTTCGGCGGTGAAACCGGGTGTGTCCGTGGGGACCAGGATGGTGGAGATTTCCTTCTTGATGCTCCCGTCCTTGCGTTCGTGCTGCCCGGTGACGGCGGTGACGGTGACGAGCCGGGTGATGTCGGTCCCGGAGTTGGTGATGAATTCCTTGTTGCCGTTGATGACCCAGCGGCCGTCCTCGAGGTGCGCGTTCGTCTTGGTGCCACCGGCGTCCGAGCCGGCTTCCGGCTCGGTCAGACCGAAGCCTGCGAGCGCTTCGGCCGAGGTCAGCTGGGGCAGCCATTGTTCCTTCTGCTCCTGGGTGCCGAAGCGGTACACGGGCATGGCGCCAAGCGAGACACCCGCCTCGAGGGTGATGGCCACGGACTGGTCCACCCGGCCCAGCTGTTCCAGCGCGAGCGCCAGGGCGAAGTAGTCCCCGCCCATTCCGCCGAACTCTTCAGGGAAGGGCAGGCCGAAAAGACCCATCTCACCCATCTGCTTGACTACCTCGTACGGGAAGCTGTGTTCCTCGTCGTGCTTCGTGGACACCGGCGCCACTACCTCGTCGGCGAATTCCCGGACGGAGTCGCTCAGGTCCTGGTATTCCTCGGTGAGTTCAAAACTTGCCATGGCTAGACTTCCTCGTCTTTCTGGTTTTCTGCTGAGGCTTCTGGGGCGGGCTCCGCCGCCACGTGGATGGTGGCGAGGACTTGGTCAGCCTTGACGAGGTCCCCGGTCTTGCTGCTGAGGTGCACGGTGCCGGACACAGAGGCCACGAGCTGGTGTTCCATCTTCATGGCCTCTACTGCGAGGAGGACGTCGCCCGCTTCCACGTGGTCGCCGTTGTGCACCGAAACGGAGACGACGGTTCCCGGCATGGGAGACCGGACTTCGGGATCCGCGGCGCCTTCTTCGCGCTGGATGCCCGCGAGGATTCGTTGGAGCCGGGCTTCGCGGTCCAGGATCTCCAGCCGGCAGGACCAGCCGTCGCTGCCCAGCCAGAGTTCGCGTGTCCCAAGCTCCGAAGATGGTGAGCCGTGCGCGAAAGGGTGCTCGACGCCGTCGAGCACCAGCACCGCATGTCCCGAGGGTCCCGGCCGCATGACGGCAGAGTGCTCGACGCCGCTGTCCACGCGGGAGGTGAAGCCCTGCGCGTCCACCGTCAGCCCCACGGTGGCCAGTCCGCCGTCGGGACGTCCGACTGTGGTCTTCCACGGTGCGGGCGCGCCGACGCGCCAGCCGTCGGCGGCGTTCCAGGGTCCTGCCGTTCCGGCAGGAGCCAAGACCTGACGGTCCAGCATCGCGGCGGCAACCAACTCGACGTCGGACACTTGGCGGAATTCCATCCCGTCAAGTTTGCGCTCGATCAAGCCGGTGTCGAGGCGGCCGGCGCGGACATCGTCGTCGTTGACCAGGAGCCGCAAGTACTCGATGTTCGTGTGCACGCCCAGCAGCGTGTAGTCCCCCAGCGCGTGGTCAAGGGTGTCCAGCGCCGCTTTGCGGTCCGGACCCCAGGCAATGACCTTGGCGAGCATGGGGTCGTAGTCCCCGCTGACGGACAGGCCCGTCAGCATGGCCGAATCGACGCGGACGTGCGGATCGTTGCTTGCCCGTTCCCGGAGCATCACGATCTCGCCGATGGATGGCATGAACCCGCGTTCGGGTACCTCCGCGTAGACTCGCGCCTCTACCGCGTGGCCCTCAAGCACGACGTCGGACTGCGCCACCGTGAGGACCTCACCTGCGGCGATGCGCACTTGCCATTCGACAAGGTCGACGCCTGTCACCATTTCCGTGACAGGGTGCTCCACCTGGAGGCGGGTGTTCATCTCCATGAAGAAGAAGTGCTCCGGATCCTGGTCCGAGACGAGGAACTCCACCGTACCGGCACCGCTGTACCTGACGCTTCGGGCAGCCTGGCAGGCGGCCTCACCGATCCGCGCCCGGACCTCGGCCCCATTCGCGAGGGACTCCAGCAGGGGGGACGGTGCTTCCTCGATGACCTTCTGGTGGCGGCGCTGCAGGGAACATTCGCGCTCGCCGAGGTGGATCACGTTGCCGTGGTTGTCGGCGAGGACCTGGACTTCGATGTGCCGGGGCGACTGGATAAGACGTTCCAGGAACAGGGTGTCGTCGCCGAAGGCGCTCGCCGCCACCCGTCGGGCCGTGAGCAGCGTTGCCGCCATATCCTCGAGCCGCTCCACGATGTGCATGCCCTTGCCACCGCCACCAGCCGAGGGCTTGATGAGCAGGGGGAAGCCGACGCCGGGCGCCGCCTCGATGAGCGCCTCGTCGCTCAATCCCGGTTCGGCGATACCCGGGACGCAGGGGACGCCGTACGACATGACATGGTTCTTGGAGCGGATCTTGTCGCCCATGATCTCGATGGCGTCAATGCCGGGGCCGATGAACGCGATGCCTGCCGCGTCCAGGGCCTTGGCAAACTCAACGTTTTCGGCCAGGAATCCATACCCCGGGTGGACCGCCTGGGCACCGCTTTGCAGGCAGGCCTCGATGATGGCGTCGATCCGCAGGTAGCTGTCCGCCGCCGCGGCTGTGCCGATCCGGACGGCCGTGTCTGCTTCGCGCACGTGGCGGGCCCCGGCGTCGGCGTCTGAATAGACCGCAACGGAACGGATGCCCATGGCCTTGAGGGTGCGGATGACGCGGCAGGCGATCTCGCCGCGGTTGGCGACAAGGACGGTTTCGAAGGAGTTGATGGTCATGGGGTCACATCCGGAAGAGGCCGAAGGAGGTTTCCGGCAGGGGTTGGCGGGAGACGGTATCCAAGGCCATGCCCAGGACGCGCCGGGTGTCAGCGGGGTCGATGATGCCGTCGTCCCAGAGCCGGGCGGTGGAGTAGTAGGGACTGCCTTGGTCCTCGTATTGCTGCCTGATGGGGGCCTTGAAGGCTTCCTCGTCCTCGGCGGACCATTCCTCGCCGCGGGCCTCGTACTGGTCACGCTTGACGGTTGCCAGCACGCTCGAGGCCTGGTTCCCGCCCATCACCGAGATCCGGGACGCCGGCCACATCCAGAGGAAGCGCGGCGAGTAGGCGCGGCCGCACATCGAGTAGTTTCCGGCACCGAAGGAACCGCCGATCACCACCGTCAGCTTGGGCACGCGGGCGGTGGCGACGGCGGTGACCATCTTGGCGCCGTTCTTGGCGATGCCGCCCTGCTCGACGTCCTTGCCGACCATGAAGCCGGAGAGGTTCTGCAGGAAAACCAAGGGGATGCCGCGCTGGTGGCACAACTCGATAAAGTGCGCGCCCTTGAGGGAGGACTCGCTGAACAACACACCGTTGTTCGCCACGATGCCCACAGGGTGGCCGTGCAGCTTCGCGAACCCCGTCACCAAGGTGGTGCCGTAGTTCTTCTTGAACTCGTGGAACCTCGAGCCGTCCACGAGCCGGGCGATGACTTCCCGGACATCGTACTTGGCGTTGACGTCCGTTGGAACGGCACCATAGATCTCGCCCGGGTCCACCACGGGCTCGACGGCGGTGTCCACGTCCCAGGCAGGGGCCTCAGGCTTGGGCAGGGTGGAGACGATGTCGCGGACGATCTGCAGGGCGTGCTCGTCGTTTTCGGCGAGGTGGTCCGTCACACCGGAAATCCGCGAGTGCACGTCGCCGCCGCCGAGTTCCTCCGCGGTGACGATTTCACCGATGGCGGCCTTCACCAGCGGCGGGCCGCCAAGGAAAATGGTGCCCTGGTTGCGGACAATGACGGTTTCGTCGCTCATGGCGGGAACGTAAGCGCCACCGGCCGTGCAGGACCCCATGACCGAGGCGATCTGCGGGATCTTCGCCGCTGACATCCTGGCCTGGTTGAAGAAGATCCGGCCAAAGTGCTCCTTGTCCGGGAACACCTCGTCCTGCTTGGGCAGGAACGCTCCCCCGGAATCCACGAGGTAGACGCACGGCAGCCTGTTCTCCAGCGCGATTTCCTGCGCCCGGAGATGCTTCTTCACCGTCATCGGGTAATACGTTCCGCCCTTGACCGTGGCGTCGTTGGACACCACCATCACCTGGCGGCCATGGACCAAGCCGATCCCCGCGATCACTCCGGCACCCGGGGAGTCGTCGTTGTACATCCCGTTGGCCGCCAGCGGGGCGATCTCCAGGAACGGGCTTCCCTCGTCCAGCAAGTAGTTGATGCGCTCGCGCGGCAACAGCTTGCCCCGGGAGATGTGCCGCTCGCGCGACTTCTCCGGGCCACCCAGGGCGGCCACCGCTAGGCGCTTCTTCAGCTCGTAAACCAGGGACAGCTGCGCTTCCGCGTTGGCCGCGAACTGATCGCTGCTGGTATCCAGCTGGCTGGCGAGTGTCTCCATCGACTGTGTCCCATCCCGGCCAATGGCCATCTCAGTTAGTACCGCATAACTGGAATTTAGGTTAGTCTCTATTAACTGTGTTGTCCATCACCCCGACACGGGGCCCGCCCGGTACCGGCGCTGAAGTGGACGCGTGCAAAAGGAGGAATTGTGGTCACTTTCCAGCGGAGCTCCCAGCAGGACGGCCCAGCACCGACCCAGCGGAGCCAAGCCAAGGAAACACGGCGCAAGGCCCTCCTGACCGCCGCAGCCGGGTTGTTCGCCGCCGATGGTTTCAACCGCGTGTCCCTTGAGGACCTGGGGGCCGCGGCAGGAGTCAGCGGACCTGCGGTGTACCGGCACTTCCCAGGAAAACAAGCCGTGCTCGCCGAGCTGCTGTTGAGTGTGAGCCGGAATCTTCTCGACGGCGGCCGCACCGTGGTGTCCGAAGCCGCCGACGCTGAAGCTGCGTTGCGCGGACTGGTGGAGTTCCACGTGGACTTCGCCCTCAGCAATCCCGATGTCATCCGGGTCCAGGACCGCGACTTCAGCAACCTCAGCGACGCCGACCAGGCCGAAGTCCGCACACTGCAGCGCAACTATGTGGAACTGTGGGTGGGGGTGCTCGGCGAACTGCATCCGGACACGGATCCTGCCGAGCTCCGGGTCCGCGCGCACGCAGCCTTCGGCCTCATCAACTCGACGCCGCACTCGGTCCGGCACCATGGTCGACGCATGGCCGTCAAGAGTGCCCGGCCCATCCTTGAACGCATGGCCCTGGCCGCCCTGACGGTGCGCTAGCCTTCCGCTAGCAAGGCCCAACTGATATGTAGAAGCTGTTGTCAAGAGGCAGTGGTGAGCGGCTCCCGGTTTTGGTGTCGGGGGCCGCTTTCCGTTGGGGTGCTGTCCGGGTGTGGTGGGTGTGCTGGCGGGTCTTGTGTTCGACTGCAGTGTCAGACTGATATT
>NZ_JBFRGL010000008.1:0-125072 GCF_052115325.1 Arthrobacter sp. 2RAF22 | reverse complement strand
CCGGCGGCCCAAACCGCCGTCGAGCAGCCACACGGACCCGAGGAATACGGCAACACAGCCACCGCAGAGGAAGGCCTCTGGGCCCGCAAAGGTTGGGCAGGACGCACGTGACACGCGCGGGATTTACACACGTTTTGTCCTATAACCCGCTTACCGGGACAATTCGAAAAGAGCCAAAACGCAAAAAGGCCCCGGTCCAAGGACCGGGGCCAAACGCGGAGAATGGGGGATTTGAACCCCCGAGGGCGTTAACCCAACACGCGTTCCAGGCGTGCGCCATAGGCCGCTAGGCGAATTCTCCATGCTTCTGAATCAAAAGCAGACTCCACTGTACCCGAGAATTTCGGCATCGCCCAATCGGGACATTCATGGTGTCGAGCGGGCCCTCCGTGCGCTTAAACGTAAAAATGGACGCCCCCAATGCGTCCATTCCTCCGGCACTCCGTTGAGCTGCTGGGTCCAGCCCCTGAAACCAGGCCCTGCGGCTCACAATCTTGAGATTGCCCCAATCGGTGTACATACCAATAGTCCGCTGGGTTTAGCGGTTTGGCAATGGAGATTGGAAACCATCCTTTGACCTGTTTTTGGGCGGCCGCTGGGAGGATGGTGCCATGAGCCAGCTACACGCCCTCGTCGTCTACGTCCCGGTATCCCATAGCGAGAGCTTGCTGGCCGCGATCGGTGATGCCGGGGCCGGCAGAATCGGCGACTATTCGCATTGCTCATTCACCACTCCGGGCACTGGACGCTTCACCCCCATGCCAGGGGCACAACCGTTCATCGGCGCCGTGGGGCAAGGTGAAACGGTGCCGGAAATCCGGGTCGAGTGCGTGGTTGAGACGGACTTGCTCGACGCCGTAGTGCAGGCCCTGCGCTCAGCCCACCCTTATGAGGAGCCCGCGTTCATGACGTGGCCCGTGAACGGCTGGCGCTAACTGGACATGTCCATCTTTTGGCTCCCACAAGGCACATGTCCGCAAATTCGGAGGGCTCGAAAACTTCGGGTAAGCTTGTCGACGGCCCCTCATGTGGCGTCATCCTGTTGAACTCCCCCAGGACCGGAAGGTAGCAAGGGTAGATGGGCTCTGGCGGGTGCATGAGGGGTCTCTTATTTAAATGTCAGTCCCTATAGGTAGGTTTCCCCTGTGACTGTTACTACTGCTCTTTACCGCAGATATCGCCCCGATTCTTTCGCGGACGTTATCGGGCAGGAACACGTCACCGAGCCGCTCATGACGGCCCTGCGCAAAAACCGGGTCAACCACGCCTACCTCTTCTCCGGCCCGCGCGGCTGCGGAAAAACCACGTCCGCCCGCATCCTTGCCCGCTGCCTCAATTGCGCCGAAGGCCCCACAGACACTCCTTGCGGCAAATGCAACAGCTGCGTCGAGCTGGCCCGCGGGGGCTCCGGCTCCCTCGACGTCATCGAGATCGACGCTGCCAGCCACGGTGGCGTAGACGATGCCCGGGATCTCCGCGAACGCGCCACCTTCGCCCCGGTCCGGGACCGCTACAAGATCTTCATCATTGACGAAGCCCACATGGTCACCTCGGCCGGCTTCAATGCGCTCCTTAAGATCGTCGAAGAGCCGCCGGAACACATCAAATTCATCTTCGCCACCACGGAGCCGGACAAGGTCATCGGCACCATCCGCTCCCGTACGCACCACTACCCCTTCCGGCTGGTGCCGCCCGAGCCGTTGATGCAGTACCTCGAGCTTCTCTGCCAACAGGAAAACGTGCCGGTGGCTCCCGGCGTGCTTTCCCTCGTGATCCGGGCTGGCGGCGGTTCGGTGCGCGACTCGCTCTCCGTACTGGACCAACTCATGGCCGGCGCCGGACCCAACGGCCTGGACTACGAACTCGCCGTCGCATTGCTTGGATACACCCACGCTTCACTGCTGGACGACGTCGTCGAGGCGATCGCCGCGTCAGACTCCGCCACGGTTTTCCGTGCCGTGGACCGTGTCATCCAAACGGGGCATGATCCCCGCCGCTTCGTCGAAGACTTGCTGGAGCGGTTCCGCGACCTCATCATCGTCCAAGCCATGCCGGAAAGCGCCCAAGCCATCCTCCGCGGCATGCCTGCGGACCAGATAGCCCGGATGCGCAGCCAGGCAAACAACCTCGGTGCGGCCGAGCTATCCCGTGCCGCCGATGTGACCAATACCGCGCTCACTGAGATGACCGGCGCCACTTCGCCGCGTCTGCACCTCGAACTGCTCTGCGCCCGGATCCTACTGCCCAGTTCCGAGCAGACCGAACGCGGGATCGCGGCCCGGATCGACCGCGTCGAACGCCGTCTCAACTACGGCGGGGCACTTCCCCCCGCGGAAGCCCAGACGCCGCCGGAAGCTGTTGCGGCTCCTTCCACTTCCGCCGCGCCAACTGCGCGCCCAGCGGAACAACCAGTGGAACGCCCGACGGCGGACGCCAGTCCCGCTCCCGCCTCACCAGCGCTCCACTCACCAACGCCCGGGGCTGCCGCGTCCGGGCCGGCCGCGCCCTTGTCAGCCAAGTTCGCCGACGCTCCGGCCCCCGGCCGTCCGACTGTTTCCGAGGAACCGTCCAGGGAGCAGCTGACACCGCCGCGGGTCTCCACTACTGACTGGCCCGTGGATGAATCCAGGCAGCAGGCCGGCCGCCCCGCTCCCGAGCCAGCTGCCCAGGCTCCAGCTCAAACGCCCTCGCCGGCCCAGGCTCCGGCGTCAACCCCCGTACAACCGCCGGCGCCCGCGGAGGCGCCCGCCCCGCAGCCAGCGCCCGCTCAGGCGCCTCGCCCCGCTGCCGGTGGCGCCGATGTGGAGGTCATCCGGCGGGCTTGGCCCGAAATCCTCCAGACGCTGACCAAGATCAAGCGCAGCAGCTGGGCGTTGGTCGGAGCGAACGCGCAGGTGGCACAGTTCGACGGTCAACTTCTCACTCTGGCATTCAGCACTGACGGCCTTGCGAGCGCCTTCAGCCGCGCAGACCATGCCGAGAACCTTCGCCAGGCCATCCACAAGACGATCGGCATCGACTGCCAGATCACTTCGGTCGTCGGAGGCAACAGCTCAGGTAGCTCTGAACCAAACCCAAAAGCACCGGCTGACCCGGCGCCCCCTGTAGGGGGTGGCGGCTCCCCGGCTGTATCGTCCGCCGTGGACAGCGCGTGGGGACTTGCCCCTGCGGCCCAAAGCCCTGCCGCACCGGAAGCGGACAAACCCGAGGCGGCCCCGGCATCCGGGGCCGCTCCGAGCCAGGCCGTTTCCGCGGCTCCGGATCCGGCCCCAGCAGCCACCCGGGTGTCGTCCGCCGCAGAAGCTGCCTCGTCCCCAACGGCACCGGCAGACCTTGCCGCGGACTACTCGTATTCGGACGATGATTGGGGCCCCCCTCGGGACGAGGACGCTCCCCCGCTGGACGAAGAACCGCCCATGGATTGGGAGCCGTCGTCGTCCCCGGGCTTCACCGGCATGCCCACGGCGGGCCCCCGCGCCCCGGCCGCTACGCCACGCACTGATTCCCCAGCCCCCACGAACAAGCGCTCCACCCAAGCATCTCCGGAGAAAGCACCTTCGGGGAAAAAATCGAAGACCCCGGAAGATCCATGGTCCAGGGCTGTAGAGCACGCGCCGGGTTCGTGGGTGGTCGGCACCGAGTCCAACGTTGGTTCGGCGGCTTCGGGCACCTCCGCCGACCCTGACGGCCAGGCCACTTCGCCCTCGCCGGCCACGCCGAGCCCCGTCTATGAACCTGCCGCCGCGCAGGTTCCAAACCAGCCGCAGGCGTCAGTGCCGGCACTGAGCACCGAGCCGGCCGCCGAACCCGCGCGTTCGGCCGTAACACTCGCGCAAGCCCCTGCCCCTGTCGCTGCCCAAGCGGCCCCTGCAACAGGGTCGGCGCCTTCGGGAAGCGGGAAGCAGAGCCTTTACCAACGGCTTTCGAACAGCCCCGAAGCGATGGCCGGCCGCGAGAAAGCACCTGCACGGGCCGCCGTCGCTCCCGGCACCGTGGTGGAAGACATCCCGAGTGCCGACGATGAAACCATCGAGGAATCGGGAGTCTTTGGACGGGCCGCGGTCGAGCGTATTCTGGGCGGAAAGCTACTGGAAGAACGGTCGCTGGACAGCATGCGTCGCTAACAAACGGACGCCGTCACCACACCCTGCGCGCGAGAGCCCCGCCGGCGCCACAAAGGGTGCCACCAAACCGCGACGCCGCCGAACGGCAAAGGCGTCCACACCGAACGAACGAGGACATTGTGTACGAAGGCGCAGTACAAGAGCTGATCGACGAGCTCGGCCGGCTCCCCGGCGTCGGGCCGAAGTCGGCGCAGCGCCTGGCCTTCCACATCCTCGAGGCCGATCCCGAGGACATGAAGCGGTTGGTCGCGGCCATCACCACCGTCAAGGAACGGGTGAAGTTCTGCACCGTCTGCGGCAACGTCACCGAGCAGGAGCTGTGCAACATCTGCCGCGATCCGCGACGCGACCCCTCGGTGATCTGCGTGGTCGAAGAATCCAAGGATGTCCTGGCTGTGGAACGCACGCGGTCCTTCCGCGGCCGGTACCACGTCCTCGGCGGCGCCATCAATCCGATCGCAGGTATCGGGCCTGAGCAGCTCCGTATCCGCGAGCTGCTGACACGGCTCAACGACGGCGCCATCCAGGAAATCATCATCGCGACCGACCCCAACCTCGAAGGCGAAGCGACGGCCACCTACCTGGCCCGCATGCTGAAGTCGATCGGCATCACCGTCACCAGGCTTGCTTCCGGCCTCCCGGTGGGCGGAGACCTGGAGTATGCGGACGAAGTCACCCTTGGTAGGGCCTTCGAGGGCCGCCGCAACGCCCTCATGTAGGCGGCTCGCTTCGAGGAACACCCCGACGCCGTTGCGGACCCCTAAGCGAGCCGCCCGGTTTAAGCGAGCCGCGTCCCGCTGGCCAGCCGGCCTGCTGGCGTCCGCAGCGAACGCCAACCGAGCCACATGAGCAGCCCCGCCAGGACCAATTGCAGGCCGAGTCCCAGTGGCCACAAAGGCGTTGTCTGCTTGAGGTACTGCGGCTGCGGCACGCCGTTTGCACATAGGTAAGAGTGCTCCGGCCCGGCGAGCGCGGACCTGGCACCCTGGCTGATGCCCTCGATCATCCCGACCGAGTAGAACGCCGTCCCGCTCCGGTCCGGATACGGAATGGCGTCGGCCACCACCACGTAGGGATTCAACGCGAGCATCCACGCAACGCGTTCGGTCCGGACGGCCGGGTGCTCCACCAAGGGCCCCTCGCAGGTGTATGCCGGCTGCGCTGGTTCCGTCGGCTGCTGATTCGGCTGCACCGGCGCATACAAAACGCCACGGCCAACGGGAGAGTTGGCCAATACCGTGCCCTGCGCCAGTTGCGATCCCAGTCCGAAGGAAATCAACGAGCCGACCACCAGCGCCGCGACTACCAAGTAGGTCACCACGATCGAGAACAGTGGCCGCCCGGCAAGCGCCGAAATCCCCACTCCGATCCCGCACACAACGGCCAGTTCTACCGCCAGCATCAACAAGGAAACCACCACGTGCCCCGGGGTCAGGCCGCCTTGGAACATTCCGAAGACAAGGAACGGGGCGCTTGTCGCCAGGAAGGCGAGCGCCGCGAGCCATCCGGCGCAGAACTTGCCCCAGAGAATCTGGCCAGGGGTAAGCAAGGTGATCTGAAGGATGGCGAGTGTGCCACCGGCCCGGTCCCCGTTGATGGCATTGGCGGACAGCGCAGGTGCCACAAGCAGGGCAAAGAGGAGCACGAAGGCCAGCACGACCTCGAAGATCATGGACCCGGCTCCGTCCTGGGGCGCCAGCGCCGAAGGCGGCATCGTGGAACGCCGCGCTTCCATGCTCGCGTTCCAGGCGAGCCACGTCAGCCACGTCACTACCGCGATGACAAAGAACCAGATGCCCAACATGATGTACCAGCCGCGGGAGCGCAACCGTTGTTTCATCTCGAGGATCACGACGTCGCGTATTCCGCCAAGGTAGCCGACGACGGCGCTCCAGCCTCCCGTAGCTCCCTGCGGTCCCGCCGGAGGTCCCGCTGAAACAGGCACGGATTCACTCACGTCGCTCATGGCCTCTCCGTATCCAGGTTCATGTACGTCTCTTCCAACGCACCGGCTGCGGGGGCGAAGGAAACTACTCTGATGCCGGACCGGACGAGTTCGCCCAAGAGGGCGGCAGCGCCGTCGTCGTGCGTCAACAGCAAGGTGACCGACGGGCGGCGGCCCGCTTCCACCCGGTATTCCAGCCCGAGTTCGCTGAGCTTTGCGGTGAGGGCCGCATTGTCGAGGGTTGTGATCGCGTAGCGCCGGCCCTGCAGGGACGCCTCCTCAAGGGTCTGCTGTTTCACGGTCCGGCCCTGGCTGACGAACACCGCTCCGTCCGCGATTTCATCGAGCTCACTGAGTACGTGGGAGGAAACCACCACGGCTTTCCCTTCCCCGGCCAGGCGGCGCAGCAGGTTTCGGAGCTCCACTCGGGATCCCGGGTCGAGGCCGGACGCTGGCTCGTCGAGCAGAAGCACGGACGGGTCGTGGATGAGGGCCCGGGCCAGGCTGAGCCGTTGTTGCTGGCCCCTGGAGAGGACCCGGGCGGGCTGGTCGGCAAGGGTGTCCAGCCGGACAAGTTCGAGCAAGCCGGCAACACGCTGGGCGATGCCTGCCCTGGGCAGGCGGTAGAAGCGCGCCATCTGGACCAGGATTTCGCGTGCAGTCAAGGACTCCCACACCCCCAGGGTGTCCGGCATCCAACCGATCCGAAGCCGCGCGGCCGCGCTGTGGTGCAAGGGATCCAAGCCGTTGATCCGAATGGTCCCGGAGTCGGGCCGCAGAAGCGAGGCAAGCATGAGAAGGAGCGTCGTTTTGCCTGCACCATTGGGCCCAATGAGCGCCGTGACCTTCCCTGGCGGGGCGTGGAAATCGATGTGCTCGACGGCGTGGACCGTGCCAAAGCGGCGTGAGACGCCTTCCGCGGACACTCCCGGGGCGTCACCAACCGGGACTCTTGAACTTTCAGCTATGGACATGCTCTACTCACCTGTTTCCCCCAAACAGAACAAGTACGCTTCAACTCCCGTGAGCCCACATGCCCGCAGGCTGCGTATTTCTTGATCGTACGCCAAGCCGAAACCGCCCGGCGTGCACCCAAGGGCCGAGATTTGGTCACAATTCCCCCGCCCGCCGCGCCCGGCGATAAACTGGCCACATAAGCCACGTAGCCGTGCCGCTACCTGGCCACGCAACGTATGATCCCCAATTGAGCAGTGAGGGTGCGCGCATGAGTTTGCCCACTACCGATGTGAAAACCGAAGACCTGACCGCGCAGCCTGCCAAGACCAAGCAGCTGATCGTGCAGAAGTTCGGCGGCTCCTCGGTGTCCGATGCAGAAGGCATCAAGCGTGTTGCCCGCCGCGTTGTTGACGCACAAAAGGCCGGCAACGAGGTTGTCGTAGTGGTTTCCGCCATGGGAGACACCACGGACGAGCTCCTGGACCTCGCCGCCCAAGTCACCGATTCTGCTCCCGCCCGTGAGATGGACATGCTCCTCTCCGCAGGCGAGCGCATCTCCATGGCCCTGCTCGCCATGGCCATCAACAAGTTCGGTGCCTCCGCCCAGTCGTTCACCGGCTCGCAGGCCGGCATGATCACGGACGGCATCCACGGGAAGGCGCGCATCATCGACGTCGACCCCCACCGCATCCGCACCGCTTTGGACAAGGGACACATCGCCATCGTGGCCGGTTTCCAGGGTATGACCCGGAGCACGCGGGAGATCACTACCCTTGGCCGCGGCGGATCCGACACCACTGCGGTGGCCCTCGCAGCCGCGCTCGAAGCAGACGTCTGCGAAATCTACACGGACGTCGACGGCATCTACACCGCGGACCCCCGCGTGGTCTCCACTGCCACGAAGATCGACCGTATTTCCAGCGAGGAAATGCTGGAACTGGCAGCTTCCGGCGCCAAGATCCTGCACTTGCGTTGCGTGGAATACGCCCGCCGATTCGGCGTGCCCCTGCACGTCCGGTCCTCATTCAGCCAGAACGAAGGCACCTGGGTCCTGCCCAGCGCCGACGACAAGATCACGATTCAAGAGGGAGTTGCCTTGGAGCAGCCAATCATCTCCGGTGTTGCACACGACCGTTCAGAAGCCAAGGTCACCGTGGTCGGCGTCCCGGACATCCCCGGCAAGGCCGCCGCGATTTTCCAGGTCATCGCCAAAGCACATTCGAACATCGACATGATCGTCCAGAACGTGTCCACGCACGGTACCGGCCGCACGGACATTTCCTTCACCCTGCCCATCGTGGAAGGCGCCGACGCCCTCACCGCCCTCCGTGCTGCGCAGCCTGAAATCGGCTTCGAGAGCATCGAATACAACGAGAACGTCGGCAAGCTTTCGCTGATCGGCGCCGGCATGCGTTCGCACCCGGGCGTCTCCGCCACCTTCTTCAAGGCGCTCTCCGACGCGGGCATCAACATCAACATGATTTCCACCTCGGAGATCCGCATCTCCGTGGTCACGCACGCCGATCTGCTGGATGACGCCGTGCGTGCCATCCACAAAGCGTTCGAGCTCGACGGCGACGCCGAGGCAACCGTCTATGGTGGCACCGGCCGCTAGACGAACTCCGCCGTCGGGCACCCGCCGTCGGAATCTGCAGTACTTAACGTGAAAGAACCGGAGCTTGTGCTCCGGTTCTTTTGCTTTCCTGCGGCTTTGGAGCCGCGAGCGGCTTCAGGCGCCTTCCTTGCGGACTCCGTAGTGGTGGCCCTGGTCGTCCGTTTCGACGACGAAATGCCCCAGGTCTTCTTCCGACGCCGTCTCGAAGTCGTCATGCTTGTGGACTACGGGCGCATCAATGTCGCCCCGGGTTGCCGGGCCGAACCAGAAACGCAGTCGATCGGTTACCCTCATGAAACTATCGAGTGCATGTCCCACAATTCCCACCTCCTTCCCCGCTGCGAGGTCCAGCCGTACGGTTGGAGCTGAGTGGTCCAGTGAGGCCAATTTTACGCCCGGAACCCGCAAAAGGCCCGGGGTCGGCGTCGATCGCTGAGAGCGAGAAGCCCCTAGCGAAGGGACTTGTCGTCCGGGTTCTTGGGGACCACGTAGGTGCTGCCGTCCGGCCGGCGGACGGTCTCCCATTGCTGCGCTTCGGCCTGGCGCCGCACGAGGAGACGCTTGTTCTCCTCGGTCATTTCATGATCCAGAGAACTGCTGTGCGCCGGTCCGAAAATGATCCGAAGCTTGCCAGTTGCGCGCATGAATCTCTGGGTCATGGTCTCTTTGGCCACCGGGTCTACCCTCTCTCAAAAGGATGTTGTGGTTTAAGAGTACACTAACAATTAGTGCACTAACTATTGGCCGGCGCAGTCCGGTCACCGACACGGAACGGAGCAAGCCATGGCCGCACCCCCCGAAACCGCCGCCCCGCCTGAAGACGACCTTCTACTCGAGCGCCAATTGTGCTTCGCCCTGACCGTGGCGTCGCGGAGCGTGGTGGGCGTCTACAAGCCGGTGCTTGAAAAGATGGGGCTGACCCATCCCCAGTACCTCGTGATGCTCGCCCTATGGGAACGCAGTCCGCGCACGCTCAAGGACATCAGTGAGGCACTCCTGCACGAGCCTGCCACCCTTTCGCCCATCCTGCGCCGGCTCGAAGAAGCAGGATTCGTCACCCGCAACCGCATCCACGGAAACGAACGGGCACTTGCCATCACCTTGACGGAAGCCGGCTCCGCCCTCAGGCAACAGGCGACGGCCGTGCCGGGAACCATCATGGAGCGGCTCCAACTCACGCGGGCCGAAGTAGCGGAACTGCACCGTGCAATGACCGGGCTCATCGCGGCCACGCAACACCCGACTGCCGGCGCGGGCGATAAACTGGCATAAATCAAGGAGAACCCCATGCGCCTGCGAATAGTCCGGTCTGTGTTGGCCGTCGTCGCCGTCGCTGGTCTTGCCGCCTGCACGCCCGGCCCCGGGGGCGGTTCGCCCAGCAGTTCGGCGCCTGGCAGCAGCACGTCGTCCTCGCCGTCGGGCAGCCCTACCGGGCTTTTGCCCGACGAAACGGCGTCTCCCAGCGGCAAACCGACTCCTTCGATCTCCCCCACGGCGCCCGGCTCTCCCGGCTCCGCAGAGGCCGAGCTTTCCATCATCGTCAAGCTCTCCGCTTCGGCAGCCCCTGAAAGCTACACGCTCGTCTGCACCGGCGGCGTCCCCTCCGCGGAAAGCCACCACCCCACCGCAGCCGCAGCATGCGCCGCCCTGAAAAAGAACCCCGCCCTTCTCACGCGCACGCCGCGCTCCAGCGACCAGGTCTGCGACCAGCGTTACGGCGGACCCCAGACGGCAATAGTCACCGGGGCCGTTGATGGCGTGGGCGTCGAGTCCTCCTACAAGCTCACGGACGGCTGCGAAATTGCCGCGTGGGCCGCCGTCGCCGACATCCTTGGTTCAAGCGGTGCCGGAGCTTAAGTACAAGCACCTCCCGCAAGAGGAATGGCTCGCGCTGGAGGCTGCCCACCACGCCCGCGTCGAACGCTATGCCAAGCCCTACTTGGCCCGGCGCTCCGCAGGCGAGAAACATCCCGTCGAAGACTTCCTCTTCACGTACTACACCCAGAAGCCCGGCCAGCTGCTGCGCTGGCACCCGGGCGACGGCGGCGTCCTCTCCGGCCCCAAAGCCGCCGAGCGGGCCGGGTGGAAGTACTACCGAGTGCTCGACGACGGCGCGCTGGCGGCCGCGGGGCTGCCCGCCGGTACCGTTGCCGTCACCTTCGATCGCAGCCGCTTCGTGGCCGACCGCACCGAAGCCATCCGCTTCGCCGGCATCATCCTTGCCGGAACCGTAGCGCGGCCCGCCCAGTTTGGTTGCTTCGGACTCCACGAGTGGGCCATGGTCTACCGCCAGGACAAGTTCGATCTTCGCCACGAATACCTCAAGCTGCGCCTCGGCTCAGAAGGCACTGACACCGTGGTGGAAGACAACCGGATCCGCTGCTCGCACTTCGACGCCTTCCGTTTCTACACGCCGGACGCCATTCCGCTCAACGAACTCACCCCGACACGGGACAACCAGCGCACCATGGAGCAACCGGGCTGCCTGCACGCCAACATGGACCTCTACAAATGGGCGTACAAACTGACGCCGGCCTTACCGAGCGAGTTGGTGATGGACTGTTTCGAACTGTCCTGGCGGATCCGCGCCATGGACATGCAGGCCTCGCCCTACGACCTTGAAGAGTGGGGATACCCGGCCATCAGGATCGAGACACCACAAGGCAAGGCCGAGTACGTTGAGTATCAGAGGGCGTTCGCTGCCGAGGCCCAAGCGCTCCGTGCGCGGGTCCTCGACCACGTGCGGCCGCTCCTGGATCTCCTGGTACAAACACCGTCTCACGAAGGACAGCGATGACTTCAAGCACAAAGTACGACGTCGAGCTCACCATCACGCTGACGGAGGCACCAGGCGCCGCGGACTACGAGTTCGTCCTGCTCGGCTCGGGCGGCGAAGTCTCCGAAGGCTCGACCCTTCCGGACCCCCGCGCGGCGCTTGCCGCCGTCGAACAGTTCGGCGAGGAGATCTTCTTTCCCGTTCCCCGGCCGGACCGCATATGCACCCAGCAATACGGTGGTCCACAAGTGGCTTTGGTGACCGGCCGGTTCCGCGGGCGCGAGGTCAGCAGCCGCTTCAGCCGGACGGACGGCTGCGAGATCGCCCGTTGGCGCACCATGGCCGCCCTCCTCGGCGGCGTGGCAGGATCCACGGGAAACATCTAACTCCCCACCCAACGCCCGCTCACAAACAACCGTCCCGACCCCAACGCCCGCTCACAAACAACCGTCCCGACCCCGACGCCCGCTCACAAACAACCGTCCCGAGCCGGACGCCCGCTCACATCGTCTGCAAGAGGGTTCCGCCGTTTGGCCATTAAGGTGAGCGAGCGTCCGCCAAAAGGGACATATAGGTGAGCGAGCGTCCGGGGGACGATAAGAAAGCGGCCGGCGGGATATCCCGCCGGCCGCTGCCTCGCATATCTGTCAGACCATTAATGCCGCGCTACGGCGCGTTGTTTGACTGGTCCTCCCCCGCGTTCTGCAGTTTGCCCTTGCCATGTTCGCCTTCTTGGTCGTCGTTCGGCACCACGGACACGGTGCCGCTTGCCGAGACCAGGACGGACACAAACGTCGGCGCGCTGGTGCCGTCAAAAGTGAGTCGGCCGATGTAGGAACCCGGAGTCAGGTTGTTCCACGCGAAACTGAGCTTCCCGGATTTGCCGTTCTTCATCTTGATCGGGTTGGGCGTAACCGTGGCGTTGGGCTTGACCGAGGCGTTGCCTTGGTTCGCGCCCAGGATCGCGGCGTCAACGCTGGCCTTGGTGGGCCGGTTGTTCGGGCTTGCATACAGGTTCGCGATGATGGTGTACGTTCCAGGCTGGGGGTTGTCGAGCGAGAGCGACTCGCTGGCACTCGGTGTCGCTGCCGTGAACAACTGGCCCGACGGCGACAGGACATACAGATCGAAATCCGCCGTGGGATCGGAGGAAATCACCGAGAACTTCGCGAACGCCGTTCCGGGCGGAACCGTGGCGGTCTTGACGAAGTTCGAGGCGTTGTTCGCAACAGCCACGGGACCCGGAACAAGTTCCGCGGCCGAGGAATCAGCCTTGGAGAGACCGTCAATGGTCACAGCAGTGGGTGAGTCGGAACCGGAAACGATGTTGATGTCCGCCGATCCGCTTGCCTCCTGGGACGTGAAGGCGATGCTCTTGGAGGCCAGCACCGACTGCGGACGGACCGCAATTGGAGAGACCACCGACTTGTTGGCACCTTCCCACTTCAGCGATCCCATCGCGAAAGTACCCAGTGCGGCCGTCTTGTTTTCGAAGGTCACCTTGAAGGTCTTCTTCTGGCCGACTTCGTTGAAGTTCAGCACGGACGGAGTGACCTTGACGTCAACGCCGGGGACATTGACTGTGGCCCGGTATTGTCCCGGAGTCAGGGCGGTGACGGTGCGGGTGACCTCGATCTTGCCCGCGAGGTTACCCAAGGCGAACGAGGGGAGGTTCATGTCGCGGGGCAGTGTCGAGCCCAGCCCCGGCTTGCCGAGATCGACGCCGGTACCCTGGATGAACTTCAGGTAGTCCTCGGTTCCGGCATCGTAGACCAGGCCCGGTTCCAGCACGCTGGCAGGGTTCATTTCTCCCGCACCGGTGGCGAAGACATCCTGGTTCTTGCTTCCATCGGCCAGCTTGACGTCACTCGCCGTCGTCATCATGGCCGACTTGACCGTCGCGGGGGACCAATCGGGATTCTTCGCCAGGATCAAGGCTCCGAAACCTGCAATGTGCGGGGAGGCCATGGAGGTACCGGACATGAATCCGTACTCATCACCTTTGCTGCCGATCGGCGAAACACCCGCGAGCACCGCAACGCCGGGAGCCGAGACGTCCGGCTTGAGGAGATCCGAATCGGTGGCGAGGAGCGGGCCGCGGGAGGAGAATCCGGCGATCTGCGGCTGGGCCTCGAGCGGAAGTCCAGTGGTGTCGTGGTCAACCAGGGAAACAGTAAGTGCCGGGTTGGCCCCGACCTTGTCCTTGATGGCCTGCGAGGCGGGAGGATTCACGTGGACAGTAGGCACCGCGTGCTTGTCCGTGTCCAACGAGGAACTGGTGAGGTTCACCAGGATCATGCCCACGCCGCCACCGCGGAGCACCTCGGCGCTCTTCGCGACGCGGTCAACCACTCCACGGTCACACACCACTACCTTGCCGGCGATTTTCGCCGGGTCCAGGGACCCAGGCGCGCAAAGTGCCGCGTTACCGGCGCCTGACGCGGCGTTTGCGGAAAGCACGACGCCGGCCCCGCTCACCTGGTGGTTCATGATGCTGGCTCCGCGGAACTTGGTGCCGTCGGAGAATTCGACCGTTCCCTGGAGTTCCTGGGAGAAGGAGGTAGCCGCAACCGTGGTCATCCAGGGTGCGCCGTGGTTGACGGTGCTGGCCTGAGGTCCAGAGTTACCCGCGGATGCCGCCACAAAGATGCCGGCCGACGCAGCAGACAGGAACGCGAGCGAGACAGGGTCGGTGGTGGTGTCCGTGGCGCCGGAAATGGAGTAATTCAGGACGTCCACGCCGTCGGCGATGGCCTGGTCAATGGCGGCGATGGCCGCGGAACTGTAGCAACCGCCCGTATTGGGGTCGGTGTCTTCCCAGCACACCTTGTAGATGGAGAGCTTGGCAGCTGGTGCCACGCCGCTCGTCTTGCCGAAGCTCCGGCCATCCACGAACGTTTCCACGCCAGGGTTGCCGGCGGCGGTGCTGGCCGTGTGCGTACCGTGGCTCACGACGTCGATGGGCGAGATTTGTTCCTGGGGTGCCCGTTGGGCTGGCGGAACCGTCTGGAGGAAGGCATCTGCGAAGTAGTGGGCGGCGAGGACTTTGGAATTGCAGGCAGTTCCGTCAAAGGCCGCTCCGGTGTCGGTGCCTTTCTGGCACTCGCCGACGAAGGTGTCTCCGTTGGCCTTCAGCATGGCGATCTTGCCGTCACCCGTGCGGTACGGGACGCCCACCTGGGGGTCCCCGACCAGCGGCTGGACGGGATCGCCGGCGAAGAACTTGCTTGTGGGCGTGTAGCCGGTGTCGATGACACCCACCACGGTGCCTTTGCCGGCCTGGTCCTGGCCGCCGAACTGGGTATTCCAAGCACCATTCGGTCCGCTGAGGTTGAGGAAATCGGTGGTGGAGTAGTCAGGAGCAGACTGCGTGTCCGGGGCCACGAGGAGAACATCGGGATTCTTCGCGAGATTGACCGCCTGGTTCGCGGAAAGCGTGGCGCTAAAGCCGTTGATGGCTGTGGTGTAGTCGCGGTTGATGGTTACGCTCTGCTGCTTGGCCACGTCCTGCTGCTTCTGCTGCAAGTGGGCCTGGTACTGCTTCACTTCGGCCTTGCCGACATCCAGTTTCTTGCCCGCCTGCGGCTTGGTGGGCACATAGCCGGGGGTTCCGCCGTCGTAAGTGGCCGCCGGCTTCTCTGCCAGCACCACAACGTAACGGCCATCCTGGTAAGACTTGGGGTCGACATTGCGGGCAACTCCCGCGGCCGTTGATCCGAGGACCGTTGAACCGGAAGCGGGCGCTGCTTGTGCGGGTGTCAACGCCACCGAGGAGAGCAGAACCGGTAATCCGACGGCTAGCGCCGCAGCTTTTCGAAGCCCCCCGCTTCCAATGAAGCTCTTTCCTTGTGAATTCACGAGTGATTGCACCTTTCCGGGCGATCGTGGCGGTCATGTCAAGATCAATCAACAAAGGATGGGCACCGATTGACAGTTCTTGTAATCAGGTAAAGCCCAGCCGATTCATAGAGTACAGAGCGATAGTCGAATATGACATAGGACACATTTCACGTTTTTTGTCATGTCATTCGGCATCAGAATACATCCGCCCGCAGCAGCGGGCACGCCCCCGTCGGAAGGGGACGTGCCCGCTGGGCGGATATTCAAATATTCAGGCGAAGACGGACTGAAAGGCGCCTCAGGCGTGCTGGTACGTCAGGCAATCAGCCGCTTCGGCACCGGGGCCGATCCGGACATCGTGGGCCTCGCACATGAGGTTGTTGTTGTGGGTGCATTCCGAGCGCTGGCAGGCACCGACATGCGCCAGGACTTTGGGGAGTCCTCCCATGAGCGTGGTGTCAATGAAGGTGGCGCAGGATGCGTGGTCCGCGGTTCCGCCAATGGTGATCCCGAAGGCAGTGCAGCCATGATGGTTGAATCCGCAGCTGCCAACGCTGCAGGCGGACACTTCGGCGACGTGTTCGGTCATTGCTCCTCCTGGTGGACGGGGAATTTCCTGGACAGTAATTCCAAGCTACTCCCGAATACGCGCCTTTAACCCGGAGGATTAGCGCATTTGCGCGTACCCTATTGCGCTCAACGTGGCGCCGGCGGGCAGGCCGCGCTAGGAATGGATCCCTCGCAACGCGTCGCTGATTTTGGCCCTCGTCGAAGCATCCGGCGGGACGGAAATGCGGTTTTCCCGGGCCGCCCGGTCCGCCATGATCCTTTGGAAAACCATCCTCCCCAGGCCGGCAAATACAGCGGCAAGGACCACGGGTAAAACCATCGACTTAGCGTTCTCGGCCATGCCGCAATCCTAGTGACGCAAACCACCCCCGGCCAGAGCCGCCGTCGTTCGGTGGCCAGAGCCGCCGTCGTTCATCCAAAACCCCCGACGACGGCGGGGCGCCGCCGCGAATTGGCGCGTACCTTTTGCTTGGTAGCCACCTCTTCACCGATCCCCCGCAAATAGGGTATGTAGCGATTTGGCCGGTAGAATGGGCATGCAAGCTCGCGGAGCGCCCCCCTTATTCCGTAAGACCCTGCCGGTAAACACTGTTGCTGAACGCTGTTTAAAGGCAGTTCCGGCGTGAGACGGCACCACTCCGCGGCAGCCTTTAACCAAGGTTTAACCAACGCTCACGCACAGGAGTTACCGGATGCCCCGGATCGTCGTCGACGTCATGCCCAAGCCCGAGATTCTGGACCCTCAGGGGAAGGCCATCGTGGGCGCACTGCCCCGCCTCGGCTTCACCAGCTTTAGCGCTGTCCGCCAAGGCAAGCGCTTCGAACTGACCGTTGACGGCGAGGTGACCGATGCCATCCTCGCCCAAGCCCGTGAGGCCGCCGAGACCCTGCTGTCCAACCCGGTGATCGAAGACGTCGTCAACGTCGAGGTCGTCGAGGCCTGACATGACTGAACTTCCTTTGATCGGCGGAGCCCCCGTGGCCGTCGAACCCCATTTGGCCGGGGCCAAAATCGGCGTCGTCACCTTCCCTGGCACCCTTGACGACCGCGACGCCGCCCGTGCGGTCCGCCTCGCAGGCGGCACCGCCGTCGCACTTTGGCATGCGGACACACAGCTGGCCGACGTGGACGCCGTGGTCATCCCGGGCGGTTTCTCCTATGGCGACTACCTGCGCGCAGGCGCGATTTCGCGCTTCGCTCCGCTGATGTCCCGCATCATCGATGCCGCCAACAGCGACGCCAAGCTGCCCGTGCTGGGTATTTGCAACGGTTTCCAGATCCTGACCGAGTCGCACCTGCTCCCGGGCTCCATGATCAAGAACGACCACTTGAAGTTCTTGTGCCGCGACCAGGTCCTGCGCGTGGAGAACAACAACACCTTGTGGACCTCGGACTACGAGGCCGGTCAGGAAATCACGGTTCCGCTGAAGAACCAGGATGGCCAGTACATCGCGGACGACAAGACCCTGGACGCCCTTGAGGCAGAGGGCCGCGTCGTGTTCCGCTATGTCGGCTGGAACCCGAACGGTTCACGCCGCGACATCGCCGGCATCAGCAACGCCACCGGCAACGTAGTGGGCCTCATGCCTCACCCCGAGCACGCGGTGGAGCCCGGATTCGGTCCGGAGTCCAACGCCGGCACGGATGGCTTGGGCTTCTTCACTTCCGTCCTGAACAAGATCGTGGGAGGCGCACAGTGACCACCTCAGCTGAAACCGTCGGCAAGAAGTTCAACATCGACACCGTCGAGAACGCCGCGAAGACCCCGGACACCGAGCTCCCCTGGGCCGAGCTCGGACTGAAGCAGAACGAGTTCGACGAGGTCGTCAAGGTCCTGGGCCGCCGCCCCACGGGCGCCGAACTCGCCATGTACTCCGTGATGTGGAGCGAGCACTGCTCCTACAAGTCCTCGAAGAACCACCTGCGCCAGTTCGGCGAAAAGGTGACCGAGGAGATGAAGAAGGACATGCTCGTGGGCATCGGTGAAAACGCCGGTGTCACCAACTTGGGCGACGGCTGGGCCGTGACGTTCAAGATCGAGTCCCACAACTCGCCGTCGTTCGTGGAGCCCTACCAGGGTGCCGCGACCGGCATCGGCGGCATTGTCCGCGACATCATCTCGATGGGCGCCCGCCCGGTGGCCGTGATGGACCCGCTGCGTTTCGGCGCCATCGACCACCCGGACACTGCCCGCGTCATGCACGGTGCTGTTGCCGGCATCGGTGGCTACGGCAACTCGCTGGGCCTGCCGAACATCGGCGGCGAAATGGTGTTCGACTCCGTGTACCAGGGCAACCCGCTGGTCAATGCGCTGGCAGTCGGCGTCATGCGCCACGAAGACATCCGCCTGGCCAACGCGTCCGGCAAGGGCAACAAGGTTGTCCTGTTCGGTGCGCGCACCGGCGGCGACGGCATTGGTGGCGCCTCGGTGCTGGCCTCGGAGTCCTTCGACGACACCAAGCCTTCCAAGCGCCCCGCCGTCCAGGTAGGCGACCCGTTCGCCGAAAAGGTGCTCATCGAGTGCTGCCTGGAGCTGTTCAAGGGTTCTCTCGTTGAGGGTATCCAGGACCTCGGCGCGGCAGGTATCTCCTGCGCCACGTCCGAGCTCGCTTCCAACGGCGACGGCGGCATGCAGGTTGAGCTGACTTCCGTGCTGCTCCGCGACCCGACCCTGACCCCGGGCGAGATCCTGATGTCCGAGTCGCAGGAACGCATGATGGCCGTTGTCACGCCGGAGAACATCACCGCGTTTGAAGCGGTCATGGACAAGTGGGCCGTGGAGTACTCCTGGCTGGGCGAAGTGACCGACACCGGCCGCCTCATCATCACGTGGGAAGGCGAAGTCATTGTCGACGTCGATCCGCGCACCGTCGCCCACGACGGTCCGGTCTACGACCGCCCGTTTGCCCGCCCCTCATGGCAGGATTCCGTCCAGGCCGATACCTTCACGGGCTCCGTGCAGGACGCCGGCCGCCCCTCCACTTCCGGGGAACTGGCTGCCGCCATCACCGAGCTCATTGCTTCGCCGAACATGTGCAGCAAGGCCTGGATCACCAAGCAGTACGACCGGTACGTCGGCGGCAACACCGCCATGGCGTTCCCGGACGACGCCGGCGTGGTCCGCGTGGACGAGGAAACCGGCTTGGGCGTGGCCCTGGCCACCGATGCCAACGGCCGCTACACCTACCTCGATCCGTACCACGGCGCACAGCTGGCACTGGCCGAGGCCTACCGGAACGTCGCCACCTCCGGCGCCGTCCCGATAGCCGTCAGCGACTGCCTGAACTTCGGTTCCCCCGAGGACCCGGATGTCATGTGGCAGCTGGCCGAGTCCATTCGTGGCCTGTCGGACGCGTGCATGGAACTGGGCGTCCCGGTCACCGGCGGCAACGTCTCGCTGTACAACCAGACCGGTACCGTGCCGATCCACCCCTCCCCCGTGGTTGCCGTGTTGGGCAAGCTCGACGACGTCGCGCGCCGCACGCCGTCGGGCTGGAAGGAAGATGGCCAGGCCATCTACCTCCTGGGCACCACGGCCGCGGAACTGGACGGTTCCGAATGGTCCAACCTGCGCGGACACCTCGGCGGCTTGCCGCCGAAGGTTGACCTGTCCATCGAGCGCCAGCTCGGCGAGATCCTCATCAACGCCTCGCGCGACGGCATGATCGACGCCGCGCACGACCTCTCCGAGGGCGGCCTTGCCGCTGCGCTGGTGGAGTCCGCACTCCGCTACGGCGTCGGCGCCCGGATTGCGCTGGACGAACTCGTGGAGCGCGACGGCGTGGACCTGTTCACCGCGTTGTTCTCCGAGTCCCAGGGCCGGGCCATCGTGTCCGTTCCGCGCTCCGAGGAAATCCGCTTCAAGGACATGTGCACGGCCCGCGGCTTCGCCCACCTCCGGATCGGCGTCGTCGACGCTGCCGGCGGCAAGCTGGAGATCAACGGCGTGGACGAGCTCTCCTTGGACGCTCTCAACGAAGCCCACGAGGCCACGCTGCCGAAGTACTTCGGCTAAGCCCTGGGACCCCCAACGCGGGGTCACTTACGGCCCAAGAATCCCCTCGGGATGGGCCGTAAGTGACCCCGCGTTGTGTTTTCAGTCTTCGCTGTGGAGGTCCCGGCGTCGGGCGCTCAGGAGCTCCAGTTCCGGGCGTGCTGCAACGAAGCGTTCGACGGCGTCGAGCACCTCGACGAGATGCGCCCGGTCTGCCGCCACTGCCCCCGCGCCGATGAGTACACGGCGATGCTGGTCCAAATGCCCGGTCTCGGCGGCAGAGACTTCGAAACGCCGTTTCAACTCGGCGATCAGCGGACGCACGAGGGAACGTTTCTCCTTCAGGCTGTGCACCTCGCCGAGGAGGATGTCGAACTCAATCCACGCGATCCACATGCGCCCATCGTATCCAGTAGTCCGCGCGCCCTCCCGCTTCGGAGCCCACGGTGGCAAGATAAGGGCAGACTAAAGGAGCTCCATGGGCGCGGACGATCATACGAACAAGGCCGGCAACGCAGTATCCCGGGGTGCCGATTCGGTGGGTGACGCCGTAGACGATGCGAAGGATTCACGCACCGTCAGGGTAGTGGCACGGGCCGGGTTCGTCGCCTTAGGGCTGATACACCTCCTGATCGGGATCATCGCCTTGGGGATCGCGCTGGGCGCATCCGGCCAAGCCGACCAAAGCGGTGCGGTCAGCCAACTGGCCGCCACGCCTGGCGGCGTCGTCCTGTTATGGGCGGGACTCGTGGCCTGCGGTGTCCTCGCGCTCTACATGGCGAGCGACGCCGTGATGGGGTGGAGCGGGGGTGGCAGCTCGAAGCCCTGGATGAATCGGCTCAAGGCAGCCGGGCAGGCGATCGTCTTTGCTGTTGCCGCGGTGACCTTCGGAAGCTTCGCGCTCAGCCGTCCGAGCAGCAGCAGCGAGAAATCCCGCTCGACCAGTGCAGACCTCATGTCCAGCACTCCGGGAACTGTCCTCTTGGTGATCATCGGAGTGGCGTTGCTGGCGGCTGCCGGCACCTACGTCTTCCTGGGGATCACACGCAGGTACGAAAAGAACCTGAGGGGAAAACCGTCGGGAGCCTTGGGAGATGCGTTCACGGTGCTTGGAGTAGTGGGCTATTGCGCAAAAGGGGTGGCGCTTGGCGCCGTCGGCTTGCTCATCCTGATTGCCACGGCGGAGCACGACCCCTCCCAACAAGGCGGCCTCGACTCCGCACTCAAGGCCTTCCTGAAACAGCCCTTTGGTGGATGGGTGCTCGGGTTCGTCAGCCTCGGACTGATGGCCTACGGCGTCTACTCCTTGTTCCGCTCCCGTTACCAGCGGCTCTGAAAGCGGGCCTCACCTTCGCGTGGTGGCCAGAAGCGCCCGACGGCGGCCCCCACCAAAGGTGGGAACCGCCGTCGGGCGCTTTTTTAGCCAGGTTGTGCTACTTGGACGTACCTTGCGACACCGAACCCTGCAGCTGGCGCTGGAAGATGACGTAGACGATCAGGACCGGAACCACCGTGACGGTGACTGCTGCGAACAAGGCGCCGAAGTCCACCGCATAACCCATTTGGCCGGCGAAAGCGGCCAGTCCTTGGGACAGCACGCGTGGCCCGGCCGCGTTGATGGCCACCGGAATCAGGAACTGGTTCCACAAACCCAGGAAGTTGAAGATGGCCACGGAAGCGAGTCCCGGTTTGGCCATCGGCAGCATGACCTGGAAGAACGTCCGCCACTCGCCTGCTCCATCCAAGGCAGCCGCTTCCGTGATTTCGTGAGAGAGCGACTTGAAGAAGGAAAACAGGAAGAAGACCGTGAACGGCAGCGCGAAGCCGACGTACACCAAGGTCAAACCCGGGAGGGTGTTGAGGAGGCCGAGTCTCTTCATGACGAAGAACAAAGGCACCATGGCGAGGAAGATCGGGAACGTGAGCCCGGCCAGCATGAGGTAGTAGATCGCCGTGCTACCGAAGAAGACATAGCGCGCCAGGACGTAGGCGCACATGGCTCCGAGGACCATGACGATGACCAGGGCGCAGCCCACCACAATCACGGAGTTGAGGAAGTAGCTTCCGATGCCGGCCTCGGTCCAGGCCTTGACGTAGTTGTCGAAGCGCCACTGGGAGGGCAGGGCGAACGGCGAAGCGAAGATCTCGCTGGAGGTCTTGAAGGAGGACATGAAAGTCCACAACAAAGGCAGGATCACGATCAGCGACCAGATGGTCAGGGCAGTGTGCGAAACGGCGCCCACCACCTTGTCCCCTGGTGTCGTGGCCGGTTTGCGCGGGTTGAAGTGCAGCGACTTCATTTCCTGGCTGGCTATTTTGGTAGTCATCAGAGGGACACATCCTTGTCGCCACCAGTGAGCCTGTTGACCAGGAACACGAGGCCGGAGAAGATCAGGGTGGCTACGGCCAGCACAACGCCCATGGCGCTGGCCAGTCCGAACTGGCCCTTCGTGAAGGCGGTGAAGAAGAGCTGCTGCGACATCACCAGGGTGGAGTTGTCCGGACCACCGCCGGAGTTCAGGGCGGCCATGTAGACGAAGGCATCCAGCGCCAAAATGCCCATGTAAATGTACGCCGTCTGGATGTTGTCCCGGATCAGCGGGATGGTGATGGACACGGCAGTGCGGAAGCGCCCCGCGCCGTCAATCCGGGCCGCCTCGAACAGTTCGGCGGGGATACCTTTGATACCCGCCACGAAGAGCACCATGTAGAAGCCGATGAAGCCCCACACGATCACGAACATCGTGGCGATCATGGCGGTGTTCTTATCTCCAAGCCACGCGTAGGACTTGAATTGGTCCATGCCGAGGGAAGTGAGGATGCCGTTCAACAGACCCCCGGAAGGATCGTAGATCTGGCCCCACATGATGCCGATGGCGATCGCCGGAATCGTGTAGGGGAAGAAAGAGACAACCCGGTAGAAGCTGGAGTTGCGCAGGCCCTTGATCTGGCCCTTGCTGCTGCCGCCCACTGTCACCAAGGTTGCCAGCACCAGGCTGAGGATGATGGTGATGATGGGCAGGCAGATGACCAGCAGGATGTTGTTCCCCATGGCCTTCATGAAGATGTCATCCGTGAAGAGCTTCCGGTAATTCTCGAGTCCGATGAAGTTCTGGTCCGGTGAGAAACCGCTCCAGTCAGTCAGGGAGTAGCCGAACGCCTGGATGAAAGGCCAAATCACAAAGAGGAGGTAGATCGCCAGGGGCAGGCCCAGGAAGACCACGAAGAAACTGACCTTGTCGAACGTCAGGGGCTTGCGCCGCCTCTTGTAGACGGGTGGTGCGGTATCCGGAACGACGACGGCGGACGCGCCGCCGTCGACCCGGAGGGTTTTTGCTTTCACTGAAGTCACTTCACTTCAATCTTCTTGACCGAGCTGTCGTTACGGACCTTGTCGGTGATCTTCTGCAGGTCCGACGTCAGTGTGGCGACATCGGACTTTCCATCGAGGAACGTGTTCCACACAACCAGCTGGTCCTTGTTGGTGCCGTAAAGGTCAACGAAGTTCCAGGTGTAGATGTTGTCGCCCGCGTCGCTGAGCAGCTTCGTCTGGGAGACGAGTGCCGTGGAGCCGAAGCCATCGGAGGGAACGGTGTCCTTGACGATGGTGGGGGCCAGCTTGGTCTTGGCGAAGTTGGTCGCAGCGTCCTTGGAGAGCATGACGCGGAGCAATTCCTTGCCGCCGGGAACGTTCTTGCCCTGTGAAGGAACCACGAAGGGCTCGCCCGCTGCGCTGTGCAGTGCCGCGTACGGCAGTTTGGAGCTGGTGGTCACCGAGGGGACGGGCGCACCGGTCATCTTGAAGCCGGCCTTGGTCTGGTCCTTCATCTCGTTTTCGATCCACGAACCGGACGGGTAGAACACTGCTTCCTGGGCGTTGCTCCACTGTGCCTGTGCTGCCGTGAACTGCGTGCCCGAGCCACCTGGCTTGAAGTGGCCTGCCTTGACGATCTTTTCCAGGGCGGTGAAGACGCTCTGGAGCGCGGGGTGGGACCAGCAGTCTGCCTTCAGGTTTTCAAGGCCGAGGCGAACGTCGTGGCCACCCTCCTTGATAGCGGAGGCGATCGCCATTTCCTGGTAGTACGTGGCGGCTTCCTTGCCCCAGACGAACAGGTATTTGCCCTTGGCCTTGGCCTGCTCCCCGAGCGCGTACATCTCATCCCAGGTCTTTGGAACGGACCAGCCGTTGTCCTTGAGCAGGGCATCCGAGTACCACATCGCGTAGACGGTCAGGACGTAGTTCAAGGCCGCCAGCTTGCCCTCGAAGGTACCCGGGGCGAGCACTCCGCCGTAGAGGGTGTCCTTGATGACCTTGCCCTCAAGGTTCTTGGCGTTGACCACGCTGGTGAGGTCTTCAAGCTGGGCCAGGATGGTGCTGAAGCCGATTGCCTTGGCGCCCGAGTTGTCGATCAGGTCCGGCGGGTTGCCTCCGACGAATCGTGGCTGCAGTTCCTGTGCGATGTCCGTGGACGGGGAAATCTTGGCAGTGGAACCTGAATGTGCGCTTTCGAAGCCCTTGCCCGCGAAGTCGACATAGTCGATTCCGTACCCGCCCTTGAAGATCACTGCGTCAACGGTGGACTTGTCTGCCATGCCGAAGGGATTGGTGTCCGAGACGGTTCCCGTTGGACCAGTTGTTCCTCCGCCGCCACCCCCCGCGCAGGACGCCATCGAGCCGGCCAACGGCACAAGCACGGCCGCGGCAAGCGCGCCGCGGAGGAAACCGCGGCGTGCAAAAGACTGCTGCTGAACGTTCATCCTAAAACCCTCCAGAGACTCGTAGTACCTCACGCTGACGGCGCCTCGGCCGGCAGTCGATCGGTCAGGGCACCGCCGCTGCGACGCGCCCTTCGTGTGACATACTTCACCACGAGTGATTGAAAAGCAATATTTGAGGGCAGTTTCAATCAACTTTTGTCAAAATGTGATCTGACGATCCTGCCCTCCGTCGGGGTCGTTTGGGTGTTTTAGCCCCGTAAATTCAGGGATTTTGCGCACTGGGCGATAGCCTCGCGCGCCCATTGCTGCTGTTGCTCGGTTCCTACCCGCTCAGCCCATTGCTCGGCGAGCTGGAACTCCACCATCGCCTCGGTGCGGCGACCGTCGTCGTACATCGCCCAACCGAGGTTGTTGTGCAGGGAAACCATCCACCGTTTGGTGCGTGCATCCTCGACGGCGGACGCGTACTCAAGCGCGCTGCGCGTCCACGATTCCTGGTGTCCGGAGTCGGCGATGGCCAGCACGTGGAGTGCATCCACAGCGAGGAAATCTTCGCCCAGGAGGTCGCCCATCTCGGCGGCCTGCTCAAAGAGCGGAACGGCCATGGCAGGGTGGCCGGCGGAGCTGAGCAGGCGGCCGCGCTCCAGGAGGATCCGCACCGCAATGGTGGGCTCCTCTTCGGCGTCGATCCCGTCCAGGAGGGCGTCCGCCTCCTCGAAGCGGCCCTGCAGGCCGATCGCCCGGCCCAATTGGGTGGCGAGCTCGGCCCGTTCAAAGGGATCGTAGGCGGGATCGGCCATGGCTTCGCGGAATCGGGCTTCCGACAACGCGGGGTCCTCAAAATTCCACAGCTCATCGAGGGTCTTTTGTTCCAGCATCTGGCTCCTCCTGATTGCTTCGAGGCGATGGAAGGTGCGGTCCACTCACAATCTAGCCGAAGCGGCAGGCGGGGTCCGCGTGTCAGTCCTGGGCGAGCCGGGCCCAGCCCAGTTGCTCCTGCTGCTTGCGGCTCAACGAGGAAACCACCAGGTCATAGGAATCCTCCACCATGTCCCGGACCATGGAGTCAGGGAGCGCACCATCGAGGCGCACGCCGTTCCAGTGCGTCTTGTTCATGTGCCAGGCACCGGTGATTTCCGGATGGGCCGAGCGGAGTTGCACGGCCAAGGCGGGATCGCATTTGAGGCTTACTGCCAGGTTCTGGTCGTCCATGGCGGATGCGGCGAACATCTTGCCTTCCTGCTTGGATCCGCCGGATACGGCGGCCCGGACCTTGAAAACCGAGGTTTCCGGGCCGAACGGGAAGTCCTCATAGCTCCCGGGGAAGCCAAGGCAGATTTGGCGGAGTGTCGCAGCGTCCATGTAGCGAGACTAGCGGACCGATCGCCTCACGCAACGTCCAGGAAGTCCTCGAGGAGCACCACTTCCAGGCCAGCAGCCACTTGCGCCGAGCGGAAGGCCTCGAAGTCCGCCGCGAATTCGGGGCGGAAGTGCATCAGGACGATGTCGCCCGGCCGGAGGGAATTGCCGTACTGGTAGTCCATCCGCCCGGCATTGGCCTTGGCCTCCCACGTAACGATCGCCTTCAAGCCGGCGGCGGCCACGGCTTGCCGCATGGCGGTCGAATAGGTACCTCCAGGAGGCCTGAACAGGGTGGGCTTGCGGCCATACTGCTGGAGGGCGAAATCCTGCATGCCTGCGATGTCGTCAAGCTGCCGCTGGTAACCCCATTGTGTGGTCATATTGACGTTGTGGCTGACCGTGTGGTTTTCAACCAGGCTCCCCTGCGCCATGAATGCCTTGAAGAAGGCGGGGTTGTCGCGGACCGTGTTGCTCGTCAGGAAGAGCGTGGCCGGGTAGCCGTTCTCCGCGAGGAGCCGGACGCTTTCCGGGGACTTGACCAGTCCGTCGTCGATCGTGAGGAACACCACGGGATGTTTGGTGGGGATTTTGGTGATCACGGGAGCCAGTCCGCCTTGGATTGGCGGCAGCGTGAAGTCGGGGACGAAGGGGTTCCGGAGCCGCCCGGGACCCGCAGGGCTTGGCGTGGGACTCACCGCGGCGCTTGCGGACGACGACGGCGAGAGGCCCACCGTGCGGGGCGCCGCCGTCGGGCTTTCCGCGGACTGGTTTCCCGGGACCGCGCATGCCCCCAGTCCGGCCACGAGGGAAGCCCCGAGGAAACCGAGCGCGGTGCGCCGGCTGGCGGTGGAGGGGTGGTGGTCACACATGGGGATTCCCTGGTCTCGAAAGGGTGATTGCCTCCAAAACATACCAGCGGCCGGTTAACAGAAAACGACGGCTAAATGCCGCTCCGCCAGCCCATCTGGGCCGGGCAAGCGTTCATGACGACGTCCAGGCCCGCAGCTTTGGCCCGCTCCGCTGCATCCTCGTCAATGACTCCGAGCTGGAGCCACACAGCTTTCGCTCCCACGGCAATCGCTTCGTCCACCACCGCGCCGACGCGCGAGGAGTTCACAAAGCAATCGACGACGTCGATGGGCTGTTTCTCAAGCGGCACATCCGCAAGGAATTTGTACCCGGTTTCGCCGTGGACGTCCTCGCCTTTTTGGTTGATCGGGATGATCTCCATGCCCATGGTGTCGCGAACGTAGAGGGCTACTTCGAACGCGGAGCGCCACTCATTCGTGCTGAGTCCCACGATGGCCCAGCGGCCCTTTGTTCGCATCAGCCGGTCTATGACTGCCGGATCGTTGACATGTGTCATAGCTTCAGCCTACTAGCGGGACAGCAGTCCAAGGAGCCAACGCAGCGAGGGCCCGGCAGGCTTCAGGGACACGTCGTCCTGGGTGTTCTCGACTGCTTGCTGCACTCCGTTTTGGAGGTCCTTCGCCGTGGGGGCTGATGGGATGGCGGTTTTGGGCTGCGGAAGGATTCCCTGCGAATCGTTCTTAGGCTCGGTGTGGGCTGCCTTCGGGGCTTGCTCCTGCGTTGGCTGGCTTGCCGGAGCCCGACCGGCCGCCGGTGCTTCCGGCTCGTGCGCCGCCTCGCCAGTACCAGCTGGAGCAGTGACCACGGGATCCGCCGAGGGGCCCGCCACCGGGGGCGCCGGCGGCAGGTCAACGGGCGCCGGGTGCGTCGTAACCTTCGGGGAGTCCTGGGCGGGGGCCGGAGGTACCAGCGACGGCGGAGCTGTGGTCCAAGCGGGCGCCCAGCCGGAGATCAGCGTCTGCATGAATTCCGGCGTTCCCTTGCTGAATCCGCCGCTCGCGGCCGCAACGCCACCAACACCCAGGCCCATGGCGGTCAGGACCGCAGCACCAATAACGGCGGGGCGATGCTTGCGCAACTGACGCCGCTTGCCGAGCTCGTCGAGGGGAAGAGTCTCGCCCACAGCCGAGCCAGCCAACATCGCCGCGAGCGCGGGGCCGGGGACAGGCGCCGGCATGGAGGCAAACGATTCCAGTGCCTTCAACGAATCCGTGACTTCAGGGGCGTCCGTGAGGCCAGCCTCAAGCATGAGCTCGAGGATGACCGCGTCGCGGTCAATGTCCTTGCAATCCCAACGCATCATGGTGCCACGTATTCCTTTACTACCGAGTGCTCGCGGAGTGAATTCAACGCCCGGCGCTGCAGTTGTTTGACTGCGCCTTGGCTTTTCCCCATGATTTCGGCTGCTTGGTCAACGGTCAGACCGGCAACAATACGAAGGGTCAGGACTTCCCGCTGATCTTCCCCAAGGAGGTCCAGCAGCGCCATGACTTCCCCGGGCGCCACGCGGTTCATCGCTTCGGCTTCTGCCGAATTCGACTGGCGCGTGTCACGTTCAGGTTCAAACTCGTGGTGCTCAGGTGCCCTGCTTTGCCGACGATGGTCATCCACCATCCGGGCATGGGCCACCGAGAACACGAACGTCCGCAGACCGCTGACGCCGCCCGTGATCGTCTCGACGCGAGGCAGGACGGCAAGAAAAACGTCTTGTGTGACAGCTTCGGGATCCGAGACACCTTTCGCCGTCAGGTAGCCGAGCACCTGGCCCGCAAAGGCCTGGTAGACGGCGCTGAACAGTTCAGCTTCGCGGCCGCGAAGGGCCAGCAATGCTGCATCGGTCAAGGCGTCGGTCACTGAAGCGTGGCTTTCGTTGGGGAGCGAATGTCCGGATCCATGCGAGATCCTCGGTGCCGCCCAAACGCGGCAGGGCCTGGCAACCTCACCTAGCTTAACCGCTGCTCCCGCTATGCCCAAGGACCAGCCTTCGGTTCCGGGGACCTGCCTCTCCCGGACTTTTTGCACATCCACGAAACCCCTTCAGACATGAAAAGGGCCGAGCTGAAACATGATGGGGGACAAATTTCAGCTCGGCCTTTCAAAGAGGTAATCGTCGGGGCACCCCAAAGGGTTACGCGGATTCCAAAAGTTTTTTCCGACGGCGTTTTGTGTGCCTTTTGGCGCGGAACGCACGACGGCGGGCCACCCCTGAAAGGGCGACCCGCCGACGTCGTGATTTAGCTGTGGTGACTAGTCCTCGATGAGGTCGTGCACCACGATCGTCTGGTCCCGGTCCGGGCCGACGCCGATCGCGGAGAAGCGCGTGCCGGAGAGCTTCTCGAGGGCCAGCACGTACCGGCGGGCGTTCTCGGGGAGGTCTTCGAGCGTCTTGGCGCCGGTGATGTCCTCGGTCCAGCCGTCGAAGTACTCGAAGATCGGCACTGCGTGGTGGAATTCGGTCTGGGTCATGGGCATTTCGTCGTGGCGGACGCCGTCGACGTCGTAGGCCACGCAGACCGGGATCTGCTCGATGCCGGTCAGGACGTCCAGCTTGGTGACGAAGTAGTCCGTGAAGCCGTTGACGCGGGATGCGTGGCGGGCCAGGACGGCGTCGTACCAGCCGCAGCGGCGCGGGCGGCCGGTGTTGACGCCGAACTCGCCGCCTGTTTTCTGCAGGTACATGCCCATCTCGTCGAAGAGCTCCGTGGGGAACGGGCCGGCGCCGACGCGCGTGGTGTAGGCCTTGATGATGCCGATGGACCGCGAGATCCGGGTGGGTCCGATGCCCGAGCCAACGGACGCGCCGCCGGCGGTCGGGTTGGACGACGTCACGAACGGGTAAGTGCCGTGGTCGACGTCCAGGAACGTGGCCTGGCCGCCCTCCATGAGGACCACCTTGCCCTCATCCAGTGCGTTGTTGAGGACCAGCGTGCTGTCAATGACCAGCGGCCGCAGGCGCTCGGCGTAGGACAGGAAGTACTCCACGATCTCGTCCACCACCACATTGCGGCGGTTGTAGACCTTGACCAGGAGCTCGTTCTTTTGGCGCAGCGAGCCTTCCACCTTCTGGCGGAGGATCGATTCGTCGAAGACATCCTGCACGCGGATACCCAGGCGGGCCACCTTGTCCATGTAGGCCGGGCCAATGCCCCGGCCTGTGGTGCCGATGGCGCGGCTGCCGAGGAAGCGCTCCGTGACCTTGTCCAACACCTGGTGGTACGGCGCCACGAGGTGGGCATTCGCGGAGACACGCAATCGGGAGGTGTCTGCGCCGCGGGCTTCCAGGCCATCGATCTCCTGGAACAGCGCTTCAAGGTTCACCACGCAGCCGTTGCCGATGATCGGAATCGCGTTGGGGCTCAGAATGCCGGCAGGAAGGAGCTTGAGCTCATACTTCTCACCGCCCACCACAACGGTGTGCCCGGCGTTGTTGCCGCCGTTGGGCTTGACCACGTAGTGAACGCGGCCACCGAGCAGGTCGGTTGCTTTGCCTTTGCCTTCGTCGCCCCATTGGGCTCCGACGATCACGATAGCTGGCATGGGATCCTCCCCCATTCTTTCGGGCCGGTCCTGGCGGGATCACCAAGGCTCAGCGCCGTACATGAGAACGCCCCGAATCTTTCGGTCCTGCCCGCAGACTTTCGCAAAAGTTCATCGGCGGGATCAGCAAGAGTTCCGGGGCTCTTACCAGCCAAGTTTAGCCGATGCGGCTCTTGGACCTGTTGTCACACGGTCGGAAGGCGACATGAAAACAGGGAGGGCGCCCTCGAAGTTCCCCGTGAGCAGAATGTGAACTCTTCCCAAACAGTCCGCTTCGAGCCTCCAAAACGGCCCTCGGGCCCCAGGCGAGCGGCTACATTCTTTGTGAATCCTCACCCCCAGCGGGCACTTCCGTGAATCTGAAGGGAAATCGATGAATTTTCGCAACAAGCGGCTCTTGTCAACGGCAGGAGTGAGCGCACTCGCAGCATCCACGATCGCTGCCGGCATGATCGGGTTCGGCCTGACGCCGGCCTCGGCCAATAACGACCACAAGGACACCGCGACGCCTATCAAGCACGTCGTCGTAATTTTCGGCGAGAACGTCTCCTTCGACCACTACTTCGCGACGTATCCGCAGGCAGCCAACACGGCCGGCGAAACCCAGCAAGGCAGCGGCGCAGCGGCTCCCGCGTTCACGGCGGCCAAGAACACGCCGAAGAACATCGCCACCCTCGCCAACGACAAGCTCTTGGCACCTAACAATCCCAACTCGGTCCAACCACAGCGGCTGACTCCGGGCCAGGCAATCACGTGCGACCAGGACCACGAATACACCGCGGAGCAGAAGGCCTACAACGGTGGCTTGATGAACAAGTTCGTCGAGAACACGAGTATGGACACCTGTTCGGGTGGCCAGTTCGGGCGTCCCGGGCTCACCATGGACTACTACGACGGCAACACCGTCACCGGGATCTGGAACTACGCCCAGAACTTCGCCATGAGCGACTCACACTTCAGCACCGTTTTCGGCCCGTCCAGCCCCGGCGCGCTCAACCTCGTGTCCGGCCAGACCCACGGCGTCACCGAATTCACCGCCGCCGGACAGCCCGTCAAACCGGCAAGCAGCGACTACACGGTCAAGTTCCCTGACGCGAACGGCGTCGGCACCATGACGGAAGACCCGGATCCGGTCTACGACGACTGCTCCAACAAGAGCCACGCAAGCAAGAACAACCTCGCCGGCATGCAGGGCAAGAACATCGGCGACCTGCTCAACGACAAGGGCGTCAGCTGGGGCTGGTTCCAGGGCGGCTTCGCCCCGACGACGCCGGCCACGGACACCACGCCGGCAGCCTGCATGACCACCCACACCAACATCGCGGGTGCCACGGTGACTGACTACAACCCGCACCACCAGCCGTTCCAGTACTACAAGTCAACGTCCAACCCCCACCACCTTGCTCCGGCCAGCGTGGACGAAATCGGACACAACGGCCAGGCCAACCACCAGTACGACACCACGGACTTCGCGAAGGTGGTCAACTCGGACAACATGCCTGCAGTCTCCTTCCTGAAGGCGGGTAACTACCAGGACGGCCACGCCGGATACTCCGATCCCCTGGACGAGCAGAAGTTCATCACGCAGCAGGTGAACGCCATCCAGAACTCGAAGAACTGGGAAAACACCGCAATCGTCCTCGCCTACGATGACTCCGATGGCTGGTACGACCACGTCGCGGCTGGCGTGAAGAACTCCTCCAACACCACTGACGACGCCGCATGGTGCCTCAACGCGTACAACAAGGGTGTCCCGATGGCCGGAGGCTATGCGGACCGTTGCGGCCCCGGCCCCCGCCAGCCGCTCGTGGTGATCTCGCCCTTCGCGAAGAAGAACTTCGTGGACCACACCCAGACGGACCAGTCATCCATCCTTCGCTTCATCGAGGACAACTGGCACACCGGCCAGATCGGCGACTCCTCGGCGGACGCCAAGGCCGGCTCCATCAACGCGATGTTCAACTTTGACAACGCGCGGGACGTGAAGCTTATCCTCAACGAATCGAACGGCACCGTGGTCTCCCGGACCAAGGAAAGCGACGACCAGAACGAGAACAAGCAGTAGCAAGGTACTTCCGAAACGGCACCGTCCCGAATGCATCGGGATGGTGCCGTTTCCGTTAACGTACGGCCTAGCGCACGGCCCGGTCCATGCCCGGAAGCCGGCTCCCGCCGTCGAGAGTCCCACCACAGAAGTCCCGATTCACCCCACAGCTCACCGCCGTTCCGGTAGAGTTAACCAGCCCCCAACACTGCACCCAATCTGACCGGTCGCGGCAAACCGCTCCCGGCCGGATAAGTGCGCCTCGCTACACGTAGGAGACCCAAGCCCATATGCAAGACCTGGCGACTGAAACACGCGAAGAGCAGCTCTGGAACCGACGTTTCGAACCCCACATCGCCGAGGTCACGGGGCTTTGCGATTCCCTCAAAGAACAGAAGCCGGGCAGCGAAGTCCTCTACGTGGACCCCGTCCACAGCGTTGACGAGTGCCGCATCATCAGCCTTTTCTCCAACACCCGCACCACGGAGGGCTCGGGCTTCATCGTCCCGGGTGACGCGGATGCCACCACCCGCATGGTGGGCATGCAGTGGCAGTTGGGCCTTCGTCCCGAACTCATGATGCCGTGGAACGTCTACCCGTGGATCGAGCCCGACGGCGAACCGGGCAAGCTGACTCCTGCCAACATCACCGAAGGCCTCAAACCGCTCCTGCGCCTGCTGGCGATCGTGCCGCGCACGTCCGTGCTGGTAGCCCACGGCAATGAAGCCCATCGATTGGCAGACCAGCTGATGAAGGCTGCTCCGCAGAGCATCCACCGCCGCGGCTTCAAGACATTCAAGGTCCGCTCGCTCGGTGGGCGTTCCTTCGCCGGCTCCCCCACGCGCCAGCAGGAGTACCTGGACCTCATTCATGGCGCCTACGCCGAGGCCATGGCCCGGACCGGCCTCACCCCGGTCTCCTAGGACCCGCCCGACCCAACTGACTCGCATTTGTTGTCGTTATGACGCCTCATAACGACATTAACTGCGAGTTAGTTGGGTGGGGAAAGCGCGACGGCGGCCGCCCACCTGAGTGGGAGGCCGCCGTCGGCGTTTAATTCACTTGTCCTAGCCTTCGATCGCTGCCTTCGCGGCGGGATCGGAGTCGTTCAGGAATTTCTCGATCCGCTCCGGTTCCTCAGCCTCGCCGATGGCAGCCGACGCCCGGCCGAGGGAGTACAGGGCGCGCAGGAATCCCCTGTTAGGCTCGTGCTCCCACGGGATGGGCCCGACGCCGCGCCAACCGTTGCGCCGCAGCGAATCCAGTCCGCGGTGGTAACCCACGCGGGAATACGCATAGGAATCGATGGTCCGGCCGTCAGCCCAGGCTTCTTCGGCCAGGATCGCCCACAGCAACGAAGACGTGGGGTACTTGGCCACGAGGTCCAGGGCCTCCTGCCCCAAGGCAAGGTGCTGGTACACCTCGGTCTCGGCAGGGAGAAGCGTCGGCTCCGGGCCCATCAGGTTCTTGCGGAATTCGTCGGACATTAGAAGGTCTTGCCTACCGAACCGAGCTGCTTTGCGGCTTCCACGATGCGGGCAGCCATGCCGGCTTCGGCGGAGGCTCCCCAGACGCGGGGGTCATAGGTCTTCTTGTTGCCCATTTCGCCGTCGACCTTCAGGACGCCGTCGTAGTTCGAGAACATGTGTCCGGCAACCGGGCGGGTGAACGCGTACTGGGTGTCGGTGTCGATGTTCATCTTGATGACGCCGTAGGAAACAGCGTCAGCGATTTCCTGCTCGGTGGAGCCGGAGCCGCCGTGGAAGACGAGGTCGAACGGGTTGGTCTTGCCGATCTTGGCACCGACCTCGGCCTGGATCTGCTTGAGCAGTTCGGGGCGGAGCTTGACGTTGCCCGGCTTGTACACGCCGTGCACGTTGCCGAAGGTCAGGGCGGTCAGGTAGCGGCCGTTCTCGCCGGCGCCGAGTGCCTCGATGGTGGCGAGGGCGTCTTCGGTGGTGGTGTAGAGCTTCTCGTTGATCTCGTTCTCGACGCCGTCTTCCTCGCCGCCGACCGTGCCGATTTCAACCTCGAGGATGATCTTGGCCGCAGCTGCGCGTTCCAGGAGTTCGCGGCCGATCCGCAGGTTCTCGGACAGGGTCTCGTGCGAACCGTCCCACATGTGCGAGTTGAAGATCGGGTCCTTGCCGGCCTTGACGGCTTCCTCGGAAGCGGCCAGCAGCGGCAGGACGAAATCAGCCAGCTTGTCCTGCGGGCAGTGGTCCGTGTGGAGGGCGATGTTCACGTTGTAGTTCTTGGCGACTTCGCGGGCGAAAGCCGCGAAACCCAAGGAGCCGGCAACCATGTCCTTGACGGAGGCGCCGGACCAGTAGGCAGCACCACCGGTGGAGACCTGGATGATGCCGTCCGATTCGGCCTCGGCAAAGCCGCGGATGGCGGCGTTCAGGGTCTGCGACGAGGTCACGTTCACTGCCGGGAACGCGTATCCACCGGCCTTCGCGCGGTCGATCATCTCGGAGTAAATCTCTGGGGTTGCGATGGGCATGCTGACTCCTATGCTGATTTTCGTCTGTGGGTTTTGTTGACCCTGGAGTAGACCTATACGGCTAGGCACCATCCTAGCGACTGAAGAATCCGACACCGTGTTTCCGGTCACGGAGACGGGTAACACTTGCGGACCTTTTGCCGCCGGGTCCTCTCAGGACGGGCTGACTCAAGACACGCGCTGGCCGAAGTTGTGCCGGCGGATCCACGCGTGCATCGCGATGGCCGCGGCCGACGCCGCGTTCATGGACCGCGTGGAACCATACTGCTCAATCGACAAAGTGGCGACGGCGGCGTCGTGCACCTCGGGAGTCAGGCCGGGGCCCTCCTGCCCGAACACAAGGACGCAGTTGCGCGGAAGTTCGTAGGTTTCCAGCGGCACGGAATCGGGGAAGATGTCGATGCCGATGATGGCCAGCCCCTCCCCCTGCGCCCACTCCACGAAATCCTCCACGGTGGGGTGGTGGCGGACGTGCTGGTAGCGGTCGGTGACCATGGCGCCGCGACGGTTCCACCGGCGTCGTCCGATGATGTGGACCTCCTTGGCGAGGAACGCGTTGGCCGTACGCACTACGGTGCCGATGTTCAGGTCGTGCTGCCAGTTCTCAATGGCAATGTGGAAATCGTGCCGGTGGGCGTCCAGGTCCGCGACGATCGCCTCGTGCTTCCAGTACCGGTACTTGTCCACGACATTGCGGCGGTCGCCGTCCGCCAGGAGGTCCGGGTCCCACTGCTCGCCTTCCGGCCAGTCGCCTTCCCAGGGCCCGACGCCGACCTCCGGTTTCGCTTCGGACTCCCCTTCGCTAGAGGAGACGAACGACGGGTCGGTGGGGGCAGGGTTCTGGGGCCGGTCAGTCACTCCTCAACCCTAGCCCGGCCAGTGCCGCATGCGGCGCCGATACCCGGCCCCGTAACGCAGGACACCCGGGTGTCTCGGAGACCGAAAGATGAAAGACTTGGGACGAGAAGCAGCCACTACGCGGAGGAAAAGCATGGAGAACGCAACCGAGGCCCCCAAGAGCTCAGCCCTTTACCGCAACGGACACGAAATCGAATGCTGGCTCACGGACATGGACGGTGTCCTTGTCCACGAAAACCAAGCTGTTCCCGGAGCGGCTGAACTGATCCAGCGCTGGGTGGACACCTCCAAGCGATTCCTCGTCCTCACGAACAACTCCATCTTCACGCCGCGGGACTTGGCAGCCCGGTTGAGCTCCTCAGGCCTGGAAATCCCGGAAGAGAACATCTGGACATCGGCCCTGGCCACGGCCCAGTTCCTCAAGGACCAGGTGCAGGGCTCCGAGTCCGGGAACCGCGCCTACACCATCGGTGAGGCAGGGCTCACGACGGCGCTGCACGAGGCCGGCTTCATCCTCACCGACCAGAACCCGGACTTCGTGGTGCTCGGCGAAACCCGCACCTACTCCTTCGAAGCGATCACCATGGCCATCCGGCTGATCCTCGCGGGGGCGCGTTTCATCGCCACCAACCCGGATGCCACCGGTCCCTCGAAGGACGGGCCGATGCCCGCCACCGGCGCCATCGCCGCGCTCATCTCCAAGGCGACCGGCCGCGAGCCCTACATTGTGGGCAAGCCGAACCCCATGATGTTCCGTTCCGCGATGAACCAGATCGACGCGCACTCCGAGACCACGGCAATGATCGGTGACCGCATGGACACCGACATCATCGCGGGCATGGAAGCCGGGCTGCACACGGTCCTGGTGCTCAGCGGCATCACCCAGCGGGAGGACATCGCGGCCTTCCCGTTCCGGCCGAACCAGGTCCTGAACTCGGTAGCGGACCTCAAAAACCAGATCTAAGAAGAAGGGCCGGTGCCATGGCTGTGCTGAACCTCCGGTCCCTGGCCGGTGGCCGTATCCTGAGGGGCAGCCAGCCATTTGGCATGGACACCGCGGCGACGGCCGCGTTCCTGGAACGTCATGGCATCCAGGCCGTCGTGGATCTCCGGAGCGCGTACGAGCGCGCCATCGTGCCCTGGCAACTTGCCAACGGCGCGGTGGAGCTCGTGGAGAACCCCCTCGATCCGCGTACCGCTTCTGCTGGGCTCCAATCGATCCACACGGCCGAAGACCTTGGCGAGCTGTACCTTGGGTGGGTTCGCGCCCGCCCGGATTGGGTGGCCGAATCGCTGCGTCCCGCGGCCCAAGGCAAGCGGACGCTCATCCACTGCTCGCTCGGCAAGGATCGCACCGGCGTCGTATCCGCTCTGGCGCTCCTCGCGACGGGCGCTGACCGCGCGGCCGTCGTGGCGGACTACGCCGCAAGCACCGCGGCCCTCCCCACAATGCTGGAAACCATGTCAGCAGCTTGGCGGCTGGCTGTCCCCGAGGTTCCGGAGGAGGCATTCAGTCCCTCGCTCATGCTGCTGCAATCCCCCGAAGCCGCGATGGAATACTTCCTGGACCGTTTCGGGCACGAGTTCGGCGACGCGGCGGATTACTTGCGCGTCGCAGGCCTCAGCGGTTCCGAGCTGGACGGACTGCGGCGCAGGTAGGGAGGCACCGTCAGTAGAACACCACCCGCGAGCCGGCCCGGGGCAGCGGAAACAGCTCGTTCTCCAGGTCCTCAATGATCGGATTGTAGATAAAGGGATTCCACTGCGGGCTCGCATGGGCGGGGCGGGCGCCGTCGGTCCTGCGGCCCGTGGACGCGATGTTGAGGGGGAATGCCTTGGCCCACGCGGCCCGGGCGGTTTCGTAGTTCACGGTGTCATCGTTCGGGTTTCCGATAAAGGCCATGCGGGTGTCTCCCAGCCCGTCGACAAACCGTGTGCCGTCAAAGTGGTAGATGTAGTCCGATTCGCTCTGGATCAGCACGCTCGACGGCGCGATCGGCGAGAGCTGCTCCAAGGTTTGGTCCCAGATCTGCCCCCATGTGCGTTCGTGCTTGTTCACCACGCGCTCGCCCAGCTCATAGCCGCCGCGGAGGACTGACGGAACTTGGAAGCCGCTCTCGTACAAGAACACGACGCCGTCGAACCAGCTTTGGTCGAGGATGTCGTACTTACTGAACGGCGAGGAATCCAACAGGATCAGCTTGACGCTGACGTTGCGTTCACGCAGGCGTGCGGCCACCTCAGTGGCCAACATCCCGCCGAAACTGTGGCCGTAGAAATACAGGGTGTTCAGCTTGCGCTCATTGATATAGGCGAGCACAGCGTCCACCACATCAGTGACTTCCATCCCCAGGTTGGAGTATCCGACGGCGGCCATCTGGCCGCGCTGCCGGAGCGAACCGCGGATCGAGTTGAGGATCCATTGGGCCTCTTCCCAGCTCGTCTTATAGCCGGGAAAGAGGATCCAACTCGAGTTGGGGTAGTACGACTCCGCGAAATCGTCCCCTACCGGGAGGATCTTGGTGGTGCGGCGTTCCGCCTGGACCTGGCGGGTGAACAGCATGTCCGCTGCGAGGGCCGTGGAAGCACCGGCTCCAATCAGGAAGGAACGGCGGGAAAAGCTCTTCAGCTCGGCGGCTTGGCGGAGCACCCGGGCAAGGGAGCCCGGGTCCTGCCAGCGCTGCTGCCTCCGAGGGAATTTCCCCGCCCGATAGTTCACGCAGCCAGCTTAGGCGCTTCGGCGGACGGGCACACGGTCCCCTCAAACCCGCCCGGCCTTGGCAGAGTTAGTCGAGTCCCAGCTCGTCCTTGCCGAAGGCGAAGAGGTACGGCACGCCGGTTTCGGCCTCGATCTTTTCCTTGGCGCCCGTGTTGCGGTCCACGATGACGGCCACGGCCACCACGTTGCCACCGGCCTTGCGGACGCCCTCGACGGCGGTCAGTGCCGAGCCGCCGGTGGTGGAGGTGTCCTCGAGAACCACGACGTTCCGGCCTTCCACCGAGGGACCCTCAACCTGGCGGCCCATGCCGTAGGACTTCTGGGCCTTGCGCACCACGAAAGCGTCAACCGCGCGGCCGGCGTCGGCCGCGGCGTGCATCACGGCGGTCCCGACCGGGTCCGCACCCATCGTCAGGCCACCGGCGCACTCAACGGCGATTCCGGCGTCGTCGATCATGGAGAGCATCACCTGGCCAACAAGCTTCGAAGCCTCGTGGTGGAGGGTGATGCGCCGCAAGTCGATGTAGTAGTCCGCCTCGGCACCACTGGAAAGGATCACCTTGCCGCGGACAACCGCCAGTTCTTTGATCAATTCAAGGAGGCGGGCACGGGCAGCGGCAGTGTCAACAGCGGGAGTCATGGTGCCCATTCTACGTAAAGCCGTTCGACGCAAGGGAATGGCGAGCGTCATGCACTGTCCACGGCGCCGGCACGTCACCCGCCGTAACCTGTGAAATATCTGCGCGGGAGGCGGTGTTCCCGCACATATGACAACAATCGGAATCATCGGTGCAGGACACATTGGCAGCCAAGTCGCCCGCAAAGCAGTCGAGCTTGGCTATGACGTAGTGATCAGCAACTCGCGGGGACCGGAAACCCTGGCGGAACTGGTGGCGGAGCTTGGCGAACATGCCCGGGCCGCAACACCGGCCGAGGCAGCAGCGGCGGGCGATTTCGCCGTCGTGACCGTTCCGCTCAGGAGCTACCAGGACATTCCCGTGGAACCGCTCGCGGGCAAGATTGTGATCGACACGAACAACTACTACTGGGAGCGGGACGGCCGCATCCCGGAGCTCGACAAGGGCGAGGCCACCACGTCGGGCCTGCTGCAGAAGCACCTGCCCACGTCCAAGGTGGCCAAGGGCTTCAACCACATCATGGCGAAGGAGATCGGCACTGACGGCTCCCCGTCAGGCGCCGAGAACCGCCGCGCATTGGCCACCGCCAGCGACTACCCCGAGGCGGCGGAACTCGTGGCGAAGCTCTACGACGAGTTCGGTTTCGACACCGTCAACATCGGCCCGCTCGATGAGAGCTGGCGCGTGGAGCGTGACCGCCCGGCCTACGTGGTGCGGCAGAACGCTGCCGAACTCAAGGACAACCTGGCGAAGGCACCGCGCACCATCTGAGCAACCTCTAAACAACACAGCAGCCGCTTGCCTCCTAAAGGCAAGCGGCTGCTGTGTTTAGGCGTGGACGCCCGGTCAGGATGCAGAAGCGGGATCGACGACGGCGAACCCCGCCAAGGCGGCTGCCTTGCGGACATAAGCCAAGTTGGACGCCGTCCGTTCCTCCAAGGGAAGCTCGGTGGAAAAGTCCTCCAGCGTGACCCAGGAGTCGTAGCCGACGTCAGCGAGCGCCCGGAAGTAGGCGAGGACACTCGCCTGGCCCTCGGCTGAGGGGCCCATTCGTTGACCCACACGGCCGCACCCGAATCGTCTTTCGAGTCGGTTCGGACCCAGCGGGCGTTCTTCACATGGACATGTGCCAAATAGGGGCCGAGGAGCTGGAGTGCTGGCAAGGGTGATTCCCAGCCTTCGATCAGCAGATTGCCGAGGTCGTGGATAACGCCGACATGCCGCGGATCCAGGCCTTCCAACAAATCGACGGGCCGAGGAGGCCGACGCCGTCACGGTTCCATGGTGCAGTTCCACGAGGGCTTTGACGCCGTGGTGTGCTGCACGGGAAGCAACCCACTCGTAGTGTTCCCGGGTGGCGGCAAAGAGTTCCGGGTAGGGCAGGCCTGTGGGTTCGGGGCCGCCCATGTTCGAGTTGCCCAGCGGCAGCACGTTCACCCGGACCTGCCTGGCACCCAAGGCCGCTGTCGCCGCGAGGACCCGATCGACGTCGTCGTGGTTGTCGCAGCGGGCGTAGCCGCCGAGGCCGGAGAATTCCAACCCTGAATCGGCGGTGAGCCGGGCAATCTCCGGGATCGAATCTTCCAGGCCCGTCATGGGCCAGGTGGCACGGTTCCCTGCCCAGAAGCCCGGTTCTGCTGCCTCTGCCTGGTCCGTGACCCGCCATTCGATGCCGTCCCACCCTTGGGCGGCGAGCTTGGTGGCGGCTTCCTGCGGCGACCATTCGGGCGTGGATGCGGTGAAGACGGAGAACTTCATGCCGATACCTCCTCGCGGGCGTCCGGGTGGGAAGCGGCCCCGCCGGTACGGACCTCCACGTTGTTGTACTTGCCCGCTATGACATCGTCGATCAGCACCGGCTGGCCCAGGGTTGCCGAGACATACAGGGCGCGCACCGTGGCCAAGGCGGTCACGGCGTCCCGGACGGTAACGCCCGCGGGGCGTCCTTCCCGGATCGCCGCGACGATGTCGCGGTACTGCCGGACATGTCCAGCCGGGTACACCGTGGGATCCAGTGCTTCGACGGTGTCGTCAGGGTATTTGGCGAGCTCGACGGCGGCCTGGTTCCCGCCGCCGAGGATGCCCATCGCACTGCTCTCCGAAGGATCGGCGGCGTCTGATGCGTGGAAGTACGCGAGGTCGTCGTTGTCGATCACTGCGGAACCCTTGCTGCCCATCACCTGGAGGCGGACCGTCAAGCCAGGGTACGCCGCCGTCGTCGCGTGCAGCACGGCAAGGGCCCCGGACTCGAAGGTGACGGTAGCTACGGCGGTGTCCTCCACTTCAACAACTTCGTGGGCGAGAAGGGCGGTCTTGGCGCTGATCTCAAGGGGCCGGCCGAGGAACCACAAGAGCAGGTCCACGGTGTGCACGCCCTGGTTCATGATGGCGCCTCCGCCGTCCATGGCCCAGGTTCCGCGCCATGCGCCCGAATCGTAGTAGCCCTGGCTCCGCCACCAGCTGACCGAGGCGACGGCCGAGGTCAGCGTACCGAAGCGTCCGGCTCGGCGGGCCTCGTCCACCACCCGGCTGGCCGGATCGAAGCGGTGCTGGCTGATCACCGTGGCCACCAAGCCCTTGGCCTCGGCAGCTTTGGCCGCGGCCAGGATTTCGTCCGCCTTGACCAAGTCAACGTCAAGGGGCTTTTCGATCACCACGTGCTTGCCGGCGTCGAGCGCTTCCAGCGCTTGCTGGATATGCAGCCCGCTGGGCGTCGAGACGATGACCAGGTCCACGGGTACAGCGGCGAGCGCCTCGGCGAGAGTCGGGAAGACTGCCGGCCTCGGGTCGCCCTGGGCTTCGATCTTGGTGGCGAGCGCCTCGGAAGCCTCGGAAACCACATCCACAAGGGCCGTGATGACGATCTCCGGGAATTCGCGGACCGCGGCCGAGTGGGTGCGGCCGATCACGCCGCACCCTACGATTGCGGCCCGGATCTCCGCGCCGGAAGCGTTTGAGGCCTCGCTCACTTCGTCTCAACTCCTGCTTCATTGAGGACTTTCGCGAATGCCCTCGCTGCGATCCCGAACGCCGTCGGGCCGGAGAAACCGCCCAGTCCGTGGGCGCCGGCCAAGTGCGGCTCGAGGCTCGCGAAACCCGTGTACCCGTCGGCCTTCAAGGCCTCGACAGTGCGGAGCACATCGCCGTCGCCCTCGCCCGCCGGGACCACGTGGGCGTTCGAGAACAAGGCATCCTTCACCTGCAGGTACTCAAGGTGCGGGCGGAGCTTGGCGTAGCCGTCCTCGAAAGGCTTGACGCCCACCTGGACGAAATTCGCGGCATCCCAAGCCACTTTCAGCGCGGGAGAGGCCACGGTTTCGATGATGTCCAGGACCCGTTCGGGGATGTCGCCGTAGATGTCCTTCTCGTTCTCGTGCAGAAGAACGACGCCGGACTCTTCCGCCACGTCCGCGAGGGCACGCATGCGTTCGATGACCGCCTCCCGGATGCTCTCCACCGCCACGTCCTCGCCGTAGTAGAAGGAGAAGATCCGGATGTAGCGGGATTCCAGGACCTGTGCCGCGTTGACTGCCCGGCGGAGCCTTTCCACCTCGTGCTCGACGGGGAGGGAAACATCCACTTTCCCGATCGGCGAGGCGATCGCGGAAACCTTCATGTCCGCGGCATCCAGCAAGGACTTCAATTCACGAAGCTGTGCGTCGTCCAGATCCACGATGTTGGTGCCCCAGGCGCTGCGGACCTCAATGTGCTTGGCTCCCAATGCCTGCATCACGGCAATCTGGATCTTGGGGTCGTCGTCGATCTCGTCGCCGAAGCCCGAGAGCTCCCATTCAACAGCTGGCGTGCTCATAGTTACTTGACTCCTCCGGCGGTCAGGCCGCCCACTAGGTAACGCTGGAAAATCAGGTACAGGATGACCACCGGGGCAGCACACACAAGTGAAGCTGCCATCATCTGGCCGTAGAAGGGAATCGCGCCGCCTTCCTGCGAGGCGCCGAAGACCTGGAGCGCGACGGCGGCGGTCTGGCTTTCCGGCCGCGTCATGACTGAGGCGAACAGGACGTCGTTCCAGCCGAGCAGGAAGGCGAAAATGCCGGAAACGACGACGCCGGGCCAGCTCAGCGGGAGGATGATCCGCACCAGCACGCCCAGGTTGCTGGCACCGTCGATCCTTGCCGCTTCTTCGAGTTCGCGCGGCAGGCCGCGCAGATAGGTGACCATCACCCAGGTGGAGAACGGCATCGCGAACGTCAAATAGGTGATGAACAAGCCCCACTGCGTGCCGATGACCTGGATGCCCAGATAGGTGGCGGACGAAGAGAACAGGACGAAGACCGGAAGGACCATGAGGGTGCCGGGAACCGACTGGAGTCCTAGCAGCCCGCGAAGGATCGTCAAGCGGCCGCGGAACTGGTAGCGGACCAGGACGTAGGCGGTGGCGATCGACATGAGCGCGGAGACAACGGCGGTGGAACCGGCCACAAGCACGCTGTTGGCCAAGCCGGTGGCCAGTCCAACGCTCGTCCAGATGGTCGAGTAGTTCTCAAAGGAGAAACTGGACGGGAAGAACTCGCCCCTGGCCACGCCGATGTCCGAGTTCACGGACGCGAGGAAGATGTACGCCACCGGAATCAGCACCAGGGCACACAACAGAGTCAGGATGATGGCGAGCATCGGCCCTGGCATGAGCCGGGTGACTTCATGCTGGCGCTTGGAGCCCGGACGGAAGTCCTCGTTCGATTTGCGTCCGACGGCGGTAGTTGCGGTGCTCACTTTTTGCCTCCGGGTGTTTCGGCGTCGTCGAGTTTGACGGCACGCAGATAGACGAACAAGGGAATCGCGATCAGGATCAGCGAGATGAACGCCATGGCCGCGCTGAGCCCGAACCGGAAGCTCTGGAAGCTGGTGACGTAGGTGAGGATCGGGAGCAGTTCCACATCGGACGGAGCAGGTACCCCGAACAGGACGAACGGCAAGGTGAAGTTGTTGATGTGGTGCAGCATGCCGATCAGGAATGCCAAGGAGAGCGGACCCTTCAGGTAAGGGAACACCACGTAGCGGAGCTTGTTCCACCACAGGGCGCCGTCAAGGGCCGAGGCCTCGTGGACCTCATGGTCCACGGACTGGAGCCCGGACAAAGCCAGCAGGTAGACAAACGGCCACGACGCCCAGATCTGGACAAGGATGAGCGTCCAATACGACTGGGGACCGTTGAGCCACAGTCCGGGGTCGATGCCCACCGAATGCAGCATGGAGTCGATGACGCTGCCCGGCTGGAACATGGTCCGCCACACCGTCGCCACCACGAAGGAAGGGAGGACGTAGGGGATTAGGAAGATGGAACGGATCACTGCCCGGCCCTTGAACGCGTTCTGGGTGGCGACTGCCCCGGCGATGCCGAGCGGGATAGTGACCACCATGGCGAGCAAGGAGTAGCTGACGCTGAGCCAGATGGCGTGCAGCAAAGGCGATGCGGTCAGCGCTTCGACGAAGTTCTGGACTCCGATGAACGGAGCGCTGACCCACTTGCGCAGCGAATACTGGTCCAGGTCCAGCCCCGACATGAAGATTCCGAGCAGGAGCGGCACCACGATGATGATTGTCATCAGCAGGCCGCCTGGAATCAGCATCCACAAGGGGCGGTTGCGTTCGCTCAGCCCCTTGCGACGCCGGGAAGTGTCATTCGGTGACTGCGGGTCCGGCTTGGCAGCGCGGGACGACTTGCGGCGCGTGGACTTGCCCGCAGTCAGTGAATCGGTGGACATGTCAGTTCCTACTTACTTCGATGCCCGGTCAAGTGAGGCCTGGCCCTTGGTTTGTGCGTCCTTGAGGCGCGTCTGGAGGCTCGAATCGTCCACGGACCCCTTGGAGAGATCAGGGATCGACTGGACCACTACGTTGACGAGGGCCAACTGGATGTCGCCCCAAGCGCCGGTGAAGGGCGTTGCCTTGGACTTGGCGGCGGTATCGGCAACCGGTTGGAGTATCGGGTTATTCAGAGACTTCAGCGCCTCGGCATTGGCGGGCAGATCTCCGAAGATCTTCTGGTAGTTCAGCTGCTCGTCCTTGGACGTGATGAGGTTGATGTAAGCGAAGGCCAGGTCCTTTTGCTTCGAGTAATCGGCGACAACCACGTTGTCACCGGAGAGGATGCTCGCCGCATTCGCGGCGTCGCCCTGCGGAGACGTCTGGCCCGGGGCCGTCGTCGGCATGGCCGTGTAAGCGTACTTACCGGCGACAGCGGACTTCTCAAGCGTCGGGACGGAACTCGAGGTCGTCATCATCAGATAACCGGCCTTGCCACTCGCAAATGCCGCCAGGGCGTTGCTGTTACTCCAGCCAACAGACGCCGGATCGACAACTTTGTCTTTGGTGAGCCATCCGAAGTACGTTTCGTAAGCCTTCTTGACCGTCGGGTCGTCGAGCTTGAGAGTCTTGCCGTCCACGAGCGGGTTGCCTGCCTGGACGGACATGGCCCAGATGAATTTCCACGGATCAAAGTTGTCCTTGTACCCGGTAGCGAGCCCAAAAGTTCCGGTGGCCGGGTTGGTCATCTTCTTGGCCTGGGCTGCGAGCTCGTCCCAGCTGGTGGCGGGCTTATCGATCCCCGCCGCCTTCAGGATGTCCTTGTTGTAGGCCATCACGAACGGCCGGCTGACGAACGGAATCCCCGCTTGGTGCTGGGCGTCCGGGCCGGAGATGCCCAGAGCTGCCTGGTTGAACCGGTCCTTACCGCCCACCTTCTTCCAGTCGTCATCGGACAAGGTCACAAAGGCCTTGGTTGCATAGGCCGTGGGCGTGAAGGTGGTGCCGAGGCTATAGACGTCCGGGCCTTGACCCGACACCACGGAGGTCTGGATCCGTGTGAGTTCGTCATTTCCCGACGCGAACGTTTCGAATTCGACGTCGGCGCCGGTCTGTGCCTTGAACTTGGCGGCAATATCCGTGAACCACTGCTTCTGCTGTGCCGGATAGTTTGCGTTGGAGTTGACCAGGACGCTCAGCTTCTTGCCCTTTCCGTCAACGGGTCCGGCGCTCCCCCCGGAGCTGCTGGTGCCGCCTCCGCAAGCGGTCAAAGCTAGGGCGGCTGTTACGACAACAGCGGCAAATTTGGCGGACGATGCAAACTTCATTGTTTTCCTCCCTGGAGACCCGATGGCCTCATTGGCGTGGTGCGCGTCACATCGGGTGATTTCTCCGAGTCTAGGGAAGCGCAACAGCGATGACAAGCGATTGCCAAAAATTGTCATCGGTGCTGCAATTGTGGGACAAGTCACTCGTTGAAGAGCGGCTGCGGCAGATGAGGAACACCTAGGCGATGGCAGAACTCCAGCTCCAGTCACCAGGCAGGCAGCCCACTATCCGCGATGTCGCGGAGCTTGCGGGAGTGGCAACATCAACAGTCTCGAGGGCCCTGAGCAATCCCGGCCGAGTGAACCGGGTAACGCGCGAGCGGATCGAAGAAGCGGCCGCGCAACTGAATTACATTCCAAGCTCCCAGGCCCGCGGGCTCAGCTCCGGACGCACCCAGACAGTTGCCGTCCTGGTTCCGGACATCACCAATCCGTTCTACTTCGACATCATCCGTGGGGCGCAGCACCAGTTGAAGGCCGCCGGCTACACGCAATTGCTCGTAGACACCGAGGAATCAGCGGAGATGGAAGCAGATGCCCTGCAGAAAATGCGCCGCTCGGCAGACGGATTCATTCTTGCCGCGTCCCGCCTGACGGATGCGCAGCTGGCCGAGGCGGCGGCACAGCAGCCTTTGGTCACCATCAACCGGGCTCCGGCCATCGCACCCACCGTGGTGATCGATACGCCGTCGGCCATCATCCAGGCGCTGGAACATCTGGTCTCGCTGGGGCACACACGTATTTGCTTTGTAGGAGGCCCGGCCACGTCCTGGTCCAATGCCAAGCGGTGGCAGGCATTCCAGGACGAAACCACCGAGCGGAAGCTGACCACGTTCAGCGTGGGGCCGTTCGCGCCCAAGACCACCTCCGGAGCGGCCGCAGCGGACGCCGCAGTGCACACTGGGGCCACTGCGTGCATCGTCTTCAACGACCTGCTGGCCATCGGAATGCTGCAGCGCCTGCGCGAACGCGGTATTCGGGTGCCCGATGACATGAGCATTGTGGGCTGCGACGACATCTTCGGAGCCGATTTCTGCAACCCTCCCCTGACCACCATGGCGTCGCCCATTGAACAGGCCGGGCGAGTGGCCGTCTCCATGCTGTTGTCCAGGCTCAATCCCCAATATGGCGGCACCAGCCGGCGCCTGGCGGTCATGCCCACGCACCTCACGGTCCGGGCATCGACGGGCACCGCGCCGTCGTAATCCCCACCGACGCTCGCTCACTTATAGTGCGTTTTGGCGCGACCCTCGCTCACATCATCTGAGCGAGCGTTCCTCGATTGGCGCCCATATCTGAGCGAGCGATCGTCGAAGTAGCTCAGGGGGTGGTGACAAACAGCCCGGACACACGACGGCGGAGCCCCTCCCAGGACGCTCGCTCACTTATAGTGCGTTTTGGCGCGACCCTCGCTCACATCATCTGAGCGAGCGTTCCTCGATTGGCGGACTTGAGGTGACACAGTTGAGTGTTTCAAGTACTGGTTACTAGTGTTGGGGACATGCGCACACTCCAGGCCACGATCATTGCGGAAATGGGCGTCCAGCCCCGGATCGACCCTGCCGAGGAGGTCCGCAAACGCGTCACGTTCCTGAAGGAATACCTCAAGGCCACACACACCAAGGGCTTTGTCCTCGGCATTTCCGGCGGACTCGACTCTTCCCTTGCCGGCCGGCTTGCCCAGCTGGCCGTCCAAGAGCTTGAGGCCGAGGGCGTCGAGGCGAACTTCGTGGCCGTCCGGCTCCCTTACGGCACCCAGCACGATGAGGACGACGCCCAGGCCGCGCTCGACTTCATCCAGGCCAAGACCGAATGGACATTCAACATCTCGCGCGCAGTGGACGGTTTCGAGGATGAGTTCGAAAAGACCACGGGCGCGCGCATCTCGGATTTCCACAAGGGAAACACGAAGGCCCGGGCCCGCATGACCGCCCAGTACGCCCTCGCCGGCGAGCACAACTACCTGGTGATCGGCACGGACCATGGAGCCGAATCCGTCACCGGGTTCTTCACCAAGTTCGGCGACGGCGGCGCGGACATCCTGCCGCTCTTCGGCCTCAACAAACGGCAGAACCGTGCACTCCTCGCCGAGCTGGGCGCCCCGTCCCGCATTTGGGACAAGGTCCCCACGGCCGACCTCCTGGACGGCACGCCCGGCCGCACCGACGAGGACGAGCTCGGCATCAAGTACGACCAGATCGACGACTACCTCGAAGGCCGGGACGTCTCCGACGAGGTCGCGGAGACCATCGAACAGAAGTACCTGCGCACGCGGCACAAGCGCACCGTTCCGGTCACGATTTTCGACACGTGGTGGAAATAGCAATCGCCTGAACCGGCGCGCCGCCGTCACGCCGAGCGACTTTTTGCAGCGCACGACGGCGGTCTGCCGCGCCGTAGCGGGGGGCGCCGCCGTCGTCATTCCACAAAAGCCTGCCCTGCGTGACGGGACGCACCACCGCACGGCTGCCTCTTCCAAACCCTTGGATGTCCTAGTATATTGCAGGTGAGGCGGATCACACGGGCAGCCCCTTCCCGGTCCGCGTTTACCCATTCCACGCAGGGCGAAAGGCAGACAATGACAGTCACCGACGACTTCCGTGCAGCCCGCGACCGGCTCCTTGAGCTGCGCACCGACTACTCCCGCGCACACAGCGAATTCCAGTGGCCCCGCTTCAGCGAGTTCAACTTCGCCCTCGACTGGTTCGACCAGATCGCAGCCAATCCCGCCATGGCCAACAACCCTGCGCTCGTCATCGTCGAGCAGGACGGCAGCTCCACCCGCCGCAGCTTCGCCGAGCTCTCCGCACGGTCCTCGCAGCTCGCCAACTGGCTCCAAGCCAAGGGCGTCCGTCGGGGAGACCGCATGATCATCATGCTCGGCAACCAGGTGGAACTGTGGGAACTCATGCTCGCCGGGATCAAACTCGGCGCGGTCCTGATCCCCACCACCACGCTCATGGGCCCACGCGACATCGCGGATCGCGTGGAACGCGGCGGCGCCCGCTGGGCCGCCGTCGGAAGCGCCAATATCGCCAAGTTCGCCGAGGTCCCGGGCGATTACACCCTCATTGAAGTGGGCGACGGCCAGACCCCCGGTGCCCTTCAGTATGTCGAATCGGGTTCCGCAGAGACGACGTTCGTCCCGGACGCCCCCACCGTCGCCGACGAAACCATGCTCCTCTACTTCACCTCGGGCACTACGTCGCGGGCGAAGCTGGTGGAGCACACCCACACCTCGTATCCGGTCGGGCACCTCTCCACAATGTATTGGATCGGCCTGGAGCCTGGAGACGTCCACCTCAACGTGGCGTCCCCCGGTTGGGCCAAGCACGCGTGGTCCAACGTTTTCACGCCCTGGATCGCCGAGGCCTGCGTCTTCGTCTACAACTACGACCGCTTCGATGCCAAGGCCCTCATGGAACAGATGGGCCGCGAAGGAGTCACGAGTTTCTGCGCCCCGCCCACAGTATGGCGCATGCTCATCCAGGCCGACCTGACCCTGCTCAAAACCCCGCCCACCAAGGTGGTTTCAGCGGGCGAACCGCTCAACGCCGAGGTGATCGGGCAGGTGGAGAGGGCCTGGGGCCAAACCATCCGCGACGGCTTCGGCCAGACAGAGTCAACAGTCCAGGTCGCGAACACTCCGGGGCAGCCGGTCAAGACAGGCTCCATGGGACGGCCGCTGCCGGGCTACGACGTGGTGCTCGTTGACCCTGCCACTGGCGAAGAGGCCGACGACGGCGAGCTGTGCTTGCGCCTGGACCCCCGCCCCGTGGGGCTCATGAAGTCCTACTTCGGCGACCCGGAAAAGACGGCCGAGGCCTTCCGCGACGGTTATTACCACACGGGCGACATGGCCAGCCGGGACGGGAACGGCGTCATTACCTACGTGGGCCGCGGGGACGATGTCTTCAAGTCATCGGACTACCGCTTGTCCCCTTTCGAACTCGAAAGCGTCCTGATCGAACACCCCGCGGTGGCGGAGGCCGCCGTCGTGCCCTCTCCGGATCCGGTGAAGCTTTCGGTGCCCAAAGCGTTCGTGGTGCTCGCCGCCGGCTACGAGCCCGGCCCGGCTGTGGCGGAGGACATCCTCAGATACTGCCGGCAGCATTTGGCGCCATTCAAGCGCATCCGGCGGCTCGAATTCGGCGAACTGCCCAAGACGATTTCCGGCAAGATCAGGCGCGTCGAACTTCGGGGCACGGAGGTGGCCCGCCATGGCGATGGTCCGCTGCCGGCCGGCCTGGGTGTGGAGTACACCGAGGACGAGTTCCCGAGTCTGAAAGAATAGGCAGCCAAGCAATGTCAGGAGGTACCGTGGGCAGCCCACTCCCCCGCGACCCCATCGCCGACGCCCAGCGAAACTGGGAACGCCACGGCTGGGGCGACGTCGCCGCGCCCATGGCGGCCATCACCGCGATCATGCGCACGCAGCAGATCCTGTTGGCGCGGATCGAGGGGGTCTTGAAACCATTCGGCCTGACCTTCGCGCGCTACGAGCTCCTGGCGCTACTGAGTTTCGCCCGCAGCGGCGCGTTGCCCATGAACAAGGCCAGCGCGCTGCTCCAGGTGCATCCGACGTCGGTGACCAACGCCGTCGACCGTCTGGAAAAGGCAGCCCTCGTGGTCCGCTCCCCGCACCCCACTGACGGGCGCACCACGCTGATCGAGCTCACCGCGGAGGGCCGCACCCTCGCGAAGCGCGCGACGACGGCACTCAACAACGAGGTGTTCGGCCAGTCCGGTTTCGGGGACGAAGACGTCGAGCACCTGATCCGCGTACTGGGAGACTTCCGCAAGGCGGCGGGCGACTTCACGGACTGAACCCCGCCGGCGTAGGCCCACCACCTCTTGACCACATTGCGAGATTCATATATCAAATAGTGAGACTCACACGTAGCATTGTGGCCATGAGCTCAGCCGTGGAACCCTTTGTCGACGTCGAATGGTTATCTCAAAACGGTCGCCGCGTGGTACTGGCCGATGTGCGCTGGTACCTCGACGGGCGCTCGGGCCGGGCGGCGTACGACGGCGGGCACATCCCCGGTGCCGTTTTTGTCGACCTGGATCGATGGCTCTCGGCTGAGGGATCGCCTCTCAAGGGAAGAAACCCGCTCCCCCCGCCGGAAGATTTTGCCCTTGGGATGCGGGAAGTGGGAATCAGCGACGACGACATCGTGGTGGCATACGACGACGCCGGCGGAGTCATCGCCGCACGCTTGGTTTGGATGCTGCGCGCCACAGGCCACAGCTCCGCTCTGCTGGATGGCGGGTTGGCGAACTATGAAGGGCCCTTGGAAACCGAACATCCTTCGAGGCCCGCAGGTGATTTCACCGCACAACCGTGGCCCAGGAACCGCCTGGCGGAGATCCACGAGCTCTCGATCGAATCAAACCTCGCCGTGGACGCACGCAACCGCGACCGATTCGAGGGCAGGCAGGACCCCATCGATCCAAGGCCCGGGCATGTGCCCGGCGCGCGGAACGTCCCGTGCAGGGAGAACCTGGACCCCAACGGGAAACTGCGCAGCAAGGCCGATTTGCTGCGCATCTTCGCTACGGCGGGCATCACATCGGCCGAGAACGTGATCAGCTATTGCGGGTCCGGAGTAACGGCTTGCCACAATCTTTTAGCCCTGGAGCACGCCGGCCTCGGACAAGGGCGGCTCTTCACCGGAGGGTGGTCCCAATACGGCCACGCGCTCGAATACCCGGTCGAGCTCGGGACTAGCGGTGCTTGAACTCCGGCTGGCGCTTCTCGGTGAACGCCGCCATGCCTTCTTTTTGGTCCTCGGTGGCAAACAATGAGTGGAAGATCCGGCGCTCGAACAGGACACCCTGGGAGAGGCCGGTTTCGAAGGCTGCGTTGACGGCTTCCTTGGCCACCATGGCAACCGGTTTGGACTTGGACGCGATCACTTTGGCGGCCTCCAGGGCCTCCTCCACCACGGATGCGGCCGGCACGACGCGGGAAACGAGTCCCGCCCGCTCGGCTTCATTGGCGTCCATGAACCGCCCGGTGAGGATCATGTCCATCGCTTTGGCCTTGCCCACGGCATGGGTCAACCGTTGCGAGCCGCCCATGCCCGGAATGACGCCGAGGTTGATTTCCGGCTGGCCGAACTTGGCGTTGTCCCCGGCAATGATGAAATCGCACATCATGGCAAGTTCGCAGCCCCCGCCGAGGGCGAAACCGGACACCGCGGCAATCACGGGAATGCGCAGGCGCGTGAGGTTTTCCCAGGCGCGGAACCAGTCGGCGGCGTACATTTCCATGTACCCCTTGGATGCCATCTCCTTGATGTCGGCGCCGGCCGCGAAGGCCTTCTCCGAGCCGGTGATCACCACGGCGCCCACCCCGGGATCCGCATCCATGTCCGACACGGCGGCCACGATCTCATTCATGGTGGCCTGGTTCAACGCGTTGAGCGCCTTCGGCCGGTTCAGGGTCACCAGGCCTACCCGTCCACGGAGTTCCACCAGGATGTTTTCGTACTGCTGCGCCAAGCCGTGCCCCTTTTGTCGGTTGCTCAGTTGTGTCGGTTGCCCACGTTGTGGACCCCCGGAAATGACCTACCCGCCAAGGCTACTTGGCGGACTTGTCCCGGATGTCCGTGATGATGCCGGAGAAGTCGCGCCCGGCTCCGCCTTCGGCGGCGAAAGCGTCGTAAATCCTCGAGGCGAGGTGTCCCATTTGCCCGTCCACTCCGGTGCTCTCAAGCGCGTTGACCGCGAGCCGCAGGTCCTTGGCCATGAGCGCTCCGGCGAATCCGGGCTGGTAGTCGCGGTTGGCCGGGCTCGTGGGAACCGGTCCGGGAACCGGGCAGTTAGTGGTCAGCGCCCAGCACTGCCCCGAGGCGTTGGAGGCGACGTCGAACAACGCCTGGTGAGTGAGGCCCAGCTTCTCGCCCAGCACGAACGCCTCGCTGACGGCAATCATGGAAACGCCCAGGATCATGTTGTTGCAGACTTTGGCGGCCTGCCCGGCTCCGTGGTCGCCGCAGTGCACGATCCTCCGGCCCATGAGTTCCAGGATCGGCTTCACCGTTTCGAAGTCCTCGGGCAGTGCCCCCACCATGAAGGTCAGGGTCCCGGCTTCGGCACCCACCACGCCTCCGGAAACCGGCGCGTCCACGGAGCGGTGGCCAGCCTCCAGCGCAATGGCTGCTGCCTCGCGGGCCTCGTCTACGTTGATCGTGGAGCAGTCGAGGAACAGCGTGTCCGGCGCAGCTACCGAGAGCAGGCCCGGTGCTCCGTCCACTCCCCGGTAGGCGTCCAGGACGTGCTTGCCGCTGGGCAACATGGTCAGGACAACGGAGGCCCCCGCGACCGCTTCCGGGGCGGAATCCACCGTGGCAATACCGTGTTCACGGGCCGCCTCGAGTGCTGCCGGCACGGGATCGTACGCGACGACGTGATGCCCTGCTTTGACAAGGTTCACGGCCATCGGGCCGCCCATGTGGCCAAGGCCGAGGAAAGCGATGGTGCCGGAAACTGCGTCAGACATGGTCGGACTCCTTTGAATGAAGTTTGAGTTCACGATCGCCGAGCGGCGCGAAGAAGCCCTCGACGGCGGCCGGCGACACCTCCGCCAGGGAAGCCGGCTTCCACTGCGGGTTGCGGTCCTTGTCCACCACCTGGGCACGGATCCCCTCGCGAAAATCAGGCCCGGCCAGGCACCGCACGCCAACGCGGTATTCCTGCTCCAAGGCCTCGTCGAGGGAGAGCCCCTTGACCCGCCGCAGCGATTCCAGGGTGACTTTCACGGCTGTAGGCGACTTTGCCCCGATCGTCTCGGCGGCTGAAGCGGCTTCCCCGCCGGCGTTGCGCAGCCTCGCGACGATTTCCTCGGCGTCATCCGAAGCGTAGGCGTCGTCGATCCACTTGCGCTGGCCGGACAGCGCCGAGGCCGGCGGTTCCTGCGCGAAACGCCCGACGGCGGCCTCCGCCGTCGAGCTTTCCAGCGCTTCCGCGAGCGCGGGCAGGCTTTCGGACGGGACGAAGTGGTCCGCGAGCCCCAGGAACAAGGCGTCAGCTCCGCTTAAATGGGCACCCGTGAGGGCGGCGTGGGTACCGGACTCCCCCGGCGAGCGGGAGAGCAGAAGGGTCCCGCCGACGTCGGGCACAAAACCAATGGTGGTTTCCGGCATGCCCGTGCGGGTCCTCTCTGTGACCACACGGACTGAGCCATGGGCCGATATCCCGACCCCGCCGCCGAGGACCAGTCCATCCATGAAGGCCACGTAGGGCTTCGGGTACCGGGCAATGAGTGAGTTCAAGCGGTATTCCGCAGCCCAGAAATCCGCGGTCCGGTCTCCGCGGCGCAGGATGTCGTCGTAGATCGCCACGATGTCCCCACCCGCGCATAGTCCGCGGTCCCCGGCGCCGTGCACCAGAACGGTCTTGACGGCGTCGTCCTCCGCCCACGCGGTGAGCTGCTCCAGCATGGCGTGCACCATGCCGGCGGTGAGGGCGTTGACGGCCTGTGGCCGGTTCAGGGTGATGACGCCGAGGTGGCCGCGCTTCTCGAACAGGACCTCGGCCATCAGCTGCCGGCCGGCATCACGAAGCTGGCGCCCTGGCGGATGCCGGAGGGCCAACGGGTGGTGACCGTCTTGGTCTTGGTGTAGAAGCGGAACGCGTCCGCGCCGTGCTGGTTGAGGTCGCCGAAGCCCGAGGCCTTCCATCCGCCGAACGTGTAGTACGCAATCGGGACGGGAATGGGAACGTTGATGCCCACCATGCCCACTTCGACGCGGCTCGCGAAGTCGCGGGCAGCGTCGCCGTCGCGGGTGAAGATCGCGACGCCGTTGCCGAACTCATGCTCGGAGCAGAGCCGCAGCGCTTCTTCGTAGTCAGCTGCGCGGAGGACGCTCAGGACCGGGCCGAAGATCTCCTCCTTGTAGATGGACATGTCCTTCGTGACGTTGTCGAAGAGGGTGGGGCCCACCCAGAAACCTCCGGCGTAGCCGTCCACCTTCAGGTCGCGCCCATCGGTGACGAGCGTGGCACCCTGGTCGACGCCGGCCTGGATGTACCCCTCGATACGGTGTTTCGCCGAGGCGGCCACGACAGGTCCGAAGTCCGAATCCGCAGCCAGGCTGGGGCCCACCTTCAGGCCCTTGATGCGGTCCTGCAGCTTCGAGACGAGCTGGTCCGCCGTCTCCTGGCCAACCGGCACGGCCACCGAAATCGCCATACAACGCTCGCCGGCGGAACCGAAGCCGGCACCGATGAGGGCATCCGCTGCCATGTCAAGATCGGCGTCGGGCATGATCACCATGTGGTTCTTGGCGCCGCCGAAACACTGGGCGCGCTTCCCGTGGGCCGCTGCCGTGGCGTAAATGTACTGGGCAATCGGCGTGGATCCAACGAAGCCGATAGCCTTCACCCGCGGATCCTCGAGGAGGGTATCCACGGCTTCCTTGTCGCCGTTGATGACGTTGAAGACGCCGTCCGGCAACCCCGCCTCGGTGAAAAGTTCCGCCAGGCGCAGCGGCACCGAAGGGTCGCGCTCCGAAGGCTTGAGGATGAAGGCGTTGCCGGCCGCCAGCGCCGGGCCGGACTTCCAGAGCGGAATCATGGCCGGGAAGTTGAAAGGCGTGATGCCCGCGACGACGCCGAGCGGCTGGCGCAGCGAGTGGACGTCGATGCCGGTGCCGGCGTTGTCCGAGAATTCGCCCTTGAGCAGGTGCGGTGCCCCGGCGGCGAACTCCACCACCTCGATGCCGCGCTGGATATCACCCTTGGCGTCGGGGAAGGTCTTGCCGTGCTCGGACGAAAGGAGCGTGGCGAGTTCGTCCATGTGCTCGTTGACCAAGTCCACGAACTTCAGCAGGATCCGGCCGCGGCGCTGCGGGTTCATGGCGCCCCATTCGAGCTGGCCTTTCTCCGCGCTCGCAATGGCGTTCCTGACCTCATCAGCACTTGCCAGGGGAAGCCGGGCCTGGACCTCGCCGGTACAAGGATTGTAGACATCGCCAAAGCGCGTGGAGGTGCCATCGACCCTCTGGCCGTCAATGTAGTGGGAAAGTTCGCGCACCATGGAATGCTCCTTTGCATAGGGGGAATGCCCGCCATCGGCCTCGAAAGCGCAAGTCCAACTGCGCTCCCGGACGTCTTTGATCCCGAATATACTCGGACTTCCTACTAATTTCTAGAGGACGTCAGCTCGTGCCCAGGTGGCCTGGCTCAACGAGGAAGCGAGCCGTAGGCATCCAGGGCCTCCCGCCGCGAGGCCTTAAGGTCCACCACCGGCTCCGGATAGTCCGCCGTGGACAGCTCAGGGATCCACTGGCCAACGTATCTGCCGTCGGGATCGAATTTCGCTGCCTGGGTCTCCGGATTGAAGATCCTGAAGAAAGGCGAGGCGTCCGCGCCGGAACCGGCTACCCACTGCCAGTTCGCAGGATTGGACGCAGGATCGGCATCCACCAAGGTGTCCCAGAACCATTGCTCGCCCACTTGCCAATGGATGCCCAGGTTCTTCACCAGGAGGCTGGCGGAAACCATGCGGACCCGGTTGTGCATCCATCCCGTGTGCCACAATTGCCGCTGGCCGGCGTCCACCATGGGGAACCCGGTGCGGCCCTCCTGCCATGCGCGAAGGAGGTCGGCGGCCTCCGTGACTTCTCCAAGCGGGCCTGCACCCTGACCACCCGGCCAAGCCCACGGGTAGTGGTCGAAACCGGGCCGCAAATTGGCCGTTGCCAGGTCCGGATGATGGAAGTATTGGTGCCAGCAGAATTCACGCCAACCGAGTTCCGAGGCGAAAACTGCCGCACCGTCGCCCGGTTCCCGGCGCCGGCCCTGCTGGGCATGCCACACCTCGAACGGGCTGAGCTGTCCCCACCGCAAGAAGGGCGACAACCGGCTGCTGCCCGGCAGGTCCGGCCGGTCCCGGTTCACCGAATAGTCCGCCAGCCCGTGCTCCACGAAGTCATCAAGAAACTCATGTGCCTGGGCCGAACCCGGCTGCCAGCTTTCGGACAATCCGGCCGACCAGTCTGGGTTGCGGGGCAACAATCCCCAAGAGTCCAATTCCTCGGATTCAGGCAGCTGGGCGGAGAATCCCCGGCCCGGTTCCGGAGCCTCCAACGGATCACGGAAATCCAGCCCGGACACGGTCCGCCAAAAGGGCGTGAAGACCTTGAACGGCCCCCCTTGCTTCGTGGTGACGGCCCACGGTTCATGCAGCAACGATGCCTGGAAACTCTCCGAGTGCATTCCGGACTCGCGCGCCCAGGCCTTGATGCCGGCGTCGAGCGTTCGCTCTGCCTCGCCGTAACGGCGGTTCCAGTACAGCGATCCGGAACCCATCGCCGTCGCGGTCTGCCGGACGATCTCCGCCGCCCGTCCGCGGCGCAGCAAGAGCGGCACGCCCAGGGCGGCGAGGTCTTCGCGAAGGGCAAGCAGGGAATGATGCAGCCACCATCGGGAGGCTCCGCCAAGCGGCCTGATGCCCGGCGATTCCTCGTCGAGTACATAGAGCGCGACGGCGGCGCCGTCCTCGGCTGCCGCCCGCAGCGCCGGGTTGTCCGTGGCCCGGAGGTCGTCCCGGAACCACACGATCGACGGCTTCACTATTTCCCCTCGGATTTCGCGCAAAGGCCATGCCCCCTAGGACGAATCCTAAGGGGCATGATCTGTGTTGAGATTTACTTAGGCATCAGGACGGAGTCAACCAGGTACACCGTGGCGTTGGCAGTGTGGACGCCGCCGCAGATCACGGCGGAACCTCCGTCAACCTTGAGTGCGTCCTTGGTTCCCGTAACGGTCACGGAGTCGCCCTCAACCGTCTTGTGGGTTCCCACGATCTGGTCCGGGGTCAGCTGGCCGGGGATGACGTGGTAGGTGAGGATCTTGCTCAGTGTAGCGTCGTCGGTCTTGAGGCCGTCGATGGTGGCGGCGGGGATCTTGGCGAAAGCGCTGTCCACGGGAGCGAAGACAGTGAACTGGCTGCCATTAAGCGTGTCCACCAGGTTGACCTTGGGGTTCAGCTTGCCGGACACAGCGGCCGTCAGGGTCTTGAGCAACGGGTTGTTGGAAGCGGCCACGGCTACGGGGTCGAGCGCCATGCCGGCAACGGAACCTGCACCGCTGGGAACCTGGGAGGCGTAAGCTGCACAGCCCGGGCCAACCAGGTCTTTGCTCGGGTCCATCGCGGCACTTGCCGACGCTGAGGGGGTCGCTGCCATGGTGGACGACGGGCTCGGAGCCCCCGATGAGGGTGAAGCCGTGGTAGCGGAGCCGCCACATGCAGTGAGGCCCAGCAGGGCGGAAGCGGCGAGGCCGGCGATCGCAAAAGACGTGCGCTTTGTAGCAAGCATGACATTTCTCCTTCAAACGGACTGACATTCGGTGCCGGTTGATTCCGGCGTGAAAGCACTTCACCCTTGCGGGCTAAGTCCTTATGCCAGCTATTCGGAGGTGCGGGCCACAGGGATGGGTGAGTTTCAAAACTTAATTTGAAAGGGGTTAAGCGGAGCTCATGCGGTGGGCTTCTTCCATGAGCAACTTGCCGAGGAATTCCTGGCGTTCAGGACGGAACCGCGGTTCGATCCCTGTGAGGGACAAAGCGCCGATTGGCCGGCCCAGCTGGTCGAAGACGGCGGCGGCCATCCCCCAACTACCCTCCAGCACCAAACCGGGATTCACCGAGTACCCGGCCATCCGGGTCTGCTCAAGGTTCCGGCGCACCACGCTCTCGGTGTGGCCAGCGGCGAAGTCCCCGGCGTGCCGTTCCCAGCCGGACAAGATCGTTTCCTGCTCCTCGTCCGCCAGGAAGGCCATGATCGCTGTGCCCGCCGACGCGACGCCGAGCGGGAACCTGACGCCCTCGTGCAAGACGAATGACCGCACCGGGAAGCTGCCTTCCTCGCGAAGCACGCACACGGTTTCGTGGCCACGACGGATCGAATAGAAGGCGCTTTCGCCGCTCTCCTCGGCGAGGCGGCGGAGGCTGGGCCGCGCCAGGTCCTCAACCGGGAACCGGGCCGCCGCCACCGAGCCCAGGAGGAAGATCTCCGGCCCCAAGATCCAGTTACCGGTCCGCTGATCGTGGTCCAGCAGGCCTTCAGCGGCGAGGGACGCGAGCAAGCGGTGCACCGTGGGGCGGGTCAAGCCCGACTCGCGGACCAGGCCAGCGATGGACATGCCCTCCGGCTTGCGTCCCACGAGCCGGAGGAGCGCAGCGACCCGGCCTACCACTTGGGCGCCCTGGACCGGCTTGGTTTGCGGCTGCTGAGTTGGCAACGCTACCCCTCTCCAAAGATTTCCTCCACAATGTGGACACTTCAAAGAGTAGCGTCCACACTGTGCAAGTTCAGCCTTACTGGCCAAGGAACGCCGTTGACCCTCCGCGCAGAACCGCCCTATGCTCCTTTTCAGACCGCCAACTCAGCCCAATGTCCACAAAGTGGATAGCTGCTGAGCGACCCAACTCAAAGACGAGGACAACGCCATGGCCAAAATCCATTCCAGCGCCGCCGTTGCACTGCAAGACGTCCTGCGCGACGGCCAGACGATCGCCGTCGGGGGCTTCGGCCTCAGCGGCATCCCCGCGGACCTGATCGACGCCGTCCGCGATTCCGGCGTCAAGGAGCTGACCGTGGTCTCCAACAACATGGGCATTGACGGCAAGGGCCTCGGCGTCCTCATCGAAGCCGGCCAGGTCCGCAAGGTCATCGCCTCGTACGTGGGCGAGAACAAGCTCTTCGCCGAGCAGTACCTCTCCGGCCAGCTTGAGGTCGAGTTCGCCCCGCAGGGCACCCTCGCCGAACGCCTCCGCGCCGGCGGTGCCGGCATTCCCGCCTTCTACACGCGGACCGGCGTCGGAACCCTGGTTGCCGAGGGCAAACAGCTCGAAGAGTTCGACGGCGTCACGTACGTCCGCGAGCGCGGGATCGTCGCCGACGTCGCGCTGGTCCACGCCCATACCGCGGACACGGACGGCAACCTGATCTACCGCTACACGGCCCGGAACTTCAACCCGGTGGTGGCGACGGCGGGAATCGTGACCATCGCGGAGGCCGAAGTGATCGTGGAGCCCGGCGAATTGGATCCGAACCACGTCGTGACACCCGGCGTCTACGTCCAGCGGCTGGTCCAGGCGAGCGGCCGGGCCAAGGACATTGAGCAGCGTACCGTCCGGCCCCGCACTGAAGCCCTGGCCGTCTGAACACCACCAAGCGAAGGAGTACCACCATGGCATGGACCCGCGACGAGATGGCCGCCATTGCGGCCCAGGAACTCAACGACGGCGATTACGTCAACCTCGGCATCGGCATTCCCACCCTCGTAGCCAACAACCTGCCCGACGGCGTACGGGTCGTGCTGCAGAGCGAGAACGGCCTCCTCGGGATGGGGCCTTTCCCCTACGAAGGCGAGGAAGACGCTGACCTCATCAACGCCGGTAAGCAGACCGTCACAGTCCTGCCCGGCGGCAGCATCTTCGACTCCGCGACGTCGTTCGGCATGATCCGCGGCGGACACGTCAAGGTTGCCATCCTCGGCGCCATGCAGGTTTCGGGCAACGGCGACCTCGCCAACTGGACCATTCCGGGAAAGATGGTCAAGGGCATGGGCGGCGCCATGGACCTGGTGGCCGGGACACCGCGCGTCGTGGTCCTCACCGAGCACAACGCCAAGGACGGGAGCGCCAAGATCGTCCGGGAATGCACCCTGCCGTTGACCGGCCTCCGGGTAGTGGACCGCATTGTCAGTGACCTCGCAGTGTTCGATTTGTTCAAGAACGACAACGACCATGGGCGGCAGCTGACGCTGACCCGCCTCGCGCCCGGGGTCACCGTCGAAGAGATCCAAAGCAAGACGGGGGCCGCGTTCACGGTCTCCTTGGAAGAAGCCGCCCTCGAAGGAGCCACAGCATGAGCCTGCAAAACCAGTTCGGCAAAGACGTCCTCCTCACCGGTTGGGGACACAGCAAGTTCGGCAAACTCACGGACGAGACGCTCGAGTCCCTGATCGTTCAGGTGTCCGCGGAGGCCATCCGGAACTCGGGCCTTGAGCCGCGGGACATCGATGAGATCTACCTCGGCCAGTTCAACTCGGGCATGCAGCCCCTGGGCTTCACGTCTTCCTTGGCCCTGCAGTTGTCCGAGGACCTCGCCAACGTGCCGGCTACCCGGACGGAGAACGCCTGCGCCTCCGGTTCCGCCGCATTCCAACAGGGCGTGAAATCCGTGCTTGCCGGGACGGCCCGCAACGTCCTGGTGATCGGTGCCGAAAAGATGACGGACGCCGGGGCCGACGTGGTGGGAGCCGCACTCCTTGGCGCGTCCTACGAGATGGCAGGCAAGGCCTCCACCACCGGCTTCACGGGGCTCTTCGCCGAGGTGGCCAAGCACTACGAGAAGCGCTACGGAGCGGGCCTGGGCGGAGCGGATCTCGGCGATATCCTTGGTTCCATCGCCGCCAAGAACCACCACAACGGCATGGACAACCCCTACGCGCAGATGCACCGGGACTTCGGCGAGGAGTTCTGCCGGACGGTTTCCGAGAAGAATCCCATGGTGGCCGAACCGCTCCGCCGCACCGACTGCTCCCCCGTGTCCGACGGCGCCGCCGCCGTCGTGCTCTCCCTCGGCCCGGCGTCGGGCGCTGCTACTGAACCCGTGCGGCTGGCGGGCTTCGGGCACGCAAACGACTTCTTCCCGGCAGAACGCCGCGACCCTACGGAGTTCGCGGCCACGCGGGTGTCCTGGGAGCGCGCGCTGGGGATGGCCGGCGTCGGGATCGACGGGCTGGACTTCGCCGAAGTGCACGATTGCTTCACGATCGCCGAACTAATCATGTACGAGGCCATGGGGCTGACGCCGCGCGGCGAAGGTTCCCGCGCGATGCAGGAAGGCTGGGTCTACAAGGACGGCAAGCTGCCCATCAATGTGTCCGGCGGGCTCAAGGCCAAAGGCCACCCAGTGGGCGCCACCGGGGTATCGCAACACGTCATCGCAGCCATGCAGCTCACGGGAACCGCGGGCGCGATGCAACTGCCCAACGCCCGCCGCGGAGCCGTACAGAACATGGGCGGCGTAGGCATCGCGAACTACGTGAGCGTCCTAGAAGCAGTCTAGCCTCGGTATTTCACGGGGCGGCCACCCCAACTGACTCGCAGTTGTTGTCGTTTTCAGCCCGCATAACGACAACAACTGCGAGTCAGTTGGGCACCCGGAGGTGCAGGCGCGGCCCTACTTCGCCGCTAGCACCGCCGCACCAGCTGCCGCGCAGGCTTCGTCCAGGGCGCCGTCCGGTGCGCCGCCGACGCCGATCCCCGCCACGGACACGCCGTTCACCTTGAGCGGCACTCCGCCGGGCCGGAAGAGTGTGCCCGGGAGGTCGGCGATCGACGGTCCGTTGCCGTTGATTCGCTTGGCGAGTTCGCTGGTGGGCGCACCGAAGGCGGCTGCGGTGTAGGCCTTCTGCTTGGCGGCCTCGATGGTGTGTTCGGCCGCATTGTCGCCGCGGAGCAAGGCTTGGACTGTCCCGAAGCGGTCCACGAGCGCAACCGTGACGAAAGGAAGCTTGTCGGCCTGGCACTTCGCCAAAGCGGCGTTGACTGCCTGGCTGGATGCACCGACGGTGATGCGGTTCTGGGGGACCACGTTTTCCGCGGAGGGACTGACGTCAACGGCGGCCGTCGCGGTTTTGGCCGCGGCCGGCGTCACGGCGTTCGCGACGGCGGTTGCCCCTCCGGTCAGGAGCAAGGCTCCAACGGCAGCGGCGGCAAAGATCTTGTTGGACTTCTTCATGGTGGTCCTCCGGGAGGTCGGCAACGGGTACAGTTCCATGCTTCCTGTAGGGCTCCCTCACCACATCCGGCGCTCGTCGTGCCCGGCCTCATCCCTTCCGGTCCCGGTATCAGCCAAAAGGCGGAGAGACCAGCGACCTGAACGCGCCTAGCATGGGAAGAATGCCGGAATCTCCGAACAGGATGGCCTCCCGTCCCGCTGCCTTCCGCCCCACCCGGGGCCCGATCGATGCAGTGGTCCACCTCAGCTTCGCCGTGCTCATGGTGGCATCCGGCGTGCGCTACGTCCTGCGGCACAGCCCGGCCGACAATCTCTGGACTGTTGCCCTGGCTGCCGCGGTCTGCGTTCTCTATGCAGTGGTGGCGGTGCTGGCCAAGCGGCGCCAACCGTGGCTGTTGTGGATGGTGGCGCTCGTGCTCGCCTGGGCCGTGCTGGTCATTGCCGCACCGAGTTTCGCTTGGTGCTCCTTCGCTTTGTTTTTCCTGTCCCGCGCGGCCTTCAGCGGTTGGATCGCCTATCTGGCCGCGGGTTTGACGGCAAGTGCCACGGCCATCGGGCTGTTCCGCCTCAGCGGCGACACCGACGTAGCCATGCTGCTCGGGCCCATCGCCGCAGCGGTTCTGCTCACGTTGATCTACGACCGCATTGAGGACGACGCCGCGCTGCAACGCCAACTCCACGCCGACGTGTCCCAAGCGCAGGAACGCCTGGCCGCGAGCGAACGCGCGGCCGGGATCGCCGCGGAGCGCGAACGTGTCTCGAGGGAAATCCACGACACCGTCACTCAAGGCCTTGCCAGCAGCCTGCTCCTGCTCGAAGCCGCGCAGCGCTCGTGGCCTGAAGAGGGCGCGAAAGCGGAAGTGCAGAAGGCCGGGACCCTCCTGCGGCAGAACCTGGCCGACACCCGCAGCCTGGTCCACGAACTTTCCGCCCCTGGCCTGGAGAGCGGACCGCTGCCCCAGGCCCTCGAACAGGCCGCCCGCCAATACCTCGACTCCGTGATCGTCCACGTCACCGGGGATCCCCGCCCGGTACCGGCCGAAGTTCGCCACGCCCTGATGCGCGTGACGCAAAGCGCGGCGGCCAACATCAAGCTCCACGCCCACTCTCAACAGGCCAGTTTGACGCTTGGATTCCTGCCCGGGGCCGTCACCCTGGACGTGTTCGACGACGGCCGCGGCTTTGATCCCATTGCGGTACCTCCGCCGTCGGAAAAGGGCGGCTACGGTCTGCGTGCCATGCGCCAACGGGTGGAACAACTCGGCGGGGTATTTTCGGTGGAGAGCTCCCCCGGAGAGGGAACCGTCGTAGCCGCGCAACTACCGCTGCCGGTTACAGAACCGAATCAAGCACACCAGTCGCCCATCAAGAAAGACGCCCCATGAACCCCATTTCGGTCCTGCTCGTCGATGACCATTTGGTGGTCCGCAGCGGACTCAAGGCGTTGCTCGGCACCCAGCCGGACATCACCGTCGTCGCCGAAGCCGCATCGGGCGAGGAAGCCCTCGTCATTGCACAACAACACCTGGCCGACGTCGTCATGATGGACCTAGCCATGGGCGAGGGCATGGACGGAATCGAGGCGATCAAGCGATTGCTCCAAGCGAGCAAGCAGCAAGCGGTATTGGTGTTCACCACCTATGATTCCGATGCCGACATCGTGAGGGCCGTGGATGCAGGTGCCATGGGCTACGTGCTCAAGGACGCCGCGCCGGAGGAGATCTTCGCCGCGGTCCGGGGCGCGGCCCAAGGCAAGAGCGTCATGAGCGCGCCTGTGGCCAGCAAGCTGTTCCAGCAATTGCGCAACCCGGACGAGGTCCTCACCCCGCGGGAAGCCGAACTGCTCAGCCTCCTCATTCAAGGCCTCAGCAACCGCGAGCTCGGCAAACGCCTGTTCATCTCCGAGGCCACGGTCAAAACGCATTTGGCGCACATCTACGCCAAGCTCGGCGTCGAGACACGGGCCGCGGCGATTGCGGTGGCCATTCGCCGCGAGGGGATGCGTTAAGAAAAAATGCGGGTGCCGGTGTCGATTTGACCGGTCGCCATTCGTATAGGGGGTGACAGGGCCGCAGACAGCGGTCTGCAGGAGCGAGGGAGCATGTCATGCGCCAGATAAATGCCACGTTGTCCATCACCCTCGACGGAGTCATTCAGGGCCTGGGCCGTCCGGACGAGGACACCCGCGGTGGCTTCACCCACGGTGGGTGGGGCGGCAGGTACAACGACGAGGTCATGGGCCGTGAGATGGGCAAGGGCATGGCGAAAACCGCGGACATGCTGTTCGGACACCGGACCTGGACCGATTTCATCACCGCCTGGGGCACCCGCGCCGACGACAACCCGTTCACCGTGTACATGAACGCGGCATCGAAGTACGTTGTGTCAAGGACGCTGGAGAACGCCGACGCCTGGCAGAACTCCATTCTGCTCTCCGGCGAGGCCGCCGAGACGGTGGCCAAACTCAAGGCCGAGCCGGGGAACGATCTGACGATCATCGGCAGTGCGTCGCTTGTCCGCTCCCTGCACGCCGAAGGCCTCATCGACAACTTCACGCTGCTGATCCACCCGCTCACCCTGGGTACCGGGACGCGGCTGTTCGAAGGTCCAGCCCCGCTGACCGAGTTCGAGCTCACCGGCTCCGTCACCACCACCAAGGGCGTCATCATCGCCCACTACACCCGCCGATAACGAAAGGGGTGGCCTCACGCGTGCCGGCCCATTCCCCAGCTACCGCGCCGGGTCTAAACTGACCCTATGTCCGACACCGCAGGTCGCAAGTTGTTTCAGCATTCAGGAACGGCGCTGATCTTCCGGGGAGCTTTGGCCCTTCTCTTGGCCTTCCTGGTCGCTTCCCTGCCGGTCGCCACGGTGTTTGCCCTCGTCTACGTGTTTGGCGTGTACGCCATGACCGACGGGCTCACCAATATGGCCCACTACTTCTACGATCCTGCACGGCACTCCCGCTGGAGCCTGATCGGCGGCTTCATCTCGGTCGCGACCGGCATCGTTGCCGTTTCGTGGCCGGGAATTACCGCCGCGGCACTAGGCGTCCTCATAGGAGCATGGGCCTTGGTCCTCGGGGTTTCGCAGATCATCCTTGCCATGGACACCAGGACGACGGTCAGGGCTTGGTGGATTTGGATGTTGACGGCGTTGGTCACAACTTTGTTTGGGCTCTTTGTGCTGGTCAATCCGGGCGCGGGATTCCTGGGCGTAGTGGCACTCCTCGCGACATACTCCGCGGTCAGCGGCGTTTTGTTGATCGCCTCCGGCATCAAGCTCCGCAGGCGCGCCTCCTCTTCGGTGATGCTCGCCCATTAGGCTTGCGGCAGCAATCTGCTGCGAGGGGATGCGCAAGGTCCCAAGTTCGGTAAGTTAGTGGCTGTGAAGATAGCTACCTGGAATGTAAATTCGCTCCGCGCACGTGCCGACCGCGTCGAGGCCTGGCTGCAGCGCAGTGACTGCGACGTCCTCGCCATGCAGGAAACCAAGTGCAAGGACGACAACTTCCCGTGGGAGCTCTTCGAGCGCATGGGCTACGAGGTTGCCCACTTCGGCCTGAGCCAATGGAACGGCGTTGCGATCGCCTCGCGCGTAGGGCTCGACGACGTCGAACGCACCTTTGTTGACCAGCCCGCCTTCGGAAAGGCCGGCAAGGACCCTGTCCAGGAAGCCCGCGCCATTGCGGCAACGTGTGGCGGGGTACGGGTGTGGAGCCTGTACGTTCCCAACGGCCGATCCCTGGACGACGAACACATGCCGTACAAGCTCAAGTGGCTGGACACCCTGAAGGGCCACGCCGCCGGCTGGATCACGCAGAACCCCGAGACCCAGGTGGCGCTCATGGGCGACTGGAACATCGCGCCGCTTGACGAGGATGTCTGGGACATCGATTACTTCAGGGCGAACGCACTCACCCACGTCAGCGAACCCGAGCGCGAGGCCTTCCGGGCGTTCGAAACGGCCGGTTTCACCGACGTCGCCCGCGCCTACACACCAGGTCCCGGCGTCTACACCTACTGGGACTACACACAGCTGCGGTTCCCCAAGAAGGAGGGCATGCGCATCGACTTCGTCATGGCCTCCCCCGCGCTGGCCGCCCGCGTCACCGGGGCGTCGATCGACCGCGAGGAACGCAAGGGCAAGGGCGCCTCGGACCACGCTCCCGTGATCGTGGAGCTTACGGACTGAGTAGCAACAATGACGGAGGAGGCGGGCCCGCGATGAGCGGAAAGCTATACGGGAGCCAGGCAGGACTGCCCTTCTCTTCGGCGTTGCGCGTCTACGAACCGCTCGAAGCGTTCCCCGAGGACCAGCGGCAGCAGCTCGTGGCGAGCGGTACCCGCAGCGGCTCGCGGGCCGCCGTCGAAAATGCCGAGCTGCTCGCTTCCCTCGGACGGGTCACCCGCAAGGGCGGGGACCCTTTCCCGACCGGGAGCACGGATCTGGTGCGCATCACTCGGGTTCCTTCCGGAGACCGGAACGATCCCGACGCCGGGCGGCTGCTTTACTGCCCCAGCCAGCTGGTCATCCGGGCAGGATTGGCGGCCAATGCCCTCATGGAAGGTATCCACGGACCGCTCGCGGACCTGCTCATCCCCGTGGACCAGCGCGACCGGCACCAGGCTCGCATCGACCGCATCAACGCCAGTCATGACGCGAAGCGGGTGCACACGCGGGCCTCCACGTGGGGGATCCCCTTCAGCTGGTTCTCGCTGTTCCAGGAATCGGACCGCAAGGATGTCGTGGAATCCGGCGGCCGCATCCTGACGGTCAGGGTCTGGGCCTCACTGACCGATGCCTTGGACCGGGCACGCTTCGCAGTAGCCAACCTCGCCCTTGCAGCCCCGGACCTGGACATGCTGGACGACCTCACCCAGCTCACCGAATGGCTCGAGTTGTTCCATGTGCAGTCAATGGTCGAGCTGGACTACGGTGCAGTGGCGGACAAGGTGTACCCGGACGAGTCGCCCATGGACGTCAGGCTCGGCATCGAATGCCTGGCCGAGGGGGACATGACGGGAGCGGCCGCGGCGTATCGGAGGCTGGCTTCCCGCTGGATCCCCATCAGGCAGTTGGCCCGGGCTTCCTAGCTTTTGGGGTTCCTAGCTTTCGGGCCGCGGCGGGGCGGTGGTTTCCCGCACGATCAGCCGGTGGGCTGCTTTCATTGACCGCACGGAACCTGTGGCCCCGGCCAATTCGTCCAACAGCATGCGCGTGCCCAATTGGCCTTGTTCCACGGGGTCCTGGGCTACGGTTGTCAGCCCCATGGCCTCGGCGAATTCATGGTTGTCGATGCCGATGATGGACAATTCTTCCGGTACGCGGACGCCACGACGGCGTGCCTGCAACATGGCCCCCATGGCCATTTCATCTGAGGCACAGAAGATCGCTGTCGGCTTGGGTCCAGGTTTGCTCCAGAGCTCGTCGAAGGCTTCCTGGCCACTGCCCACAGTGAAGTTTCCGAAGATGTCCCATTCCGGCGGCATCGAGAAGCCCGCGCTCGTCATGGCATCCGTGAAGCCGTCAACGCGCAGCCGCGGCACGGTGAAGTTCAGGTCGGAATCGTCCTGGCCGTGGAGCAGCGCGATCTCCCGATGCCCGAGGTTCAACAGATGCATGGTGGCTTCCACCGAGGCGGCGTAATCGTCGATCCCGATGCTGGGGCAATCCTCCACTGGACCGCCGACAATGACCAAGGGGATTTCGATCCTTTGGAGATCGGCAATTTCCTCAGGCGTCAGGGACATACAAAGGACCAGGAGCGCATCGATCTGCTTGTAGACCATCGTCTTGCTGAAGAGCCGTTCCCGCGCTCCGCGCTGGCCGCCCAAGTTGAACAGGGACAGGTTGTAACCGCGGGCGTGGAGCTCACGGTCCACGCCCTCGATGGCCTTGAAGAAGAACCAACGGTCCACGTAGGGGGCCAGGACACCGATCGTCCTGGTACGTCCCGTGGCCAGTCCCGAAGCAGACGACGACGCCACATACCCAAGTTCTCCCGCGACCCTGAGGATCTTCTCCCGGGTAGCAGGAGATACCCGGGGAAGGCCGCGCACTGCGCGGGAAACGGTGGCGGTGGAAACGCCAGCGGCCTGTGCGACATCCTCAATGCTGGCTCCTGCGTGGCCGCCACGCTGGGACCGTTCACTCGTTTTCGCCACTCAAGCCCCCTCAAGGAATCCGTGCGGAAGCCGGGGGTTCCTTCCCAGACGGCAGATAACCAGCGTATTCCGCCTGGCTGTCCTCCGCCGATTCCGCGCTACTTATTTCGGCTCGCTGCTCACGTGATGCGCCTGGATGTCCGTGCCGGGAGCCGCCGGCGAAGCCGAAGCATCCCCCACAAGGCCAGCAGCACTGCCAGGAGGCCCAGGGCCCAGCCCAGTGCGGGCTGGGCCGTGAGTTCGGCGGCCACAGTGATGACCAGCAGGACCAAGGCCCAGAAGCCGAGAAAACCTATCACGAGGTCGAAATCTTCCGCCGATTTCACCCGCGAGTGCTGCTCCTTGGCCGGGCCGCCGATGGACGGCCCGGCCGAATCGGGAGTTTGCGTCATTTGACGGCGCCGGCTGTCAGGCCCGCCACGATCTTGCGCTGGAAGACCAGCACAAGGATCACCAGTGGAATCGTCACAACCGTTCCGGCTGCCATGACGGCGGTGTACGGCTCCTGGTGGGCCTGGGCACCGGCGAAGTAGGCGATTGCGACCGTGACGGTCTTCGTCTGGTCATTGGACAGCTGGCTCGCGATGAGGAACTCGTTCCACGAAGCGATGAACGCCAGGATGGCGGTGGTGAAAACAGCCGGCGCAGCGAGCGGCATGATCACCTTGCGGAATGCCTGGCCCTGCGTGCAGCCATCAATCCGGGCTGATTCCTCCAGCTCCCACGGCATTTCCCGGAAAAAGGACGTCAGGGTGTAAACCGTCAGGGGGAGAACAAACGAGATGTTCGGAATGATCAGCGCCTGATATGTGCCGTACCAGCCGATGTTCGTGAACAGCTGGAACAACGGAGTCACCAAGGCCACACCCGGGAACATCGAGGCCCCGAGGACAAAGCCGAGGACCAGGAACTTGAAGCGGAATTCAAGCCTGGACAAGGCATATGCCGCGAAAACCCCGAAAAGCAGGGCGACAACGGTGGTTACCCCTGCCACGAAGAGCGAGTTCAACAGGTTCCGGCCGAAGTGGTTGCCCAGGCTTTCGGAGAACACCGTGTTGAAGTTGTCCCAGGTGACGTGGGTGAAGAAAGGCGTCGAATCGAAGGTATATCCAACGTCGCGGAACGCGGTCACGATCATCCAGTAAAAGGGAATCAGGCACCAGATGAAGATGAGCCCTGCGCTGATGTACGTGCGCCCGCTCGCCCAGCGTTCCCGCCGCCGGGCAGCTGTCTTAGGCGCGGAGTCAATGCTCACGGCGGTCATTTGTCCTGCCCCTTGGTGGTCTTGGGTGTGGCTGAGGCGACTGCGTTGGCTCCCAGGAAACGAACGAAGATGAACGCAACGAGGAAGATGATCAAGAACGTGATAGTTGACAACGCCGCTGCTGAGTTGAATCCCTGACGGATCTGGTCAACAACCAAAATGGACAACGTTGTTGTGCCGTTCGAGCCCTGGGTCATGATGGCCGGGAGGTCGTACATGCGCAGTGCGTCAAGGACACGGAACAGGACAGCCACCATGAGTGCCGGCTTCACCAGCGGCAGGGTGATCTGGGTGAAGCGCTGCCAAGCCGAGGCGCCGTCCACCTTCGCGGCTTCGTACACTTCGGCCGGGATGATCTGCAGGCCAGCCAAGATCAGCAGGGCCATGAACGGCGTCGTCTTCCAAACGTCTGAAATGATGATCGCCCAGCGGGCCGGCCATTCGCTGCCTGTCCACAGGATTGCGGTACCAAAGAGCTTGTTGGCGATTCCGTCGAAAGCGAAGATGAAGAACCACAGTTTCGCGGTCACGGCCGTTGGAATGGCCCACGGAACTAGGACTGCAGCACGAAGGGCGCTGCGGCCGCGGAACGTCCGGGCCATGATGACGGCCATCCAGAACCCGAGGACAGTCTCCAGGACAACGGTGACCGCCGTGAAGAAGAACGTAGTTCCGACCGCGCTCCAGAATTGGGCGCCGAGGGTGCCAGGAGCACAGGCAGCAGAGCCACATTGCTGGGCCAACCAGTGGACAAAGTTATCGAAGCCCGCGGGTCCGCCCTGGACGAAGACCTTGGTGACCGGGTCAAGGCCCTGGTCCTTCTGGAACGCCATGATAATCGCGTTGACCACCGGGTACACGATGACAACGGCAAGCAATACCAGGGCGGGGGAAATCAACCAGAACGCCCAGCGGCCTTGAGACGTGGCCGCCCGGTCCTGTCCTACTTCTTTTTGAACTTTTTTGGTTTTGGGGCTTGGTGTCTCTGGCGCCCGCTTAGGTTGCGCAAGGGTGGACATTTCCCCTCCTTCCGGAAATTGATGGCGTGCCCCCCGGGCGGCCGTACGCGTAAAGCGCCGGCCGCCCGGGGTTCACTGGAGGTGTCGCTATTGGCTGGCCGAGTTGATGGCCGTGTCCATATCCGTCATTGCTTGATCGACGGACTTGTCACCCTTGATGGCAGCGTAGGCGTTGTCCTGGATGGCTTTGGTGACAGCCGGGTAGAACGGCGTGACCGGGCGCGGCACGGCATTCGAGATCGAGGTCTTCAGCACCGGAAGGTACGGCAGCTGCTGGACCAGGGTCGGGTCGTCGTACAAGGAAGCGAGCACCGGGGCCAGCGAGCCCTGCGTTGCGTAGAACTTTTCAGTCTCTTCACTTGTCATGAAGGTCAGGAAGTCCTTGGCCGTTGCCTTGTGCGCCGAGTAGACGCTGACGGCGAGGTTGTGTCCACCGAGGGAAGAGGCGCCGGGGCCGCTCTTACCCGGGAGCGGAGCCATGCCGAAGGTGTCCTTCACCTTGGACGAACCGTCCGTCTTGGCGAGGTTGTAGACGTAGGGCCAGTTGCGCAGGAAGAGGAGCTTGCCGTCTTCGAAGGACTGCCGGCCCTGTTCTTCCTGGTAGGTCACGCCTTGCGTGGGGATGTTTCCGCTCTTGTAGGCGGTGACCAGGTTGTTGAGGCCGGCCTTCGCCGCCGCCGAGGTCACGGTGGACTTGCCGTCGTCGCCAACGATCGTGCCGCCGGCCGAGTTGATGGCTTCAGCCGCGTTCACGGTGAGGCCTTCATACTTGGCGAACTGTCCTGCGTAGCAGTCGATGCCGTTCGACTTCGCGATGGAGCACATGCTCATCATCTCGTCCCAGGTCTTGGGCGGGGTGGGCACCAGGTCCTTGCGGTAGTAGAGGATGCCGCCGTCCGAGGTCTGGGGTGCCGCGAAGAGCGTGTTGTTGTAGGTCGCCGTCTTGACCGTGGCGGGCAGCATCTTTGAGGTATCGATGCTCATCTTGTCCGTGAGCGGCTGCAGCCAACCCTTCGCTGCAAACTCGGCGGTCCAGATGACGTCCACGTCAACGACGTCGTAATTGACGTTCTTTGCCTGGAAGTTCTGGACCAAATCGTCGTGTTGCTGGTCCGCCTGGTCGGACTGCTCCTTGAAAGTGACCTTCTGGTCCGGGTGCGCCGCATTCCACTTATCGACGAGCGGGCGGACAACGTTGCTGTTGTCTTTGCCCTGGACGTAGGTGATTGGACCGCGTCCGTCGAGGTTCGCTGCGGCATCGCCGCCGCTTGAGGCTGTGCCGCCGCCACCGCCGCCACCACAGGCGGACAGGGACATGGCTAGCACGCCGGCAACAGCGGCCGGCAAAAGGTACTTGCGTGTGTTCATGCTGGGAACTCCTCAGTGAGTGGACCAGGTATTTCCGCTGTGCGGTTGATGTGGTGAGCCTCACATTAGTAAGCTTCCGGGTAGTAATGCAAGCGTTTACACAAAAATATGTCATCGAGAGGAATCCAGTGCCGCACTCCCCGATCCCAACCCCCGGTTCCAACAATTCCGCGTGGTGGGCAAGCGCCGTCGTCTACCAGATTTATCCGCGCTCGTTCGCCGATGCCAACGGCGACGGAATGGGCGACCTTGCCGGGGTCACCGCGAAACTGCCCTATCTGCAAGAATTGGGCGTTGATGCCGTGTGGCTCTCCCCGTTCTACAAGTCACCGCAGGCTGATGCCGGATACGACGTAGCGGACTACCGGGCCGTGGACCCCCTCTTCGGCACGCTGGACGACTTCGACGCAATGCTGGAGAAAGCACACAGCCTGGGCATCAAGGTGATCGTCGACCTCGTGCCCAACCACACCTCGGACGAGCACGCCTGGTTCCGCGAAGCCCTCGCCGCAGCCCCCGGCTCCCCCGAGCGTGAGCGTTACATGTTCCACCCGGGCAAAGACTCCAAAGCGGGCTCCGGGGATGGGGCCCTGGCCCCGAACAATTGGAAATCCATCTTCGGCGGCCCCGCGTGGACGCGCCTGACGAACGACGACGGTACTCCCGGCGAGTGGTACCTACACCTTTTCGACACGAAGCAGCCCGACCTCAACTGGGAGAACCCAGAAGTCCACGAGGAGATGCGCTCGGTGCTGCGCTTCTGGCTGGACCGCGGAGTTGACGGCTTCCGGGTGGACGTTGCCCACGGCCTGGTCAAAGAAGCCGGCTTGCCGGACTGGGAAGGCTCTGCCGCCATGGTCGAAGGTGGCCTGTCCGCACCGGGCGCCCACAGCGAAGCCGTCGAACCGCACACCGCACACCCCCACATCGCTGCCGGAGCCGTGCCCGCTGCGGGGCCCGTCGCGACCGCCGTCGAGCACAAGGTCAAGCCGCCGCTGGACCCGCCGTCGCCCTTCTTCGACCAGGACGGGGTCCACGAGATCTACCGCGAATGGCACAGAGTCCTCGCCGAGTACGACGGGGACCGCATGCTGGTTGCCGAGGCCTGGGTAGAGCCCGCGGAGCGATTGGCCCGGTACGTCCGCAAGGATGAAATGCAGCAGGCCTTCAACTTCGATTTTCTCCTGGCGGGCTGGGACGCGGAGCGCATGGCAGTGGCAATCGAGTCTTCCCTGGACGCGGCGGGATCCGTCGAAGCGCCCTCCACCTGGGTCCTGAGCAACCACGACACCGTCCGGCACCCCAGCCGCTTCGGGCTGGGAGATCCCACCACGTTCCCCAAGGGAATCGCGGCGGAAGACGAACAACCCGACGCCGTCCTGGGCCTGGCCCGGGCACGGGCGGCCTCCATGGTGTCTTTCGCCCTGCCGGGCTCGGCCTATTTGTACCAGGGTGAGGAACTCGGCCTCCCGGAGCACACGTCCCTGCCGGCCGATGCTCGCCAAGATCCGTCATTCTTCCGTACCAAGGGCGTAGAGCGCGGCCGCGATGGGTGCCGCGTACCGCTGCCCTGGAAGTCCGAGGCACCCGGCTTCGGGTTCTCGGAGAGTGTATCGTCCGGTACGGGCGGCGCCGCGGCTGCCGGCGGAGAGCCGGGAGCGCCCTGGCTACCCCAGCCCGAAGCGTTCGGCGAGCTGGCGGCGGACGTCCAGTCCGGCGTCGTGGGCTCCACCCTCGAGCTGTACCGCTCGGTCCTGGCTTTCCGCCGCTCGCACCGCCTGGGCTCAGGCACGTTCCAGTGGGCCGAGGAGCACGATCCCGCCAACGGAGTCCTGGCCTTCCACAACAGTGACGTGCTGGTTGTAGTCAACATGGGTACTGCCGCCCTCCCCGTGCCGGCCGGGCTCCGGGTGGAACTCTCCAGCGATGGCGACTCGGGCGGGGCCTCGATTGCCCCGAACAGCGGGGCATACCTCGTGGCGAAGTAGGGCCCCTTCCCTTCCCGACCTTCTTTGGCACGGAAACGGGGCCGACACGCAGCAAGTTGTGCGTGTCGGCCCCGTTCTCTAACCAAAGAAGGTCAGGAAGGCGTCGTCTTGGCGTGGAGCCTACTTGCCGCCCTTGAAGAAACCGGCGATCTTCGAGCCGAGGCCCTTGGCGTTCTCAGCCACGTCGCCCACGATTTCCTTGGCGTTCCCGGCAACATCCCCCGCGAGGTCCTTGGCCTTCTCAGCCACGTCACCCGACAGGAACTCCTTGACGTGCTCCGCGGCGTCACCGGCAAATTCCTTCGCGTTCCCGACCGCCTCACCGGCAAATTCCTTGACGTGCTCCGCGGCGTCACCTGCGACGTGCTTGGCCTGTTCAGCCGCGGCTTCGGCGCTTTGCTTGATGTTGTTGACTTCTTCGCTCATGGTTTTCTCCTTGTTCCTGGCCCAAGTGTTTTGGTCCATCGGCTTGACTACGGACCCAAGGTCCAGTGCCGGCCGGGCAAGCCCAACCAAAGGGAAGAGTTCCCCCTACCCTTCAAACTATGGCCCTGCAGATACCTCTGCAACGCAAAACGCCTGCGAGGTAACATAGCCATCCGATTAACAACGGTCGCGTGTCAGTTCAACGAACGCGCTCGGCCTTGCTGAACCTGGTCCGTGCGCCGGCCCCGATATGGATCAAGACGGGAGTCCGGCGTCCCACCACAATGTCCAGCGCCTCCACGAGCCGGGAGACATCCGCGGCGAGTGCGTGCGGGGAAACGCCTTGACGGGGCTGGACCCTGACCCGGAGCCCGGGACGACCGTTGACCTCGTAGGTTGCCACCGTCACGCCCGCAAGATCCGTACGTTCCGCAAGGGCCGCCTTGAGCGCCTGCTCGGCAAGGTTCCCGCCGATGTTGACGTCCCCGGCAGTCTGAGCGTCGTCGTACTCCGACACGATGAGGTTGGCGCGGCCCTTGCCTTGCTGCGACACCCAGGACACCATGAGCACGATCAGCACAACAAGCACCGCAGCTGCGGCCACCCAAAGCCAGCTTTCCTCACGCCCTGGAATGCGGGTCTGCTCAGAGAGGTACTTGGCGTGTTCCCAGAGCCCGGTGGACCAGCTTTGCCACCAACTTCCGACGGCGGGGACAGTGGCGAGCAGTATCAGGAGAATGCCGATGGCCAATAGTTTCAGGCCAAGGATGCCGATCAGGATGCGGTTGAGGACGTGCGGAGTACCGTTCATGCCCCGATCACCCCGGAAGCGGCGACATTGACCCGGACTGAAGGCATGGGCGAAGGGGCCATCCTTTGAAGTTCATCCTCGACGGCGGCAAGGATCCGTTCCTCGTGCAACGGCACGCCCGAGGTTGGCCGGACGTTGACCACAACCAGCCTCTGCGAAACCACCACCATGACCTGCTCCTGGGTGACGTTCGCTGCCGTCCGGGCGGCCCTGGCCAGCGCCGAAGCGATGACCTCGTCGTCCACCACCACTCCGGCCCGGGGATCCTCAAGCAAGTGACGGGACTTTCGGCCGGGCAGGACTGCGTTCAAGAAGAACATCAGGCCCACCATGGCCACGACCCCGCCCAGGGCACCAAGCAGCAAGGGGGAAATCCCTCCGGGAAGGGCCGTCAGCCGTTCGGCCGCTGTTTGCGGATCGATGAGCCACGGTGGTTGACCAATGGCACGCAGCGCGGATTCGAGGAGGGCATAGAGACAGGCCGCGATCACGAGCGCCGCGGCCAGCGCCGCCATTCCAGCGCGGGACGAGCGGGTCTCACGCTTGAGGATGCGCTGGAGTCCGACGTCGATCCGGTCGCCGTTGCCTGGGGTCCCGGGCGTGTAGACACCGGGGGTGTCGCCTTCGGCCGTCTGAGTCGGCGCAGTGTCCGGGTGGCTGCGCCGGACGTGCGGGGTCTGGGCGTGGCTCATCGGACGCGGACTCCTTCGCTGACGCGTGCGCCGCTGATCCGGATATCCACGCGGCTCAAGGTGGAACCGCTGAGCTGGGTGACACGCTCAAGAATGGCCGTCTTGGCAGCTACGGCACGGTCCCAGACCGTTCCACCGTATCCTGCTACCCGCAGGGGGTCCCTGAGGACGTCCGTCAGCGAGGGCACACTGATCGGGGCGACAATCGAGAGTGCCAGCAGGCCGTCGTCGTCCGACCATTCGGCGCGAACATCCTGCGACGAGACTCCAAGCGCTTCCGCGGCGGCTGCCTGGGCCAAGGTGGTGAGCGCCTGGGTGCTGATTCGGTTGTGGCCAGCCAGATTCACGGCGGGCTGCACAGCCTCAGCCGTGGAACTCATGACGACGAGCGGCGGCCGGTGAGGGCATCCAGCACGCTGCGCAGGTCAAGCTTTCCGTCCGCGGCGCGGCCCAGAAGCGCACCGATGCCCATGAAGAGAAGCGCGATGATGAAACCCCACAGCCCGAATTGGAAGGCCATGAACGCCACGAAGGCGCCGATCCCGATTCCGACAACGGTCAAGTTCACTGGAGTGGCTCCCTTTCCGATAATGCGCCTCTTGTTCCGGCTTTGATGGGCGGAGCAACGTAGACGTCGTTGATCTCAACGTTGACCTCAATGACCTCCAGGCCCACCAACGATTCGACGGCACGATAGACGGCCGCGCGGACCTGGTTGGCGACATCATGCAAAGGGTATCCGTAGACGGCCACAAGATTGAGGTCCACGGCCACTTGGGTTTCTCCGACCTCGGCGCGGACGCCTGCGGCATGGTCCTGGCTACCAACGGCATCGCGGATGGCTCCGAGGGCGCGGGAAGGAGCCGAGCCGAGGGAATAGACGCCCGGAACAGCCCTGGCGGCAATGCCGGCAACCTTGGCGACAGCGGAATCCGAGATCACTGTGCGGCCACTTCCTGCCACCGTTTGCCGGTCCTCGGATACCGGAGCCCCAACGGCTTCCGGTTCAGGCGCGGTGTAGCTTTCCTGCTGGTCCATTTAGCCCTCCCCTTCTCTTGAGTACCACCCTAGCGCTTGGCCAAGACAAGGCGGAGACAAGCCGGCCGTCGCCATGAGATTCTGCTGGATCATTGCCGTAAATGGCGCACGCGCGCTGAAATGTCCGCCCTTTAGGCAGAAATCGAATAAACCCAGGCATTTCCATCGCAGCTTAAATGAAGAAAAGCGCCAGTTCCGAAGAACTGACGCTTCCCAGTGGTGGCTCCGACCGGCGTCGATCCGGTGACCTTTCGATTTTCAGTCGAACGCTCTACCAACTGAGCTACAGAGCCTTAGGTGACAATGTCACCATGATTGCCGGAACTTCTTCCGGCAATCAGAGCGACCCTGACGGGACTTGAACCCGCGACCTCCGCCGTGACAGGGCGGCGCGCTAACCAACTGCGCTACAGGGCCTTGCTTGCAGTATCTCTACTACGATTGCGGTATCTCTACCGCTTTTTTCAAGGCTTCCAGCCTACCAGACTTTTCAGCCCGGCTTGACCAGTTCCTTGCGTACCCCCAACGGGATTCGAACCCGTGCCGCCGCCGTGAAAGGGCGGTGTCCTAGGCCGCTAGACGATGGGGGCCTGGAACAATCCGAATTCGCGACGGTCAACAACGCTATGCGTTTACCGCTTCTCGCTCGTCCGAACTGGACTCTAAAACTTTAGAGCATACTCAGGGATATTCCCAAATCGCGCAGCGCGGAACGCAAACGGGGTCTCAAACCAGGACGCAATCCGGACGCAGCGCCAGTCTCAAGCCACCGCTCAAAACCGCCGTGCCAGGGTTGGCGGTTTCTTGTTGAAAGACGTCCGAATTCCGCCAGTCCGTCCAGCTGCTCCCGGGCTAGATTGGCACCATGGCCACAAGCACACCAGTCTCTCCGGCGACCACACCCTCCCGGACCATCAGTAAGCTCGGCATCGCCGCCGTCATCGTCACCGTTGTCCTCTGGGCGTCCGCCTTCGTGGGCATCCGCGCAGTGGGACCCAGCTTCTCCCCGGGCTCCCTGACGCTCGGACGGCTGGTGGTTGCCGCCGTCGCGCTCGGCATTGTCGCCCTGCCTAGGCTCAAGCGCTGGCCCAAAGGACGCGAATGGCTGCCCATCCTCGCCTACGGCGTCATGTGGTTCGCAGGTTACAACCTCGCCCTGAACGCCGCCGAGCACATGCTCGATGCCGGAACCAGCGCCATGCTCATCAACGTCTCGCCGATCCTGATCGCCGTCCTGGCCGGCGTGATCCTGAAAGAAGGCTTTCCGCGCTGGCTGATCATCGGCAGCCTCGTGGCGTTCGGCGGCGTTGCGCTGATCGCGCTCGGTTCGGGACAGCGCTCGACGGCGGATGTCGCCGGAGTGCTGTTGTGCCTCCTTGCCGCTGTGCTCGCCGCGGTGAGCGTGATTGTCCAGAAGCCGGTGCTGCGCACGTTCTCCGCTGCACAGGCCACCTGGTTTGGCATCATGGTGGGCGCCGTGTGCTGCCTGCCGTGGACCGGCCAACTAGTGGCCGAAGTGCAGGCCGCACCCCTTCCGGCCACCCTCGGCTTGGTGTACCTCGGAATTTTCCCCACCGCCATCGCTTTCACCACATGGGCCTACGCACTGTCCCTCATCGAGGCCGGGAAACTCGCCGCCACGACGTACCTGGTTCCGGGCACCACGATCCTGATTTCCTGGGCGGTCCTCAAGGAAATCCCCACCATCTGGGGCCTTGTGGGCGGCGTCATCTGCCTTGTGGGCGTCGGGTTGACGCGGCGCCGTTCCCGCGGGATCACCCCCCGCTAAGAAGCCGGGCGGCCCGGCGCCAAGGTGCGCCGCACCGCCGTCGCACCTCCGCCGCGGCTACCTTGCCATCCCGGCGAGAAGCTCGCGGTGCGTGGGCGGATTGGCTCCCGGACGCCCCACGGTAATGGACGCGGCCATGGAGGCGGTCTGTCCGATGCGTTCGAGAACCGTGGGCGCGAGCCCTTGGCTACCGCGCAGCAGCAGCCCGAGGATCAGCGCAGACATGTAGGAATCGCCGGCGCCAATGGTGTCCGCCACCACCGAGGTCACCGCCGGAACCGTCAACTGGGTGTGCGGCGTCGCCATCAAGGAACCCTGGGCACCTCGGGTGACGACGGCCAGGCCCGCACCGAGGCCCAGGATGTGTGTTGCAGTCTCTTCCAAGGACTTGCCGGGGTAGAGCCAGAACGCGTCGTCGTCGCTGAGCTTCACCACGCTGGTCAGCGGTACGAGCTCCTCGAAAATGCGGAGGGCCTCGCTGTGGCTGCCCAGGAGGTCGGTGCGGATGTTGGGGTCGTAGGTGACGATGCACCCGCCCTGGGCCTGCTCCAGGAGCGTCCTGACGTTAGCCGCGCCGGGCTCGAGGAACGTGGCGATCGAGCCCGTGTGGAGCACCTTTGGCGCGTAAGGGAGTGCGGCGGGGCCCAGGTTCCACTCGATGTCGAAGGTGTACTTGGCCGAACCGTCCGCGGCGATCTCCGCAGTCGCCGTCGCGGTCTTCGCGAGCGATTGCGAGCCCGGAAGGACAACCACGCCGGCGCTTGCCAGGTGGGCCGCGATGGACTCGCCCCGGGAGTCGCGCCCGACGGCGGTCAGCAGCCCTGCTTTCACATCGAGCCGCCCGAGGCCGTAGGCGACATTCGCAGGCGAGCCGCCCGGGTATTCGGTCTGGCCTCCAGGCGAGTTGACGATGTCGATGAGCGCTTCGCCGACCACGACGACGTCGAGCGGCTCGGACGCAAGGTGCGAGTGGTTCATGCGTTTCCTGTTCCTTGGTTGGGGAGTTTCACTGGCTGCTAGCAAATTTCAGGGGCTAATGGTGGTTTTCGGGGGCGCCGCCACGGAATGGCGTTCGACCAGGGGACATTCAAAGTATTCGGTACTGCCATCACGTTCCGCGCCGGCCAGCAGCAGTTCGATGGCGCGCCGGCCCATCTCAAGGAAAGGCAGTTCCAGCGTGGTCAGTCCGGGCCGCAAGTGCGGGGCGAGCGTTTCCTGGTTGTCGAAACCCACCAGCGACACATCGCGCGGGATCGATAATCCGAGTTGGGCCAGCGCCTGGTAGCTGCCCCAGGCGGTGCGGTCGTTGGCGCAGAAGATGGCAGTGGGTGGCTGAGGACCGGTCATGAGCGCCAGGGCATTGTCGAATCCGCCGGATTCATGCCCGTCGCCGATCTTGTGGAGCAGTGGGTCGGCGTCGAGGCCGGCCTCCTTGAGTGCCCGGAGATAGCCCGCATGGCGTCCGACGGCGGCAGGCAGCTCGCCGTCCACCGCGCCGATGTTGATCATCGCGATACGCCGGTGACCCGCGTCCACCAGGCGTTTGGTGGCGGTGTAGCCGCCCAGCTCCTCCTGCGGAGCGATGCTCGGGAACCGCCCGGACCGGTCGCGCGAATTGAGCACGACGGCGGGCACCTCGGCCAGGACGTCCGGCACCTCAAGGACCCGGTGGTACATGGCGGCGTAGACCACTCCGGCCACCTTGTAGGACAGCATGGTCTCCAGCGAAGCGGCCTCGAGGGCCTTGTCGCCGCCGGTGTTGACGGTCAGGAGGAGCAGTCCGGCCTCCCAAGCCCGGGCTTGGGCGCCCTCGATGATCTTGCCCGCGAATGGCGCCGTGGCCACGAAGTCGCCGACGAAGCCGATCATCCCGGCAACGCCGTCGCGGAGCACTTTGGCGTGGGCGTTGGTCCGATACCCCAGTTCGTTGGCGGCGGCATGGACCCGGCGTCGGGTTTCCTCAGAGAACCTGGTTCCTGCGGCGTCATTGAGCACCAAGGAAACCGTGGCCTGGGAAACACCGGCTGCGGCAGCGACGTCGTTCATCGTCGTGCCTGAGCGGCTGCCGGGGCGGGTCATGGGCTGGCCTGTCTACTGGGAACTCCGGGGTGCTTGTCACAGGATCCGCACGACTGGCTGGGCTTAACCTGGGGCTGGGTTATACGAATTACCAGCCCGGAAAACTGTAGCTGTCATCACATCCGGCGTCAACGACCGCGCCGCGGACTAGAGTCGGATCATGCCCGCGAATTTACCTCCCGGCCTGCCGATTGTTCCCGACGGCGATGCCCCTGGCGGCCAGCGCATTTCCTCTCCGCTCCCCGGCCCCGGATCCGGGGGTCCCGGGATTGGCGCTGACGCCGCGGCGGCCAGTACCGTTCCGTTCAGTATGTCGCCGGAAGACTTCGAGGCAGCCGTCAGCGATGCATTGCTCCTCATCCCGGACAAAGCTGCCCGGGCCATGGACAACGTGGCCATCTTCATCGAGGACGACTACACCCCGCAGCCTGGAGACGAACCGGACACCGTACTCCTGGGCCTGTATGAGGGCGTGCCGTTGACGGAACGGGACTCTTGGTGGGATGCCGGTTCCCTCCCGGACCGGATCACCATTTTCCGTCAGCCGATCCTGGATATCTGCGGATCCCGCCAGGAAGTAATCGACGAAGTGGCCATCACGGTGATCCATGAGATCGCCCACCACTTCGGCATCGGCGACGACCGTTTGCACGAACTCGGCTGGGGATAGGCTAGAAAGCCACCGTCCCCGCGGCGCCATCCACCGTGATCGTCTGTCCTGTGCTGATCTGGGACGTGGCATCCGGGACGCCCACGATTGCCGGAATCCCGTACTCACGAGCCACGACGGCGCCATGCGAGTTGGGACCGCCCATCTCCATCACGAGTCCCCCGGCGGTCAGGAAGAGGGGCGTCCAGCCGGGATCCGTCGAGGGCGCCACCAGGATTTCTCCGGGTTCAAGATGCGCGCCCACCGGGTCCATGATCACCCTTGCCACCGCCGTCACAGTTCCCGCCGAAGCCGGGGTTCCCAACAGCATGCCGTCCGACGCCGGTGCCCCCGTCGCGCCGCTCAGGAGACCGGCTGGCAGCGCTTCCGGCTCGGTGCCGTCGGAGAGCAGCACGCGTGGCACGTGGCGGCGCTTGAGTTCAAGCTCATAGGCTTCGCGGCGCTGCGCCACGAGCTCGTGGAGATCCTTGCCGTCCAAGCCGTGGCGGGCGTCGTTGAAATCCAGGAAGAAGACGTCGCTGGCATCGTCGATGATTCCCGCTTCCGCCAGGGCCTCCCCTGCTTCCGCAACCTGTGCTCGGACCGCGGCGAAGCCCCGCACGAGGTGGTACTTGGGAAGTTCACGGAGCCCGGCAAACATGCGTGTCCGTTCGAGTGCCATTTTCACGATCCTGGCGTGGAGCGGACTCTTGGACCGCGCACGGGCCACCAGCACGGCGGCTTGTTCCTCGGCGTCGCGTGCTGCTTTTTCGAACTGTTTGTCCGGCGCCAGGCGGGGATCGTCGAGGCGAAGGTAATTGACCAGGACTCCGATGATGTGGGTGGGGTCGTCGGACCAGCGGGGCATGCCCAGGTCGATTTCCGCGATGGCCCGGTGCCCGTAGTCGCGCAGGAACGAGGCCAATCCCGATTGCGCGACGACCGGCAGCTTGCCATCGCGGTAGCTCTCCGCGAGCGCAGCGGGATCGCCACCGGTAAACGCCACCGCGGAAGCGGGATCGTCGCGGATACTGGCCGAGAGCCGCCACAGCGCAAGGTCCATTTCGGTGGTGACGTTGTTGGGCAGGCCGCGGATGATGGTTTGGAGCTCACCCCAGGAAGCCTGTTCTCCAAGCAGCTTCCGTACCAGCCCCATCATCGCGAAGCCGAGCGCTACCGGGGGCAGGATATTGGGCAGTATGGGGAACAATTCCGTGCGCAGTATCCGCTCGGCGTGGTCCAGTTTTTCACGGGGGGTGGCATCGGTGGGGACTTCATGCGTGGCCTTCAGGTTCCCGTCCAGCTGTTCCACCTTGCCAAGGGCAACGTCCGGCCGAAAGAGAGCACGCAGCAGCGTCTCCGGAAGGTGGAAGCGGAGCACGATCGGGCCAACGTGCCTGAGCAGTTTGAAAGGCGTCTTGCTGGTGACGGCGAAACGCGGGTCCTCGAACAGGGCACGCATGATGGACGCCGAACGTGCTTCCATGACGTCGAAAATCCTGGGCACGATGGCGCGCCCGGCCCTGCTCCTGAGCACCGAAGTGAGGTCAAAATAGATCCGCTGCCCCGCCTCGTAGTAGGGCGAAGGCCCGTCCCGCGGTTCGGGAACCCGGAATCCCGCCGCGCCGGCCACCGAGGACCCCATGAGCCTGATGCCCGCGAGTCCCATGGGAGTGAGGGGGCGGGTGAGGCCTTGGGCGAGGCTGAAGCAAAGGTACGCGTGCGGACCGGGGACTGCTGGTTGCCGGGTCATTTGCGGGTAGAGCGTGGTGATGGGGCGTGCTTGGGTGAGCCACAGTTTGCCGTCGCCGTCGATGGCCCATTCAGTGTCCTGCGGTGCTCCGTAGTGCTCCTCGACGCGCTGGCCGAGGACCGCGAGCGCCCTGATCTGGGAGTCGGCAAGGCAGGCGTCTCGCGCGGTTCCGCCTTCGGCCCGAGGCTCGGCGTCGAGCCTTTCGGTCCCGCCGCCGGGAACGGAGCGAATCACCAGCTTCCGGTCCCCGATCCGCCGTTCCGTGATCCTGCCGGTGAGCGAATCCACCACAAAGTGGTCCGGATTCACGGCGCCGGAGACCACGGCCTCACCGAGCCCGGGATTGGCGTCGATGACCGCCTCGCGGCGGCGCCCGGTCACCGGATTCGCGGTGAACAACACCCCCGCGGCCTCAGCGTCCACCATCCGTTGGACGACGACGGCGAGCGTCACCGTGGCGTGGTCGATCCCGTTGCTTGCCCGGTAGCTGACTGCCCGGTCCGTCCACAGGGAAGCCCAGCACTTCCGGACGGCCTGCAGGACGGCATCTGCCCCCACGACATTCAGGTAGGTGTCCTGCTGTCCCGCGAAACTGGCAAAGGGCAGGTCCTCGGCGGTGGCGGAGGACCTGACGGCCACAGGGACATCCGGGCCAAGCGCGGAGTAGGCCGAGCGAACGGCGCCTTCGACGTCGGCCGGGATCCCGGCGTCGAGCACTGTTTCCCTGGCGCGGGCCGCGAGGGAAGCGAGCCCCTCAAGGTCGCCGGGTTCCACGGCCTCAAGGCCACGGAGAATGTCCCGGACGGCTGGCTCGGGGCTTCCATCCGGCTGCAATGCGCGCCGGTAGGCCTCGGTGGTCAGGCAAAACCCGGGCGGGACCGGAAGTCCCGCCCAGATCAGCTCGCCGAGATTGGCCGCCTTGCCGCCGACCTCTGGAAGCATGGTTGCCCGGATCCGGCGCAGCTCGACGATCAAGCGCGATGCCTTCCTGGGCTCTGCGTGCTCCACCATTACCGTCTGCCTGCGTCCACCGGTCCTTGGGCTTGCCTGTTATGCGGCGCCGAGCATGGGACCGAAGTTGGCGCGGTCCGCCAGCCTGGGGTCCTCGCGGTCTGGAACAACCAGCACGGGTCCTTTGGCATGGTGCAGGACTCCATCCGACGTCGATCCGAGGAGCATTCCTGCGAAGCCTCCCCGCCCGCGCGTGCCCAGCACCACGAGTTCGACGCTGCGGCTCACTTCCACGAGGACTTCCACTGGCGAACCATCGAGCAGTTGGGTTTCCGCCGGAAGCTCGGGGAAGTGGCTCTTGAGCCACGCCAAGCCTGCGTCCAACTGGATCCTGATGTCCTTGAAGAGTGCCTCCCGGTCCAGGGGTGCCGGAACCCACGCCAAGGAGCCGCTGTATTCGGGTACGGCGCAGATGACGCGCAGCTTGGCGCCCATGCGTTGAGCCTGCTCCGCGGCCTCCAGGACGGCAACGCGCGCCTGTTCCGAGCCGTCCACGCCGACTGCGACCACATTCTCGACAACGCGGGAGCCGGACTTCGCGCGCTCGGCCTTGATGTGCTTGTCCTCCGTGGTTTCACCCAGCCGGTCCGCGCAGAAGAGTGGGACCGTCACGGTGGGGCATTTGGAGTGCGCCGGCAGGGCACTGCTCACGGAGCCCAGGAGCCTGCCGACAAAGCCGCCGCGTCCCCGGGTGCCGAAGACCAGGAGTTCGGCCGTTTCGGACAGATCGAGCAGCACGCCGGCGGCATCTCCGTTCTCCACCGAGCCATCGACGTCGATGGCGTAGCCGGAGACCTTCTCCAGGGCTTGCTTGACGATCGCCTCGGCGCCGTCCCGGATCACGGAGTCATCCACTGTCGCGTAGCCGCCGTCGAGCCCTGAAGCCGCGAAGATCGGCACGGAGTAGGCCGTGACCACATGCAAGGGCAGCTGCCTGCGTTCAGCCTCGCGGGCGGCCCAAACGAGGGCGCATTGGCCGTGTTCGCTGCCGTCAACGCCCACTACAATTCCGCCGGGGGCAATGGAGGGTTCCTCTCCGTTGCCTTCGGTCTCTGGTTGATGGCTCTCAGAGTGTTTGCCGTGCTGGTCCATGGGGCCTGCCTCCTCGCACTGCTGGCTGATGTTGCGGCTATTCTGCCAGAGGCCGCGCCCACAACGTGTTTCTCGCTCGACTGCCGTGAGTTGCGGTCTCCAATGCTCACTATTCTCGTTTGCAAGGGCCGAATCAAGCCGGAAGAAGCGTATGTGGAAACCCCGGCGAGGGCGGCGAAATCCGCCGAATCGGGGCGCGAAAAACGCATCGGCGGACATGCCGATGCCGGGGCTATCCACCACGCGATTTCTTCTGTAATGTTCGAGGCACTGATGACCGGGGATCGTGTTTTTCAACACATCAACGGCCATCATTCGCGACCGCTTGGGGACCCGGACGCCACCCCGCTGTTGCCTCGGCAACGCACCTTCAAAGAGGAGCCAAGCTGTGTCAACCATGCCTGCTGCGAGTACGGAACGCACCACCACCGTGGTCATCGGTGCCGGCATGCCCGGCCTGGCCGTGGCCAGCGAACTCAGCCGCTACGGCGTGGATGCCATCGTGGTGGACGGAATGTACGTCCCCGGACCTTTGCAGCCGCTCAACACCGGCATCCTGCAGCGTTGCGACGCCGCCGACGCCGCGTGCCTCCAGGAGCGCAGCGAAATCCTGCGGCACCTGCGCAACTACGCAACCAGTCACGGGCTCGACGTACGGAGCACCACGCGCGCTGTCCGGCTCGATCGCCTGGACGAAGCTGCCGCGGGGTCCGTGATTTCCGGATCGGTAGTTTCAGGGTCCTCGGGCGTCGCCTCGTACCAATGGGCCGTTCACACGGCCAACGGAGTGCTTTTGGCCGACCACGTTGTTGTCACCCGTTGTGGACAGAGCCAGTTGCGGCGAATGCTTGCCGAGCTCGGCTTCGCCATCGGCCAGAACCTCGTCGCGGCCATGCGGGCGATCGGAATGTACTTGGTTGGTGTCGGCGAACTTGCCACACCCACACCGAAGGAAGTCCTGCGCCAAGCCAAGGTGGTGGGCCAGGCGATTTCCGCCAAGGTCTACCCGGACAGCGTCCACGGGGCGCTCACGGGCACCTTTGCAGCTGTTCCCGCCCTGGCCTAGGGCTTCTTCTCCGGGCTGCCGGGCTCAACCTCGGCGTCCTCTTCATCGCCAGCGTCATCAGCGTCCCCGGAATCGCCAGCATCATCAGAATCATCGGAACCCACGCCTGCCAGCCGGCGTCGTGCGGTGATGCCGAGGAAGACCAGCAGGCCCGCAGCCACCACGGCGAAGATCACAATGCTCCAAGGGAACGGCTGGGACGCATCGGGCACCTTTTCGGGCGTCGTGGTCGAACCAGGGGCTGCGGTGCCGGCGGTGGGTACCTCCGCCGAAGGTGCAGTGCTCGCGGAGCCGCCGCCCGCCGTCGTACTTCCTGCCTTGGCGGTGAACGTGAAGGTGCCTTCAATGGGGTGCGAATCCGAACTGACGACGCGCCAGATGACGGTGAATGCGCCGGCGGGCGCGCCAGGCCGCAGCTTTTGCGACACCACGGCGTCCACAATCTCGACGGAACCATCTGCCCAGTTCTGCCCTGAGGCGTCGTTCACCCGGATCTGCGAGCCGAGCAGGAGCGGCCGGTTGTTGAACGTGATGGACACGGAGTCCGGGACGCTGGCAACCGTTGAGCCGTTGGCCGGTGACGTTGACTCGGCTACATCGTGCGCGAAGGCGGGTGCCGCCGAGAACAGGCCGGCAGAGAAAAGAACCGCCGTGGCAGCGACGACGACGGCCAGCAACTGGCGGATAGGGCGCATGAGCGAATAACTCCCTTAGTGTTGGATTCCTTACAGACTAGGCGAATTCGCGGGAGTGCCGAAGCCGCGGGCATAGGATTTGAGAGCACACTTCCCCGATCCCCGGAGACTTCCATGCTCAAGCAGGGCTCAGCCATCGACCGCTACTTCAAGATTTCGGAACGCGGATCCAACTACTCGCGAGAAATCCGAGGCGGCTTCGCGACGTTCTTTGCCATGAGCTACATCGTGGTGCTCAATCCTTTGATCCTCTCCGGGGCGGACTCGAGTGGCGCTTCACTTGGCTTCGCCGCCGTCGCCGCCACCACCGCCTTCGTCGCCGGCATCCTGACGATCCTCATGGGAGCCTGGGCCAAGCACCCCTTCGCCATCGCTACCGGGCTGGGCGTCAACGCCTTCGTGGCAGTCACCATTGCCTCACACCCCGGCCTGACATGGCCGGACATGATGGGCCTCGTGATGCTCTCGGGCCTCACCATGCTGATTCTGGTGCTCACCGGTTTCCGCACCGCGGTGTTCAAAGCCGTCCCTGAGGCCCTGAAAACCGCGATCGTGGTGGGCATCGGCCTCTTCATCGCGCTGATCGGCCTCGTCAATGCCGGCTTCGTGCGCCGCATCCCGGACGCCGCCGGCACCACGGTCCCCCTGGGCCTCGGCGTCGACGGGAAGCTGCTGGGCTGGCCGACCCTGGTGTTCGTCGTCGGACTCGTCCTGACCATCGCCTTGGTGGTCCGCAAGGTGCGTGGCGCCATCCTGATCGGCATCATCGTCTCCACGGCCCTTGCCGCCATCCTGGAGTTCACCCTGCACATCGGCCCGAGTTTCGACGGCAAAACCTACAATCCCCGCGGCTGGTCCCTGGTGGCGCCCAAGTTCACCGAGTGGGCCGCTCCGGACCTGTCCCTCATTGGCAAGGCGAACCCCTTCGGCGCATTCCAGCACCTTGGCATCATCGCTGCCACCCTGCTGGCGTTCGTGATCCTGCTCAGTATCTTCTTCGACGCCATGGGCACCATGGTGGGCTTGGCGAGGGAAGCAGGAAACATCGACAAACACGGAAACATCCCCAACGTTGACCGTGTCCTGCAGGTGGACGCCCTCGGCGCGATCATCGGCGGCGGCTCGTCCGTGTCCTCCAACCAGATTTTCGTGGAATCCGGCGCCGGCATCGGCGAGGGTGCCCGCACCGGCTTGGCGTCGATCGTGACCGGCCTGCTGTTCCTCGTGGCCATGTTCTTCACCCCGCTCATCAACCTGGTCCCGTTCGAGGCCGTCGCCCCCGCCCTGGTGGTGGTGGGCTTCATGATGGTGTCCCAGGTGGGCAAGATCCACTGGCAGGACTGGGGAGTCGGCATTCCCGCGTTCCTGACCATGGCCCTCATGCCGTTCACCTACTCGATCGCGAACGGCCTGGGCGCCGGGTTCATCTCCTTCGCACTCATCCGCACGTTCCAGGGCAGGGCCCGCGAAGTCCATCCGCTCATGTGGGCCGTGGCCGCTGCGTTCCTGTTGTTCTTCGGGATCGGTCCCGTCGAGGAAATCCTGGGAGTCAAATAGGCCTTTCCGGAATACCGGACACCCTCCGCCCCCAAGCGATGTTTTTCGGTACCGCCATGCGTTGAGCTTTAACCATGGAGATTTCCCGCGCTGTTGCCGATGTCCGCCCCACGCCGTGGACCGGCCGCTTCGACGGCGATGGCGATGAGCACCGCCGCTGGTGGCAGGCCGTGGCGCCCCACACTCCCGATGCAGCCGCCCCCGGCGCGCGGGACGCGGGCTCCCGGGCCGCCGTCGTCGTGGGCTTCCGCAGTGACGAGGGCGTGCGGCGCAACAAGGGCCGTATGGGCGCGGCCGCCGCTCCGGCGGCCATCCGGCAGGCCCTGGGTCCGCTGGCTTTCCATCTGGACCGGGACGTGTTCGACGCCGGCGACGTGGTTGTGGAGGACGGCTCGGTGGAGGCTGGCTCCCTGGAGGCAGGCCAAGCGCGCGCGGGCCGCGTGATTTCGGAACTGCTCGACGGCGGCAAGCTCACGGTGCTGCTCGGCGGCGGGCACGAAACTGCTTTCGCCAGCTACCTGGGTGTGGCTGGCTCGGAGGCCGTGAGGGGCGGCAAGCGCCTCGGAGTCCTGAACCTCGACGCGCACTTCGACCTGCGGGACGAACCGGTGCCGAGCTCAGGCACGCCGTTCCTGCAGATGGCCCGGGCGGAAGCCGCCGAGGGCCGCGAACTGAACTACGCCGTCGTCGGAATCTCCGAGCCCAACAACACGCGCACCCTCTTCAACACGGCGGACCGGCTGGGCGTGAAGTATCTGCTGGACGAGGAGTGCTCCGCGGAGGCCGTTCAGGAGTTCGTGGCGCGGTTCCTGGACAGCGTGGACGTGCTGTACCTGACGATCGACCTGGACGTGCTACCGGCGTCGGTGGCTCCCGGCGTGAGCGCGCCTGCGGCGTATGGGGTGCCGCTGCCCGTTATCAGCGCGGTGTGCAAGCAAGTTGCCACGAGCGGAAAACTCATGCACCTGGACGTCGCCGAGCTCAACCCCGAGTTCGATATCGACTCGCGGACCGCCAAGGTGGCCGCGCGCTTGGTGAACACGCTGCTGGGGTAGGCGGGGTTAGCCGACGGCGCGGAGCCTGACGGCGATGAACTGGCGGCCGGGGAGCTCCACGCGGAAGCGCCCTTCCACTGCGTCCGGCCGGGTGTCGATGCTCATGTTCCAGGTGTCGATGATGTCCACCTCGTAACGGCGGCCGGCGGGCATCACGAAGTTCCGGTAGGTGGGCTGGTTGAAACCGAAATAGCTGATCTCGTACTCGTGCCGAATGCCGGCGGTGGGGACGTCCCAGGCGCTCGGCAGAGGCTCAAGGAATCCGCCCGGGGTTTCCTCGAGAATGCGGCGCAGGAAAGCGATCCGCTCCGGGCTGCTGCCATGGAATTCGCCGCCCTTGGCCCACCACAGCACGTCAGCAGGGTGCATGTACGTTTCGCCGTGGCCCACGTACCCGCCCCGGACGGCCCCCTCCCAGAACCGCCGGGTCATTTCCTCGCCGGTGATGTTTCCCCAGCCCTGATCAATGTTGCCCTCGTACGCGCACTCGTCGATGACCACCGGTTTGCCCCAGCGCTCCCGCCATTCCCCGGTGAATTCAGCCGTCTTGTGGACGTCCTGGCGCTGGATGCTGCTGTGCGTAACCCATGGCCGGGAGTAGTCGTAGAACGCATGGCAATTGTGGATGGACAGCAGGTGCCCGCTCGGGTCATTGGCCTGGACAATGCCCGCGAAGCGCTCCCAGTCCTCGGTGGTCTTGCGGAACAGGAGATCGTACTCGTTGGCCAGCGACCACCAGATGTTCCGGTGCGAAGCCAACCGGGCCACGACGTACTTCAGGTAGCGGTCATCCTGGCCCGGGCTCATCGTGGAGAAACCCCAGCGGTCGTACGCGTGGAACAGGATGAGGTCCGCCTCGATCCCCAGCTCCTCCAATTGCCCGATCCTGTGTTCCAGGTGCCGGTAGAACTCCGGGTTGGGCCGGTCATAGTCGAATCCGGCAGCGAGGGATCCTTCGAAGGGGTAGAACTCCGGCTCGTTCTCGTTGAACAGGTAGGACTTCGGGAAAACGCACATGCGCATCTTGTTGAACGGACCGGCCGCCAACGTATCCAGGGTCTGCTTCTCCAGCGCATCGCCCTGATGGGTCCAGGCGTAGGAGGTCGTGCCGATGGGCAGGTACGGGCTGCCGTCCTCATAGGCGAAGTGGAAGGTCTTGGCCACCCGGACCACGCCCTTCGCCCCGGCAACCGGCTCGCGGGCCGTGAACGCGCCGGTAACGCCGTCCAGCGAGCGCGCGTTGCTGGTGGTGGTGAACGTCCACTCCCCCGCCTCCGGCACCAACAACCGCACGCGGTACAAGCCGTCGCCGTCGTAGAAACCGGGCACACTGAGCGTGTCACCTGACGGAGAAGTGAACACGGCACGGAGTTCGACGTCGGTGAATGGGTTGCCGTGCGAGAGACCGGCGAGGGTGAGCTCGAAGCGCTCAAGGGCGGCCGCCGTCGTCGGGTACTCCGCCCCCGCGCTGCCGCGCACCACCGAGCCCGGCTCATAGTCCCCAGCCGGGGCGGGAAGATCGGCCGCCGCCTCGGCGGCCCGCTGGGCTGCAAGATCCTCGGGTTCCAACTCGCCGAGGAGGCGCAGGATTTCCGCGGTTTCCCCGGGCTTCCCCTGCAGGGCCTCCTCGGTTCCGAGGATGGTGCCCACCTCGTGGAAGTAGAGCGTGTGCAGCGCCGGGCTGTTCACAAGCGTGGGGACGCGTTCGCTCAGGATGCGGTTTCCTTCGGCGTGCCGCATCACGAAGTACAGGGGGCTTTCAGCGGTGAAAGTGGTCATCTTTGCCTTCTCGGTTCAGGGTTCTCAGGTCAGTGTTCTCGTGGAGCAAGGGACGGGACATCGGTGCGTGTGCCGCTCAGTGCCGACAATGCGGAGCCGATCTCTCGCTTGATGGGCGCTGGAGTGAAGATCAGCCCCTGGTTCAGGGACGTCTGGCGGTACCAGACGGTGTCCTTGCGGAATTGGGCTGCCGCGGCGGGATCGTGCGCGTCGATGGCCTGCCACACTGCCGCGTAGGCCCCGGGATCGTCCATGATGGCGGACAGCGGCGAGTCCAGGGACACGGCACCGTGCGCCGCGGCAGGAGCGACGTCGGGCACGTCCCAGGCGTACCGGCCGGATCCCACCTCGAACTCCTCGGATCCGTCCGGCAAGGAAACGACGGCGGTGGTCCCCGGAGGCACGACGGCTTCCACGAGGATCCGCTCGCCGGAACGCTTCCAGGCCACGCTGGCCAGGCCGTACGGCGTCTCGTGTGAGGTGCCGGCATGCTGCAGGCTGCGGAGCGGACGCGGAGCGATGTGCTGTTTCCGGTAGCCCGGCGCAGCAGGAGCCAGGCCAGCAACGGTCCGGTGCATCCAGTCGGCAATGGCGCCGAGCGCGTAGTGGTTGAAGGAGGTCATTTCGCCGGGGTTGACCGTGCCGTCCTCCAGGATGGAGTCCCAGCGTTCCCAGATGGTGGTGGCGCCCTGCGTGACCGGGTAGAGCCAGGAGGGGCATTCGGTCTGGGTGAGCAAGCGCTCGGCAGCCTCCATGTGCCCGGTGACCGTCAGGGCGTCCGCGATGAGGGGCGTGCCGACGAAACCGGTGGCGATCCTGTAGCCGCCCAGCCGAACGAGTTCGGCGAGCCGGTCACCAAGTGCCTGGCGTTGGACGGGATCCGTGCTGATCCCGAACATGAGAGCCAGCGAGTAGGCCGTTTGCGCATCCGAAACCATGCGGCCGGAGGGCGTGACGTATTCGGAGAGGAACGCGCTGCGCACGTCTTCGGCGAGGGTTGAGTATTTGCCGTGGTCGTCGTCGGCGCCCAGCACGGCCGCGGCCTTTGCCGTGAGGTCGAGGGAACGGAAAAGGTAGGCGCTGGCCACGATGTCGCCGTGGGTGCGGGCGGCGCCGGGCTTGTCCGGCGGTGCTGCCGGGTCCAGCCAGTCGCCCAGCTGCATTTGGCCCTGCCACAAGCCGGAGCTGTCCCGGACGCGGAGCAACGCATCAGCCCAATCGCACATGCTTCGGTACTGCCGGCCCAGCAGTCCGAGGTCGCCGAAGCGTTCATAGAGCACCCACGGAACCACCGTGGCGGCGTCACCCCAGGCGGCCACGGGCGATTCCAGCATGCCGAGCACCGCAGGAACCACAATGGGCACCACACCGTTGCGGTGGCTCTGTTCGAGGGCGAGATCCTGCAGCCAGGAGCTGAGGAACCCCAAGGAGTCGTAGAGGTAGCTGGCCGTCGGGCTGAAGACCTGGATGTCTCCGGTCCAGCCAAGGCGCTCGTCCCGCTGCGGGCAGTCGGTGGGCAGCGCCAGGAAGTTGCCGCGCATTCCCCACAGGGCGTTCTCGTGCAGGCGGTTCAACATCGAGTCCGAGCACTCGAACCATCCGGTGCGGCGCATGTCGTTGTGGATGACGACGGCGGTGATCGCCGCCGGGTCCAGCTCGCCTGGCCAGTTGTCTACTTGTGCATAGCGGAACCCGTGGAACGTGAAGCGAGGCTCCCATTCCTCCTCCTCGCCGGAATCCTCCCCGCCGCCGGCGAGCGTGTAGCTGTCCGTAGCGGCAGCCAGGCGAAGCGGACGGAGGGACAGTTCACCATCCTCCAGGACCTCAGCATGGCGGAGTGTGATCCGGCGTCCCGCGTCGCCGCTTACCCGGATCCGGAGGCGGCCCACCAGGTTCTGGCCGAAGTCCAGGACGGTGGCGCCGGAAGGCGTGGTCAGGATTTCCCGGACCGGCAGTTCTTCGATCCGACGGACCGGAGGCGCCACGGCGGGAGTTGCTTCCACCCATGACTTGGAGTCCGCAGCCCTGGAATTCACTGCTCCGGAGTCCAAGCAAGCGGGAAGCCAGCGCGAATCGTCGAAGTCCGGCGATGACCAGGCGGCCTCGATACGCCGCGCATCGAAGGATTCCCCCGCGTAGATGCCGCTGGAAACGAGTGGGCCCGCCGTGGTGCCCCGCCACTCCGGGCCGCTGGCCACGGTTTGACGTGTGCCGTTGGCGTATTCGAGATGCAGTTCCACTTTGACGGCCGGTTGCTCGCCGTAGAACGGTGTGGCGAAGCCGTGGAAGCCGTACTTTTCGGTGTACCAGCCTCCCGCGAGCCACACACCAATGGCGTTGGCCCCCGTTTTAAGGAGCGCGGTGACGTCGGTGGTTTCGTGGTTGAGGCGGTCAGCGTAAGCCGTCCAGCCCGGTTTCAGAACCTGGTCATCCACTTCCGAGCCGTTGATTTCGGCCTGGTAGACACCGTGCGCGGTGGCGAAGAGGGTGGCTTTGGCCAAGCCCGTGCCCACCGTGAATTCGTGCCGCAATTGGCCGGGCTGCCCGAGCGGAATCTCCGCCCGGGAAAGGACGGGCAGGCTGATCGCTTCGGCCTGCCACGGCCCTTCAAGGTAGCCACCCGCCAAAGCCAAGGGTGCGCTCCAAGCCGTGGTGCCGCCGTCGTTCCCCGAGACGCGCACCTCGACTGCCACCTGCTCCCCGGCGTCGATGGCCTCAAAAGGCCACTCCACCAGCACCGAGTCAGGGCCTTCGTGCACTGCCGACTCGACAGCCCCCGCACGGGTCAGCCGCAGTTCGGCACGGGTCTGCTGCCAATCGGTGCTCTCCGTGGCGACGACCCAGCTGAGCCGCGGCCGCGGATTGGCCACGAAGGCGGTATCGGTCCGGTACTCAGCGCTGAACCGGCTGACAGAAGCCTGGCGGAGACCTGCTGGCTGCGGTGCCAGGGATGTTGATGTCACGGAGGGGCCTTTCGGAAGCGGTGGGTGGATAGGCGCCGGAGTTTCTACTGTGGTTCGCGGCCTTCGCTACGGAACCAGTCGAACGTGACCGTGCCGCGGCTCGCGAAGACGCCGGAAACGCGTCCCGTGAAGGAGGCTGCGGTTTCCGCCGAGAGGTAGCGGCCGTCCAGTTCGGCCAAGGTGAGCAGTTCGCCGTCGACGACTGCCTGGAGGGCGACGGTGTCCGAGCTCAAGTGCCCGAATCCCGCGCCCGAATCCGGCTGGCGGGTTGCGATGCGGAGTTCCAGCGGCCCGGCGGGAACCTGTCGCGTCCAGCTTTGTTCGATCGAGGAGATCCGGGCCCGCGCCGTCAGGGTGGTTCCACTCAGTTCGATCGAATAGTGGTGTGCCTCGTCGTAGCGAACGGCAAGGCCGCCGGCATTCCTTCCCCCGTCAAGGGGGTCCAGGTCCTCGGACGATCCGGTGTCCACCAGTGCTGAGATGGTCTCTACCTGATAGCGCTGGCGGCGCCCCAGGAAGGAAGGCCGGGGATCGTCCAGGCTGGCGCCGTCGCTGACCAGGGTGAGGCGCCCGGGGTTCTTCTCGGTGGAGGCGAACGTGCCGGGGAATCGCCGCACGGCGATCCAGCCGCCGTCGAGCTCGGTTTCCGCAAAGTTGTCCTCGAACTCGCCGCCGCCCGGGCGGGGGTTGAGGATGACGGGTTCGACGACGGGCCAGCCGTCCTCCCACGTGACCGGGGTGATGAAGGTTTCCCGGCCCAGGGCGGAGAAGGCCCGGGTCATGCCCTTGGGTCGCATGCCCAAGAGCACCATGGCCCAGCCGCCGTCGGGCGTCTGCACGAGGTCGCCGTGGCCAGTGTTCTGGATGGGACGCTCGGTGCTGCGGGCGCTCAAGATGGGGTTGGCCGGGTTGCCCTCGAAAGGACCGGCCGGCGACGTTCCGCGGGCAATGCTGACGCTGTGTCCGCGCTCGGTGCCACCCTCGGCGATCATGAGGTACCAGTAGTCGCCGTGCCGGTACAGATGAGGTGCTTCGGGGAACATCAGCCCGATACCGGACCACACGCTGCGGGGCTCCTCAACGGCCTTGCCGGTTTCCAGATCCACGCGGACTTGGAGGATGCCGCCGTGCTCGCCGATGTTCCCGGTGACGGTGTCGAGTCCCGAGTACGTCATGTAGGCGGTGCCGTCCTCGTCCCAGGCAAGGTCCTGGTCGATGCCGATGGCGCCCTCAATGGCGAGTCCGTCGCTCCATGGCCCGGCAGGGTCCTCTGCCGTGAACACCAGGGTCCCGCGTGCCATGGCGTCGGTGACAGCGACGTAGAAGAGGCCGTCGTGGAAACGGATGGTGGGTGCCCACGCGCCTCCAAGGGTCGGCACGTCCGTTGAGTCGAGCTGCCCTTCCCGGTCCACCACGTGGCCGATCCGGTCCCAGTTGACCAGGTCGGTGCTGTGGTAGATCGGGATGCCGGGGAGGTATTCGAAGGTGGAGGTCGCGAGGTAGTAGTCCTCGCCGACCTTGACGATGCTGGGATCGGGGTTGAAGCCCGGAATCAGTGGGTTAGGGAAGTTCATGCAGCACCGTCCTGGTTTGAGTCGGTCTGGGTTGCGTCAGTCAGGGTGAGAACGGTTTCGAGCGGCAGTTCGGTGACGGAGGTGCCGATGCGCAGGCGGTAGTCACCGGGTTCGTAGGTCCAGCCGTTGTCCCAGTAGGCCAGCAGCCGGGTGGGCACATTGATCACCGCGGTGCGGGTTTCGCCGGGTTCGGCCCATACGGGGGCGGAGGCGACGAGCCAGCGCACGGGACGGTCCACGGCGGAGCCGGGCCGTTCGGCGTAGACCTGCACCACTTGCTTGCCGGGGCGGGTGCCGGTGTTGGTGAGGGTCACCGTGAGGGGCACGACGGCGCCGGGCACCGCCGCTGCGGGGGCTTCGGCTGTGTCGAGGGTCCAACGGGTGTAGCCGAGTCCGTGCCCGAATTCGTACGCCGGAGCGGCTCCTGCCTTCAGCCAGGCCCGGTAACCGATGTGGATCCCCTCGGTATAGGCCAGTTCCCCGTTCGCGTCCGGGGTGGTGTTCAGGACCGGCACGTCCTCCTGGGCCCCGGGCCAGGTGGTCGGAAGCCGGCCCCCGGGCTCGGCCGCGCCGGTGAGGATGTCGGCGAGGGCGGTGCCGAATTCCTGCCCGCCGAAGTACCCGATCAGGATCGCCGCCACCTCGTCCCGCCAGGGCAGCAGCACCGGGGACCCGGAGTTCACCACCACCACGGTGCGCGGGTTGGCCGCGGCGACGGCGCGGACCAGGCGGTCCTGCAGGCCCGGAAGCTCCAGGGTGGTACGGTCGTAGCCTTCGGATTCGACGCGCGAGTTCGTGCCGACCACGACGACGGCGACCTCGGCCGCCCGGGCCGCGGCGACGGCGTCGTTGATGAGTGCCTCGGGGTCGGTGTTGTCCGCTTCGAGCCCGATGGTCACAGCCAGGGCGTTGCCCAGGGCGCCGGCGCGCCCGGCGAGGTCCAGTTCCACCGTCACTTCCAGCGGAACACCCGCCGTGGCCTCGACCGGGACGGAAGCGGAGGGCGGGGCCAGGAACGCCGCACCCAGGTCCGTGCCCGTGGCCTCGATGGACGCCTCATGCGCCAGGACCCCGTCCACGAAGATCCGCCCGTGCCCCACGGTGGAAAAGCCCAGCCGGATGGTGCCGGTCTCCTCGGGCGTGTAGTGGGTATGGAACTGGACCATGGAGGACTCCGCGATCGGGGCATCCCCGCCGAACCAAACCAGCGCGGTGGAGCGGCGGTCCTCCGCGAACAGTTCCTTGCCCGTGGAGGCAAAGAAGCGCACCCTCAGCCCCGGCTCGCCCGTGACAGGGTTCCTGAGCTGTTCCAGGGGCAGTTCGGCGATGCCTTCCTGCACCACCGCGCCCACGGTGTAGCTGACGTTCTCCGGCCTGAACGCCGCACGGATCCCGTCCAGCGGGGTGACGATCCTTTCCGGGACCACGGTCGCGGACCCGCCGCCCTGGGTCCTGGCATGGCGGGCATTGTGCCCGATCACCGCGACGCCGGTTACGGAGGCGGGAGCCAGCGGCAGCACGCCGTCGTTCTTCACCATCACGGTCCCGGCCACGGACGCCTCCCGGGCGAACGCGACCGGGTCCTCCCGCTCCGCCGGCTCCGCTGCCACGGGTTCGAAACCCTCCAGGGCGCCCACCCGGGCGGCGAGCTGCAGGATCCGCAACACCTTCCGGTCAACCGCGGCCTCCGGAACCGTGCCGCACTTCACCGCCAGCACCAGCGCCGAACCCCACGGACCCTCCGGACCCGGCATCACGAGGTCCTGGGAGTGCTTCGCGCTTTCCACGCTGCGCACCGCGGTCCAGTCGCTGATCACCACGCCGTCGAAACCCCACTCCGTGTTCAGCGGGGCTTCCAGCAGCTCGTTCTCCGTGGCCGTGGCACCGTTGACCGAGTTGTACGCGCTCATCACCAGCCACGCCTTCGAGTCCACAATGGCCTTCTCGAACGCCAGCAGGTACAGCTCCCGCAAGGGCCGCTCCGCCACCTTCACATCCACGGTGAACCGGTCCGTCTCCGAATCGTTGGCCACGTAATGCTTGGGGGTCGCACCGACGCCGTTGCGCTGCACCCCGGCCACATAAGCCGCCGCGAGCTCCGCGGTCAGGACCGGGTCCTCGCTGAACGCCTCGAAATGCCGGCCGCCCAGCGGGGAACGGTGCAGGTTGATCGTCGGGCCGAGCACCACGTCGACGCCCTTCCGGCGGGCCTCGACCGCCGAGGCAGCCCCCAAACGGTCCGCCATCGCGGGATCCCAGGACGAGCTGATCGCCGTCGCGGACGGGAAATTCATCGATGGCTGCCGCTCATCCCACACCTCGCCGCGCACCCCCGTTGGCCCGTCCGAGAACAACATCCGCCGCAACCCGATCTTCTCCACCGGCCACGTCGTCCAGAAATCCCGGCCCGTCAGCAACCGCACCTTCTCCTCCAGGCTCAGCCGGGCCAGCAGGGACTCGAGGCGTTGGTCGATGGTCTGGTCGGTGAGGAGTTCCATGGTGGCTTTCTTGTCTGACTTGAGGGATGAAGTGTCGATGCTCATGCGGTGGCACCCGTGGTGGCTGCGGCCCCGGCGGCTTCGCGCTGGGCGGCAATGATGTCCCGGTACCAGTACGCGCTCCACTTGGGGATGCGGGCCTGGGTGGCGTAGTCCACGTAGACCAGCCCGAAGCGCTTGTCGTAGCCTTCGGCCCATTCGAAGTTGTCCATGAACGACCACGCGAAGTAGCCGCGGACGTCCACGCCGTCGGCGATCGCCTCGCCTACCGCGGAAATGTAGCCGCGCAGGTAGTCGATGCGTTCGGGGTCGCGGACCTCGCCGTTCGGATCCACGTAGTCGTGGAACGTGGCGCCGTTTTCCGTGACGTACAGAGGAAGGGAGGTGTATTCGGCGGCGACCCGCTTGAGTACCGCTTTGAGTGCCACGGGCGTATTGGACCAACCGAACGACGACGGTGCCGGCAGCACGTGCGTCCAGCTTGCCCCTCCCGGGGCTGCTTCGTCCGCGGAAACCAGCATGTTGGTGTAGTGGTTGATTCCGGCAAAGTCCCCGGGTGCCGAGATGATGGCCAGGTCTCCGGGTTGGACGAGGTCTTCGGCCGAAGCTCCCTCGCCGGTGGCGGTCAGCCCGTACTGGCCGTAGGCCCCGATGGTGGACTCGGCGTAGCGGCCCCGGTAGACGGGGTCCAGGAAGATCCGGTTGCTGACGGCGTCCCAGTATTCCGTGGCCTTGCGGTCGGCTTCGGAATCGCTGGCCGGGTTGAGGTTGCCGATGATATTGGTGATGCCCACTTTGGCCTCGGGGCGGCGGGCACGGAATTCGGCCAGCGCCAAGCCATGGGCCAGGAGCAAGTGATGGGCTGCGCGCACGGCGAGGCGGTCGTCCTTGATGCCTGGGGCCTGCATGCCCCAGGAGTGGCCAAGGAAGGCCGCGCACATCGGCTCGTTGATGGTGATCCAGTGCTCGGCGAGGTCACCCAGGGCCTCGGCCACGAGTCCGGAGTACTCCGCGAAACGGTAGGCCGTGTGCCGGGCCGGCCAACCGCCGTCGTCCTGCAGTGTTTGCGGGAGGTCCCAGTGGTAGAGCGTCACGTACGGGGTGATGCTGCGGGCTGCGCAGCCCGCCAGCAGCTCACGGTAAAAGCGCACGCCTTCCGGGTTGAGAGGGCCGACGCCGGTGGGCTGCAGCCGGGACCAGGACAAGGACAGCCGGTAAGAGGGGATGCCCAGTTCTGCCATAAGGTCAAGATCCTCTTCCCAGCGGTGGAAGTGGTCGCAGGCGATGTCCCCGTTGTCACCGTGGATGGTGGTGCCCGGCTCGTGGGAGAAGGCGTCCCAGATGCTCTGGCCGCGTCCGCCCTCGTTGACGGCACCTTCGATTTGGTACGCGGCGGTGGCCACGCCCCAGGCGAAGTCGGCAGGAAACGTTGCGGCCGGGGAGAGTGCCGGGCTCGCGGACAGTGGCGGCTGAGTCATGGGCTCGCCTTTCGTGGGTCTGTGTTTGTTCTGAAGGTGGGGCTGGCAGCGGGTCAGGCCACGCCGGCCTGGACGTTCTGCTGGTGCTGGATGTCCAGCAAGCGCAGGCGGTCGGCGCGGCGCTGGGCTTGCCGGTCCGGATCGGGGACCGGGGCGGCCATGAAGAGCCTCTGGGTGTAGGGATGCTCCGGTTCTCCGGTGACTTGCCCGCCGTCGCCCCATTCGACGATTTCGCCGTGATACATCACGGCGACGCGGTGGCTGAGGTGGCGGACCACCGCGAGGTCGTGCGAGACGAAGAGGTAGGCGACGCCGGTGCGTTCCTGGATCTCGATGAAAAGGTCCAGCACCGTGGCTTGGGTGGAGAGGTCCAGGGCCGAGACGGGTTCGTCGCACACAATCAGCTTCGGATCCAGTGCCAGGGCCCGGGCGATGGCGATGCGTTGGCGCTGCCCGCCGGAGAACTCGCGCGGCAGCCGGTGGGCGGCGCCGTGCGGCAACCGGACCTGGTCCAGCAGCTCGGCGACCCGCTTGTTGGCGGCCTGGCGTTCCACTTTCCGGACCGTGAGCGGCTCGGTGAGGATCTGCTCGATGGTCATGGACGGGTTGAGCGAGGTGTACGGATCCTGGAACACCACCTGGATCTCGTGGCTGAGCTCCTTGCGCTGGGCGCCCGTGGCTTGGGAGATTTCCTGGCCGCGGTACTTGATGCTTCCCCCGGTGACCGGGGCGAGCCCCAGCACGGCGCGGCCCAGCGTGGTCTTGCCGGAGCCCGACTCCCCCACCAGGCCCACCGTCTCGCCGGGGCGGATGTCGAGGGAAACGCCCTTGAGGGCCTTGAACGGTTCCTTCCGGAAGCCCTTGAGGGGATATTCGACGACGACGTCCCGGACGTCGAGCAGTGTTTCGGTCATGGCTTCACTCCTGTCAGGCTGGTGAGGGATCCGTCGGTGCTTGCACCGTTTGTGCGGGGACCAGCGGCGCCCAGCGGGCCGCGCGGTGCCGCATCCTCGAGGATCGCTTCCAACAGTTGCCGGGTGTACGGGTGGCGGGCGTCCTTGAAGATGGTCCGGACGGGCCCGGTTTCCACGACACGGCCTGTCTGCATCACGGTCACGCGGTCGCACAGATCGGCGACGACACCGAAGTTGTGGGTCACCAGGATGACGCCCATTTTCAGCTCGTCCTGGAGTTCGCGCAGCAGGTCAAGCACTTCGGCCTGCACCGTGACGTCCAATGCAGTGGTGGGCTCGTCCGCGATAAGCAAGTCCGGCTCACAGGAGACCGCGCCGGCGATCAGCACCCGCTGCGCCATGCCTCCGGAGATTTCATGCGGATAGGCGTTGAAGGTCCGTTCGGGGTGGGGAATCCCCACTTTGGCCAGCAGGGCCAGTGCACGCTTCCGGGCTTCCGCCTTGGAGATGCCGAGGCATACCCGCATGGGCTCCATGAGCTGGCTGCCGATCGTGAAGGCGGCGTCCAGGTTGCTCATGGGTTCCTGCGGGATATAGGCGATGCGCTGGCCGCGGACCTTCGTCATTTCCTTTTCCGAGAGGCGGGCCAGGTCCGTGCCGTCGAAGATGATGGAGCCGCCGGTGACGCGTCCGCCCTGCGGCAGGAGCCGGAGGATAGAGAAGGCGGTCTGGGTCTTGCCCGAGCCGGACTCGCCCACCAGCCCGTGAACCTCGCCCCGGCGGACCGTGAGGCCCACATGGTTCACCACGTGGGTGGTGGAACCATCGGGCTGGTCGTAGCCGATGCCAAGGTCGGTGACCTCCAGGATGACTTCACCGGCGTTAGCAGTGCGTGCACCGGCGGGTGTTTCGGGATGCACCACGGCCGGCTCGCCGCGCTTGGCGGCGGCTTCTGCGGCGTCGACGACGGCGGCCCCCTTGCGGCGGCGCTTGACCGGCCCGCGGCTGCGCTCGAGTTCGTCGCGCATCGCATTGGCCAGCAGGGTCAGCGCGATGCAGACGACGCCGAGGACGAGGCTTGGCCACAGGACAAGGGTGGGTGCCTTGTAGAGGTTGATGAAGCCGTCGTTGAGCATGCTCCCCCACGTGGGGATGTTGACGTCGCCCAAGCCGAGGAATTCCAGGCCGGCCTGGATGGCGATGGCGATGCCAAGGACCATGGCGGACTGGATGATGACGGGTGCGCGCACCACGGTGAGGATGTGGCGGCCGATGATCCGGAAATCACTGAGCCCGGAGACCCGTGCCGCGTCGACGTACAGTTCGTTGCGCACCGCCGTCACGCAGGCGTACACCAAGCGGAAGTAGGCCGGGGAAAGCAGGACGCCGAAGATCATCATGGACAACCACATCGATGGCCCCACGACGGCCCGCGCGGCCAGCAGGATGACGATGCCGGGCATCGCCATGAGCAGGCCGGTGAGCCATGAGGATACCGAATCGAACCAGCCGCCGTAGTATCCGGCCACCAGGCCGCCCGTGACGCCGATCGCGACGGCGACAACCAGCGCCAACAGCGCCCCGGCCAAGCTGAACTGTCCAGCGAAGAGCAGACGACTGAAGACGTCACGGCCGGCACTGTCCGCACCCAGCACGTGGTCAGGGCCGGACTTGGCCAGGACCGCCTGCAGGCTGGCCAGCCCTGGGTCGTGCGTTGCGAGCACAGGTGCCAGCACCGCGGCCAAAGCCACGACCGCGAGGACCAGCATGGATACGGCGCCGGTGGGGTTCGTGAGGAGCTTGCGGAACAAGGAGACTTTGGCTGCCTGGGTGGACAGTGCGATGGAAGTGTCGATCATGACAGCCGAACTTTCGGGTTGAGCCAGCCTTGGGCGAGGTCGATGATGAGGTTGACGATCACCACGATGGCGGCGGTGGCGACGACGACGCCCATCACCACCGGGATGTCCCCCTGGCTGGTGGCGGCAACGGCGATCTGCCCGAGGCCGGGCAGGGCGAAGATCTGTTCAACGATCACGGCACCGCCGAGCAGGCCGATGAACTGGACCGCGAGGACAGCCAGCGCAGGACCGCCGGCGTTGCGCAGCACGTGCCTGTACACCACCCGGTTGAAGGAGAGGCCGCGGGCCCGGAGCGTGCGGACATAGTCCTGGCGGAGCGCATCGATCAGGGATCCCCGGACCTGCTGGACCACCGAGGCGATACAGCCGATCGAAAGGGCGATGATCGGCAAGGTGACCGTAGCCGCCCAGCCGCCGAACGACGTCGTAATCGGTACATAGCCGGTGGCCTTGAACCACTTGAGGTTCAAAGCGAACAGGGACACGAGTCCCAAAGCGATGAGGAAGCCGGGAATCGCGAATCCCAGGACGCCCACGAACTGGACCACGCGGTCCACCCAGCCCCGGCGCACTGCGGCCAGGACAGCGATGACCACGGAGATCACGGCCGCGATGATGGTGGCGCCCAACACCAGGGAGAGGGTCACCGATACCCGGCTGGTGACGCCGGTGCTGACCAGCTGGCCGTTGAACCACGAGCGTCCAAGGTCGCCGGTGACGGCGTGGGTGAGCCAATCCCAGTACTGGACCACGAGCGGGCGGTTCAGGCCCAGCTGGGAAGCCTTCAGGGTCACCTGGGCCTGGCTGGCTGTGGGGCCCACGATGCGGCGGGCGATATCGCCGCCACCCGCGTACAGCAGCAAGTAGGCGACCGTTGTAATGACGAACAGCAGGAGGACGCCCGAAAGCAGGCGGCGCAGCACGAAACGGTACATCAAAGTTCCTTAAGGGAAGGTTCCTGGGGCCGCCGGAGCCGGGCCGCTTGTGTCAGCACGTGGTCCGGTCCCGGCGGCTGTCCGCTAGGAGGCGGGAGAGAAGGACCAGATGAACGGGTAGGCGTTACCCGTCTGGACCTCGACCTTGGTCTTGGCGTCGGTGACGAAGCTGGACTGCGGGCGGTACCACGGAGCGAACCATGCCTGCTCCACGATGTATTTGTTCAGTTCCTTCGCGGCGGCCGTCTGCTCATCCGTAGAACCGACATGGATCTTGTTGATCAGCTCGTCCACCTTCGGGTCCTCGTACTTGTACGGGTTCCACGGGGCACCGGGAGCGATCTTCATGTTGATCAGCTGCCAGTCGGACTGCTGCTCCAGGATCATGTAACTCACGCCATACTTCGGTGCCAGGAGGTCGGCGATGAAGTTGTTGCCCGTGTCCGTGAACTCCGCCGTGATGCCGATGTCCTTGAGCTGCTGCGTGATGAGCGCAGGGAGGGTGTTGCCCATGAGCGCCGAGGACGGCAGCTTCAGGGTCAGCCCGCTGGCGTATCCGGCCTGGGCAAGCAGTTCCTTGGCCTTGGCAGGGTTGTAGGCGTAGCGGGAGTCCAGGGACTTGTCATAGGCAGCCGACGACGGCGGGAACACCTGGGTGGTCAGCTCGCCATAGCCCTGGCCGATTGACTGCAGCATCGCCTTGGTGTCGAAGGCGTAGTTGAGTGCCTGCCGGACGCGGATGTCCTTGAGCGCGGGGTTGGTGGTTCCGGCCCGGTCAAACAGGATGAGCCCTGCCCAGTTCAGCTGGAGTGGGTTGACCTTGTACCCGGCAGCCTGGATCTCCGTGAGCGTGTTGTTGTCGGCGGTGTTGGCGGCGTTGAGCTGTCCGGACTTGATGGCGTTCAGCAGGGAGGTCTGGTCACCGTAGACGTTGAGGACAAGGTTGTCGTAGTGCACCAAACTCTTGTCCCAGTAATTCGGGTTGCGGTGGTAGCTGTAGGACGTGCCGGTCACGGTGGCGGCGGTATCCAGCACATACGGACCGGAGCCGACGGGTTTGGTGGCGATGTCGGCGTTGCCGAAGGACGCCGGGCTCTGCATGAAGGACGCGTCCTTGGACAGGTAGTTCAGGAACGCCGGGTCCGGGGCGGACAGGGTCAGTTCCAGCGTGGTTGCGTCCACGGCTTTGGCAGTCTTCAGTGCCGCCATGAACTGTGCATCCGGAGACGTTCCTGCCTTGAAGCGCTCAAGGTTCTGCTTCGCGGCGTCGGCATTGAAGGGGGTGCCATCGGTGAACTTGACGTCGTCACGCAGGGTGAGCGTCAGGACGGTCTTGTCCGCGTTGTACTTCCAGTCTTTGGCCAGCATCGGCACGAGCGAGCCGTCCGGCTTCATCCGGATCAAAGTGTCGTACACGGCCTGGTAGAACGGCGACAGGTTGGCGAACTCGGACTGGTTTGCAGCGAAGGTCTTGGGCGCCAACAGCGCGCCCAGGGTCAGGGTTTGGGAGGACTGGTCCTGGGGGGCGGCGGCTCCGCCACCACCACAAGCAGTGAGCCCCAGGGCAACAGCCGCAATGACTGCGGCCATTCGCTTGGATCGGAACATCGTTGGTCCCTTTCACGATCAGTGGCGTCCACCATGGACGGCCATTGGGAAAGACCGTAACATCAAAAACCTAGTGACCACTAGGTTTTAGCCGAACTTTTTGAATCGTTATGAAATGTGACGATGCGCACAGTGGTTGACCAATTGATGGACTTATTGAAAATCGACGTTGTTAGGGTTGATCCATGAAAGAGACGGCGGGCGGCATCCAGCCCGAAACGGTGCGCCGAGGGCGCCGCGGGACTTATGCCAAGACGGAGGCCCGGAGGCAGGAAATCCTGAAGGCCGCCTTCGACGTCTTTTCATCCTCGGGATACCGCTCGGGCTCGCTGAAGGACGTGGCGGACAAAGTGGGCCTGACCCAAGCAGGGCTCCTGCACCACTTTCCCAGCAAGGAAGCCTTGCTTGAGGCAGTCTTGACCTTCCGCGACGACGAGTCCGCGATCTACACCGGGGCCTTGGATGCCAAGGGTGCGGACTTGCTGCACGCCATGGTGGATCTGACCCGGCACAACACCACCATCCCAGGCCTCGTGGCGCTGTACTGCGTACTGTCCGCGGAAGCCACTGACCCCGAGCACCCGGCCCACGAGTACTTTCTTGAACGGTACGAGCGGGTACGCGGCTTGCTGAGCGATGCTTTCTCGCACATGGCGGACGAAGGCACGTTACGGCCCGGCGTCGCGCCTGCCGCAGCGGCACGCCAGCTGACCGCGCTCATGGACGGCTTGCAGGTCCAGTGGCTTCTCGACAACGATTCCGTGGACATGCCCTCCGAAGTCGCGGCCTACCTCAACGCCGTCACGACCGAGAGCTTCTAGCCCACCCAACTGACTCGCAGTAAGTGTCGTTATGAGCCCTCAAAACGACACTTACTGCTAGCTAGTTGGGTGGGTCAGTCGCCCCGCGTCACAGCGCCGTCAGGCCGCCGTCCACGGTAAACAGCCCGCCAGTGGCGTACGCGGAATCGTCGCTGGCGAGGAACACCATGATGCCCTCGACGTCGGCCGCGGCTCCGGGCCGGCCGAGCATCGTGGAGTTGACCAGGCCGGCACGGCTCACGGGATCGTCCGCGATGGTCTGCACGAGCGGGGTCTCGGTGTAACCGGGCACTACGGTGTTGACCCGGATTCCAGACGCGGCATAGTCAGCCGCCACTACCCTGGCCAAGCCATGCACCCCGGCCTTGGAACTCGTGTACGCGGTGAAGGTCTGCCCGCAGGCCACCACCGCGGTGGGACTGCCGGTACAAATGATCGATCCGCCACGGCCTTCCATGGCCCGGACTGCGTGCTTGAGTGTGAGGAAGGCCCCGCGCTGGTTGATGGCGACGGTTTTTTCCCAAACCGCCAAGTCCAGGTCCCCGACACGGGCGTCCTGCCCGAACAACTGCACCCCGGCATTGGCCACGACGACGTCGAGCGGTCCGTCTTCCGCCACGGCAGCGTAGGCCGCAATGACGCTGGCTTCGTCCGAGATATCCATGCGCAAAGCCTGTGCGAGGGCTGATCCCGTGACAGCGGCAGCCTTCTCGGCGGCTTCCAGGTTGATGTCGGCGAAGTACACGCGGGCGCCTTCGGCGACGAAACGCTGGGCCACGGCCAGTCCGATGCCGGAGCCTGCTCCCGTGACAAGGGCGGTCTTGCCGTCCAGCCGTTTGCTCATTGTTGTTCCTCTTTCAGTTCAGTCGACGCGGCGGACAACCGCAGTCCACGGCTCAAATTCAAGATTGGTGGTGTGGCTACCCGGGAGCCGGACGACGACGCTCAGCGCTTGGGCAGTGAGGTTGGCGGCAAACAAAACCGTCCGGCCGCCGTCGCGCACGGGATACAGCACGACGCCGGGCACCTCGCCAGCTACCTCAAGGACCTCGCACCCGCGCACGGCGGGGAGGGCGGCCAGCAGCTCGCCCGCGGGCGTGAGGCCGCCGGGTCCGCGAATCCCGCGCGGTCCCGTTGCCTCGAAATAGCTGACGGATTCGACGCCGGGAACGCTGAGCGCTGCGATGCTGCCCAGCAGCCAAGCGGCCGTGAAACCCTCGGGCTGCAGCGGGTCCGTGGCCATGGCTTCGGCTGCCGCATCGTCACCCTCTGTGGCGACGGCGTTGAACCGCGCCTTCAGGGTCACCGGGCCGAGGTGCAGCGGCCGCCCCGGGCCGATCCGGAGGGCATTGAGCGCGACAAGACGCTGCATCGGCAGGGTCTCCACGACGTGTGGCACTTCGGTGGCGTGCATTTGCGGCGTGATGCTGAAGGACACGGCGTCGGCGTCCGGGGGGAGGCGATCCGCGCTGCGGTTCAGCTCGGTGAAGTGCGACCGCGCTCCGGCAAGCAGTGCACCGCCAAATTCGCGCCGCCGAGCCTCATCCCTGAGTTCAGCCCAGAGCTCCGGCTCCGTGACGTGGCTGGAAGCGTCGAACACCGCGAGCCGCAGCACATTGTCCAAGGGCAGGAGCTCGAGGAGTTCCCCGATGCGCTGCGGCGAATCGACGGAGAGCCGCACATCCAGCGGAACGTTCAGGTCCGTTGCCTCATCCGCGGCCCCACGGACCGTGCGCTCAGTGTCCGGTCCGGGCACGAGCTCCAGAAGCAGGGCGTCCAGGCCGGGGATGGGCTCGGAACGGGTTCTGGGTGCTGTGGCCGAAGTAGCCGAAACCGAAAGCGCCGGCACCCGGGCCGTGCCGCCGTCGAGCACGGTGAGGACACTTTCTGGCTGCCGAACTGACGACGGCGCGGCGGACCCGGGAGTCACCGTCAGGAGCACCGACTGGTGGACGCGATCGCCGGCGGAAACTTCCACCGGAAACGGCTTGGACAGCGGCGTGCTGTACGTCTTGAAGGAAGCGTCTGTCCAGTTCCGTTGGTCTTCGGTCTCGAAGACGTCGCCGTGGAAGTCGAGCCTGAACCGGGTTCCGTCGCGCTCCCACTCCATGGAAGAAAGGTCCATGAAGGGCTGGTGCGGACTGATGTCCACGGGGAAGAACGACGGCGTGCTGGCGCCACCGGGACTGCCGATGGTCACCGCGCGGCCGGCGTCGTCGGGGCGGTGCAGCACCACGAGTCCGATCCGGTTGCTGCGGAAGGCAGCGGGAGCGACGCCGTCGAACGTCACTTTGACGCTGTTCTTCGTGAAGTGGATGGCGAGCTCGCCGGTGTAGCTGGAGCCGAAACCGGCGAAGTCGATGTCGAGCAGGAGGGTGACACCGCCGTCGCGGGAGTGTTGCGCGACCCTGCTGACCGTGGGCACGAGGGTGCGCCAGTCGTGATCGCGGACCACTGCGCGAATGGCCCGCAGTACTGGCATGCCGTTGAACGTGATGTCCGAGAGTTCATCGTTGCGAAGCTCGGCTCCCCAAGCTGCTGCTTCCACCGTTTCCGATGGGGCGAATAGCCTGGCGTGGTTTTCGTCGTTGAGCACAGCGGGCCTTTGCAGCGAGGACGGAAGTAGGCGTAATTGGAATCAATTGTGATGCGGGCCATGCGATGAGTCAACCGGTTGACCAATATTTGAGAACTCACGCGCTGCGGTTCGCGTCGCGGTAGGTCACTTGGAGCAACGCCACGCAACCCGGCGAAAGGTTTCGAAACCATTATTGGTTGGCGCGCCGCGGCCTGCCTAACCTCGATGCACGTGGTGTACCCGAGAGGCCAGGGAGCTGCCTGCAAAGCAGCGCACGCGGGTTCGAATCCCGCCACCACGTCTCGTGTGTTGTCCTGGGGCGAAACGCCCAGGGGCCGAGCTATTGGGCGGCGTCGTAGCCCGCCAGCAGGCGGCGGGACGCTGTGCCCATGTGCGAGACCATGGCCTCTGTCACCAAGGCGGCGTCCCGGGACTCGAGCGCCTTGAAGATCGCGCGATGCTCGGCGAGCGCGGCGGCGGCATGGCCTTCATCGGTCAGTGCCCGGTCCACCCAGATTCGCAAGAGCGACCTAATGCTCTGCAGGAGTTCCTGGAGGACCTGGTTCCCGGAAGCGGACGCGATTTCCTTATGGAACGCGGCGTCGGCCTCGACGAAAACCGCGAGGTTATCCAGCCCGGCCTCCATCGAATCAAGGTTGGCTCGCATGCGCTCCAGGGCCTCGTCGGTAATGCGGGCCGCGGCCAACTGAACCGCTTGGACCTCCAATCCACTGCGCAGCTCCACGAGTTCGCGTGTGCGCGGCTCGCCGAGCATGAGTCCCCAACTGAGGGTGCGGGGCAGAAGTTCGGAGACGCCGTCGCGCAAATAGGTTCCGGACCCCGGCCGGACGATGACGATGCCGAGGATTTCCAACGCGGCCAACGCCTCGCGAACCGCCGAACGCCCGACGCCGAGCGAAGCCGCCAATTGGCGCTCGGCCGGGAGCCGGGTTCCCGCCGCTATGTCGCCGCTGGTGAAGTACGCGAGCAACCTCTCGGCGACCTCGGAGACGACGGAGCCGTGCTCCATCGGAGCAAGGGCTGCCGTCATATGGGCCGCTGCGGCGGCGGAATTCGCTGACATCTTCACAGCGTAGCAACCGGATGACCAATTTCTCCCGCACCGAATTCGTAGGTGCGGGGGTCACGTGAATCCGGCGCGCGAAAATTAAGATCAGTCAACCGGTTGACCAATTTACTCCCTGGGGTTTATGGTTTTTATCACACGCTTAGCTCGGTCCTGAGGCATCGAAGTCCACGGATCGGCACTAAGAAAACCCGAGCCGCCTGGTCCACAGAAGGACAACGCGCTCCGGCAACCTCTAGGAGTCAATGTGGACACCACACAATCGGTGGTCGAAAGATCGGCCATCAAGAAAGTCGCGAACCGGCTGGTGCCGTTCGTCGCCTTGATGTTCTTCATCAATTACCTGGACCGGACGGCCATCTCGTTCGCCGGCCCGAACGGCATGAACAAGGACCTGGCGCTCTCCGCAGCGCAGTTCGGTTTCGCGTCCGGAGTTTTCTTCATCGGCTACATCCTGCTGGAGGTTCCCAGCAACCTTGCTTTGCACAAGTTCGGCGCGCGCCGCTGGCTGGCCCGAATCATGGTCAGCTGGGGCATTGTGTCCCTCGTGTTCACCTGGGTGGGCAACGTGGACCAGCTCTACGTCCTGCGCTTCATTCTGGGTGTGGCGGAAGCCGGATTCTTCCCCGGCGCCATCCTCTTCCTGAGCCTCTGGGTCCCCGCAAAACACCGAAGCAAGATCCTCGCCCTCTTCTACTTGGCACAGCCGTTGACCACGGTGATCGGCGCTCCACTGGCCGGAGCGTTGATCCAGCAGCACGGCGTGTTCTTCGGCCTTGAGGGCTGGCGGTTCATGTTCTTCGGTGTCGCCATCCCCGCGATCGCCATCGGCGTCATCTCCTGGTTCTACCTGGCAGACTCCCCCGCCAAGGCCAAGTGGCTGACGTCGGAGGAAAAGACCTGGCTGACCGGTGCGCTCGACAAGGAAAAGGCGGCGACTTCTGCCATCAACAAGCACGTCAGCGTCCGCACCGTGTTCGGCAACGGCCGCGTTTGGATGCTTTCCCTAATCTACTTCGGCTTCATTTACGGCCTCTACGCCCTCGGGTTCTTCCTGCCGACCATCATCAAGGGTTTCGAGTCCCAGTTCGGCACGAAATTCGACGTCTTCCAGCAAGGCCTCATCACGGCCATCCCGTACTTGCCTGCCGCCGTCGCCCTGTACTTCTGGTCCAGGGACGCAACCAAGCGCGGCGTCAAGACGTGGCACATCGCGCTTCCCGCGCTGACCGGCGCCGTCAGCATTCCGTTGGCGCTGTTCGCAGGGTCCCCGGCCGCGACGATCGCCGTCATCACCATCACCGCCATGTCCATCTTCGCGGCCCTGCCGAACTTCTGGACGGTGCCCACGCAGTTCCTCACCGGGGCGGCGGCCGCAGCCGGAATCGCGCTGATCAACACCGTCGGCAACCTCGCAGGCTTCAGCGCCGGCTACATCACGGGTTGGCTCAAGGACTGGACGGGAAGCTACGTGGTGCCCATGTTCGTGGTGGGTGGCTTCATGCTCCTTTCCTCGATCCTCATGGTCGTCCTCAGCCGCCGGGGAGAAGCCAGCGAAGGCGCCCCCGCCGAGGCTCTGGATCCCGCAGGCGCCAGCCAGCAAACCCAGCCCTAACCCGCGCCCGGCCCGCCCAACTAACTCGCAGTTGTTGTCGTTATGAGCCCTCATAACGACAACAACTGCTAGTCAGTTGGGTTACCGTCCCACGCCACACCACGCAGCCACACCGCCGCCCCGCCCGGCCGGCCTGCCCCCAGGCAGGCGCCAGTTCTCACCATGATTTCCACCGACAGGTCCAGGAGTTCCGCATGACCCGCTTGTTCAATGAACCCGCAGCCTTCGCCGACGAAATGATCGAAGGTTTCGTCGCATCGCACGGCCGCTGGGTACGGCGCGTCTCCGGCGGCGTGGCCCGCAGCACCCGGAGCACTCCCGGCACGGTAGCGCTGGTGATCGGCGGCGGTTCGGGCCACTACCCGGCTTTCGGGGGGCTCGTCGGCCAGGGCCTGGCGCACGGCGCAGCGATGGGCAACCTCTTCGCCTCGCCGTCCGCGCAGCAGGTCTACAACGTGGCCAAGGCGTCGGACAACGGCGGTGGCGTGCTCCTGGGCTACGGCAACTACGCCGGGGATGTCCTGCATTTCACCCAGGCGCAGGAGAAGCTCCGCAAGGAGGGAATCGACTGCCGCAGCATCGCCGTGACGGACGACATCTCCTCCGCCCCCGCAAGCGAGATGCACAAGCGCCGGGGTATTGCCGGGGACCTGACCGTCTTCAAGGTCGCCGCCGCAGCCTCCGAGGCCGGCTACACCATGGACGACGTCGTGCAGATCGCCGAACGCGCCAACCACCGCACCCGTTCCTTCGGCGTCGCGTTCACCGGGTGCACGCTGCCCGGCGCGGAGCGGCCGCTCTTCACCGTCCCCGAGGGCCGGATGGCGGTGGGCATGGGAATCCACGGCGAACCAGGCATCGGCGAAACGGACATCCCGACGGCGGATGAGCTCGCCGAGCTGATGGTCGCCAAGCTCCTTGCCGAAATCCCCGAGGGTGTCCAGATCAGTGGTGCCCGCGTCGTCCCGATCCTCAATGGCCTGGGCAGCGTGAAATACGAAGAACTGTTCGTCGTGTACCGCCGCGTCGCGCAGCTCCTCGCTGAGGCAGGACTCGACGTCGTGGATCCGCAGGTGGGCGAGCTCGTGACCAGCTTCGACATGGCAGGCACATCCTTGACCCTCTTCTGGCTGGACGAGGAACTCGAACAACTCTGGCTCGCACCGGCCGACGCCCCGGCCTTCCGCCGCGGCGCGGTCACGGCCCAGGCGCTGGCGGCCGACGACGGCGGGCTGGCCGACGGCGAACTTTCCATCCCTGCCGCCTCGGCTGAGTCCCGCGCGGCCGCCGTCCGCGTCCTCGCCGCACTTGGCGCCGCCAAGGACGTCGTCGACGCGAACGCCGAGGAACTTGGCAGGATCGACGCGATCGCCGGAGACGGCGACCACGGCATCGGCATGGAACGCGGAGTCCGCGCCGCCGTGGAAGCCGCGGCAGACGCCGTCGTACGCGGCGCCGGTGCGGCCACCACCTTGCACTTCGCCGGGGATGCCTGGGCCGATAAGGCCGGCGGAACCTCCGGCGCGCTCTGGGGCATGGCACTGCGGGCCGTCGGTGACGCTTTGGGCGACGCCAACGCGCCCGACGGCGGTGCTGTCGCCACCGGCGTGGCAGACGCCGCCGCGGCCATCATGAACTTCGGCAAAGCCAAGGTGGGCGACAAAACCTTGGTGGACGTCCTGGTCCCGTTCCGCGACGCCCTCGAAGCCGGCGTGCAGGACGGCCGGTCCTTGACGGACGCGTGGGGCACCGCCGTCGTGGCTGCCCAACAGGCCGCCGAGGCAACCGCGAACCTGCTGCCGCTGATGGGCCGCGCCCGCCCGCATGCCGAGAAGAGCTTGGGCACCCCGGATGCCGGAGCAGTCTCGATGGCCCTGATCGTCAAGGCGATCCACGAGTCCCTCCTCCAGGAGAACACGATCGAAAACAGCATGAAGGAGACAGCATGAGCACCAAACTGCGCCTGGTCATCGGATCGGACGACGCCGGATTCGAGTACAAGGAAGCCCTGAGGGCCGACCTCGAGGCCAGTGAACTGGTCGAATCCGTGACCGACGTCGGGGTGGATGCCGTCAGCCACACCCCGTACCCGTCCGTGGCCATCGCTGCTGCCGAGCTCATCGCCGCAGGCAAGGCCGACCGTGCCCTGCTGGTATGCGGCACCGGGCTGGGGGTGGCCATCGCAGCCAACAAGGTCCCCGGCATCCGCGCCGTCACCGCCCACGACAGCTTTTCCGTGGAACGGGCCGTCCTGAGCAACAACGCGCAGGTCCTCACCTTCGGACAGCGCGTCGTCGGCCTGGAACTTGCCCGCCGCCTCGCCAAGGAGTGGCTCACCTACACGTTCGACGAGTCCTCAGCCTCCGCCGAGAAAGTCACGCTTATTAAGGACTACGAAGGTGTCACTTCCTGCTAAACCCGCCGTCGGCGGGACGAATGAGAAGGTGATCATCGGCGTCAGCCTGAAGATGTATTTCGGCTACGAGCGCACGCTCGAATACTGCCGGGAAGTGGCGTCCATCGCGGCCGCGCATCCCGCGGTCCGGAGCGGCGAGGTCGAGTTGTTCGTCCTGCCGGCCTTCCCCGTTCTAGCGGACGCCGGCCGACTCCTCGAAACGTCCGGCGCAGCCACGGGCGCGCAGGACATCTTCTGGGAAGACGAAGGCGCATACACCGGCGAGGTCAGCGGGAAGATGGTGGCCGAGATCGGCGGCAGCTACGTCGAAATCGGGCACGCCGAACGCCGCAGGATCTTCGGCGAGGACCACCGGGTCATCGGGCTCAAGACCGCGGCAGCCTACCGCAACGGCCTCACCCCGGTTCTGTGCGTCGGCGAACTGAACTCCGGTTCAGCCGAAGAGGCCATCGCCCATTGCTCCGCCGAGATCGACGCCGCCCTCAAGCGGGCGCAATCGCTCGGTCCCGCAGGCCGGACCATCGTGGCCTACGAACCGCAGTGGGCCATCGGCGCGCCGGAACCCGCGACGCCCGAATACATCAGCGCCGTGGTCCGCGGCCTCGACGAGCACCTCCGCTCGTTGCCGGGACAGGCCGGGAGCCGTGTCATTTACGGCGGCAGCGCGGGCCCCGGGCTGATCAGCCAGTTGGACATGTCCGTTGCCGGCCTGTTCCTCGGCCGCTTCGCGCACGATCCGGAAGCCCTCAAGACCATCCTGGACGAGGCTGCCGCACGCCTTGTTGGGAAAGGGGTGACAGTATGAGCTCGACCATCGGCCTGAGCAGCTACGCGTTCTTCTGGCAACTCTCGGACGCCGTCTCGGCGCCGCTGAGCATCCACAACGCGCTGGCCTGCACTGCGGACCTGGGCGTCGAGCTGTTCCAGATCTGCGACTATGCTCCCGTCGAGCACATGTCCGACGACGAACTCGCCGCCGTCCGCTCAACCGCGGACTCCCTCGGCATCACGCTGGAACTCGGTACGAAGGGCATCCGTCCGGAGCACCTGCGCAAGTTCCTGCACATCGCCCGGATCCTTGGCTCGGAGCTACTGAGGACCATGTTCAACGTCCCCGGCCACGCGCCCGACGCCGACGAAGCCACCGCGATCTTCACCGAGGTCCTGCCGGCCTTCGAAGCGGCAGGCGTGCGGATCGCCGTCGAAACCTACGAACAGGTGCCTACCGCACGGATCCTGGACGTGATCCGCCGGGTGGACAGCCCGTACCTCGGGATCTGCAGCGACCCCGCCAATACCGTCGCGGCGCTGGAGATGCCGCGCGAGGTGATTGACGCCGTCGCGCCCTATGTCCTGAACATGCACATCAAAGACTTTGCGTTCAGCCGCAAGGAGGGGTGGGTCGGGTTCACGTACTCCGGCGCGCCGCTCGGCGAAGGCCTCCTGGATTACGACTACATGGCCGGCAAGATCCAGCCCTCGCAAAGAAACATCAACCAGATCGTCGAACACTGGCTGCCCTGGCAGGACTCCGAGGCGGAAACCATCCGCCTCGAAAACCAGTGGACCCAACAAAGCCTCGAATTCCTAAGGAGCAAGTGAAATGTCAGCAGAACAATTGACCGTCGCCGTTATTGGAGCCGGTGGCAAGATGGGGATGCGCGTTTCCGCCAACCTCCAGAAGAGCAGCCACACCGTCACCTACAGCGAGAACTCCGCCGCCGGCCAGGACCGCGTCCGCGCCGAGGGCCGCGAGATCACCGCAACGGATGACGCCGTCAAGGGCGCCGACGTCGTCATCCTCGCCGTGCCGGACACCGTCCTGGGCATCGTGTCCGAAGGCGTCGTCCCGCAGATGAAGCCCGGCTCGATCCTCCTTACCTTGGACCCGGCCGCCGCCTACGCCGGACTACTGGCCAAGCGCGACGACGTCGTCCAGGCCGTCGCCCACCCGTGCCACCCCTCCGTGTTCCTCGAGCGGACCACCAAGGAAGAATGGGCCGACACCTTCGGCGGCCAGGGCGCCCCGCAGAACGTCGTGGCAGCGATCGATGAGGACGCACCCGCGGCAACCCGCGACGCAGCCGAGGCGACCATCCGCACCATCTACGCCCCCGTCATCGACGTCCACTGGGTCACCGTGAAGCAGCTCGCCATCCTGGAACCCACCCTCGTGGAGACCGTGGCCTGCATGATCGGCACCCTGCTCAACGAAGCCCTCCACGAAACCGTGCACACCGCCGGCGTCCCCGAAGAAGCAGCCAAGGCCATGCTGTTCGGTCACGTGCAGATTGCCCTGACCAACGCCCTGCGCGGCTCCAACCCGTTCTCCGAGGCCTGCGAAATCGCCATCCAGTACGGCAAGGACACCATCATCAAGGACGACTGGAAGAAGATCTTCGACGACTCCGAGCTCGACGGCGTCATCGCCAAGATGCTCAAGCTGGACGCCGTCAAGCGCTAGGCGATTCATCACCACCCGCGAGATGGCAGTTCACGGCAATTACTGACGCGAAGTGCCATCTCGCGGCGCATTCCAGGGGTTTACTGCCCGCCCCGCGCCAGCCATCATGAAATCAGGCGCAGGACTTCGCCGACCGCTACAGCACGGCCGCTCCTTGCGCAGCGGAGGCGCAGCGACATGTCACCCAGGATCGAGCCCGCGGACCACGCCCTGGGAGGCACTGCCCCCGGCGCCCCGGACCGATTCCTGACCGACTACTACGAACACGTGGCCGATGATGATGTCCGCAACTACACCACGGACACGCTCCTCGAGCGTGCCCGGTACCACCGCTCATTGGCTGAACGGCGGGCTCCCGGGCAAGCTGTGATCGGCGTCCTGAACGAGGCCGACGCGAGCCTCGTAGCGATTGTCACCGAGGACATGCCTTATCTCGTACCGTCGGTCACTGCGGAAATCGCCAGGGACAACGCCTCCATCGGGCTCCTGGTCCACCCCACTTTTACCGTCACCCGGGATCCAGCCACCCACCGCCTGACCGACGTCCGCCGCGGCCCCCTGCGGACCGGACTGCCGTCCGGCGTCGAGCCTTCCGTCCCGGTCACCCCTCTGGAGCACGACGACGGGGGGCCGCTGACGGAGGCTTGGATCGCCGTCGAGATTTCCCGGCTTCCGGACGAAACGAGTGCCGAACACCTCGTTGAACGGCTGCAGAGCGTCCTTGGCGATGTCCGGGCCGCGGCGGAAGACGCGGCTGCCATCCACCAGGAACTTGCCGACGAGATCGGGGGTTTGGCGGGTTTGTCCGGCGGCGGGGAGGTCCGGGAGTTGCTGCGCTGGCTGGACGACGGGAATTTCGTGTTCCTCGGCTACCGCGGCCGGAGGAGTCTCGGACTGCTCCGGAAGGTGGCGGCCGACGCGTCCGAGGCCGGGCCGCCCGAGGCCGGGCCGCCCGAAGGTGGGCCGTCCGAAGGTGGGCCGAGCGCAAAGCCCCTCCTGACGCTCACCAAGTCGACGCTCCGCTCGACGGTGCTCCGGCGTGCCTACCTCGACGAAATCACCCTGGGCGGGCCTGACAAGATCGGCGAGCGCACCTGGGTCGGCCTTTTCGCTCCCAGCTCGGCGTCCCGTTCGGCACTCCAGATTCCCGTCATCCGGGACACTGTGGACGAGGTACTGCGGACGTTCGGCTACCCGCCGGCATCACACCGCGGCAAGGAACTCCTGGCCGTGGTGGAGGCTTATCCGCGCGACGAGCTCTTCCACATCGACGCCGGGCAGTTGGCGGAGCACGCGCGGGACATCTTGCGCCTCCAAGAACGGCACAGCACCCGGTTGTTCCTTCGTCCGGACTCGCATAACCGCTTCATGACGGCATTGGTCTTCCTGCCGCGGCAGCGCTACAGCACGGCCGTCCGGCTCAACATTGAACGCGAACTTCGCGAGGCCTTCGGTTCCGGGGCCATCGAGTTCGAGCTCCGCCTGGGCGAATCCGCCATGGCCCGGGTGTTCTTCCGGGTCCTGTTGCCACGCGAGGGGGCGCCCGCCGTCGTCGACCCTGCGGTACTGGAGCAGCGGATTATCGCCGCGACGCGGTCCTGGGCGGAAGGCCTGGACGAAGCCTTGCGGGCAAGGTTCCCAGCAGACGAGGCCGCCCGGCTGTCCCGGCAATGGGCTGCCGCCTTTCCGGCCAGCTACAAGGCCGATTACGAGGTGGAAGACGCCGTTCAGGACATCGTCCGGTTCGAGGGTTTCGCGCCCATGGACGGGGACCAGGCCGACGGCGACACCGCGGACCCGCTGCTCACCGTCTACAGGCGCCCGGGAACCGCTGTCCTCGCCGAGGATGCGCGGATTCGGCTCTATTTGACCCACCCGCAGAGCCTGAGCCAGATTCTGCCCCTCTTCCACAACCTAGGCTTGCGCGTCCTGGACCAGCGGCCGTTCGACGTGCAGCGTGCCGACGGGCGGTCCTTCTTCCTTTACGACCTTGGCCTCGTGTATCCGCGCGGAGTTGATCCCGTGCGAACGGGCGAGCTCCTGGCCGCTTCGTTTTGTGCCGCGATGCGGGGAGATGCGGAGTCCGACGCCTTCGATGCCCTGGTCATCCGGGAGGGGATCGACTGGCGGCGGACAGCCATCCTGCGCGCGTATGCGAAGTACCTCCGGCAGCTGGGGAGCACCAATTCGTACGGGTTCATCGCGGATACACTTCGTGAGAATGTGCGGGCAACCCGCGCTCTGCTTTCGCTCTTCGAGGCGAAGTTCGATCCGGACCGGTTCGACCCCGATCTGTTCGATCCTGAACTGCGGGCGCCGGCGCCCGCTGACAAGACGCCTGCTGAGCAGATGGCGGCTGGAAGCGACCTGTTCGAAACGGACCGCGGCAAGTACAGCTCGCGGACGCAAGCCACCAACGCCGCGCGCAAGGAACTGGCCGAAGCGATCGACGCCGTACCGGTCCTCGACGCCGACCGCCTGTTGCGTTCCCTGGCGAGCCTGGTGGAGGCCACCCTGCGCACTAACTTTTACCTCAACAAACCGTATTTGAGTTTCAAGCTGAACCCCTCCTCCATCCCGGCTGCACCTGCACCCCGGCCACAATTCGAAATCTGGGTCTACTCGCCACGCGTGGAAGGCGTCCACTTGCGGTTCGGCGCCATTGCCCGCGGCGGCTTGCGTTGGTCCGACCGCCGGGAGGACTTCCGCACGGAGGTCCTGGGGCTCGTGAAAGCCCAGACCGTGAAGAACGCCGTCATTGTTCCCACCGGAGCCAAGGGTGGTTTCTACCCCAAACAACTCCCGGACCCCGCCGAAGACCGGGCGGACTGGCTGGCCGAGGGCCAGGAAAGCTACCGGATCTTCGTTCGTGGACTACTGGACATCACGGACGATCTGGTTGCCGAGCGCGTCGTCCCGCCGGCGCGCGTGGTGAGGCACGACGGTGACGACTACTACCTTGTGGTCGCCGCGGACAAGGGCACAGCCACGTTCTCCGACATCGCCAACGACCTCGCCTCAGAGTATGGATTCTGGCTGGGCGATGCGTTCGCGTCCGGCGGTTCCGTGGGTTATGACCACAAGCAGATGGGCATCACGGCCCGCGGCGCCTGGGAGTCCGTGCGGCACCATTTCAGTGAGTTGCTCATCGACTCCCGGGCCGAGGATTTCACCGTGGTGGGCATCGGCGACATGAGCGGCGATGTGTTCGGAAACGGAATGCTGCTCTCGAACCACATCAAGCTTGTGGCGGCCTTCGATCACCGGCATATCTTCCTGGATCCCACCCCGGACCCGGCCATTTCCTTCGCCGAGCGGAAACGGCTCTTCAAGCTCCCCCGCTCATCCTGGGCCGACTACAACCCCGCGAAGCTCAGTCCCGGTGGAGGAGTGTTCTCCCGGGCCGACAAATCAATCGGCATCACCGAGCCTGTCCGCCTCGCCTTGGGATTGGAGGAGGGCACGACGGCGATGAGCCCGCCTGAGCTGCTCAGGGCCGTCCTCACGGCCCCCGTCGACCTGCTCTACAACGGTGGGATCGGCACCTACGTCAAGGCTTCCGCCGAGACCCATGCCGACGTCGGAGACAAGTCAAACGATGCCATCCGGGTGGACGCCGCCCAACTGCGTACCCGGATCATCGCCGAGGGCGGCAATCTCGGCATCACCCAACGCGGCAGGATCGAGGCTGCGCTGGCTGGAATCCGCGTAAACACCGATGCCATCGACAACTCCGCCGGCGTGGACTGCTCGGACCACGAGGTAAACATCAAGATCTTCCTGGACCGGATGATCGCCGCAGGCAAGATGTCCCCCAACGAAAGGACGAAATTCCTGCACTCACTCCAGGACGAAGTGGGGAGGCTCGTGCTGAAAACCAACGTTGACCAAAACGTCCTCCTCCTCAATGACAGGCAACTGGTCCTCGAGTGGAGCCCGAGCTTCGAACGGACCATGGACTGGCTCGAGTCAGCCACGGACCTGGACCGGGAGCTCGAATGCCTGCCGACAACCAAGGAAATCCAGGCGCGAGTAAGGACCGGAGTTGGACTGACCTCACCTGAACTCGCCGTGCTGGCGGCCTATGCGAAGATCGAGCTCGCGCGGGAACTGACGGAGGGCGGGCTCGCGGACGATCCATGGTTTTCGAAAACGCTGCGCGACTATTTTCCCCGTCAGCTCTCGGAACGGTTCGGCGAGGACCTCTCCACGCATCCCCTGCGCCGCCAAATCGTTGCCACTGTGGTGGCCAACGACATGATCAACCTCGGCGGCATAGCCTTCGCGTTCCGCGCCATGGAGGAGACCACGGTTTCGGCGGCCGCGGTCGCGCGCGGATTCGTGGTCATGCGCCGAATCTGGGACTTCGATTCGGTCACTGAAGCCATCGCGCGGGTACCGGCAAGCGTCCCGAGCGAACATGGATGCGCCGTGGCCCTGGACATGCGCCGGCTCCTCGACCGGTCCACCCGCTGGTACGTCACCCACGATTTCCGCGACAAGCCCATTGCGGACGCCTTCGCCCGGCTCGAGCGGCCCATGTCGCTGATGCGGGCGAACTTCACGCGCTTCCTGCACGGGATCAACCTGCAACACTCGTTGACGCGCCTTGCCCATTCGGATTCAGTGGGCTTGCCACACGAGCTGGGCCTTCGAGCCTCGGAACTCCTGGTCAGCTACGGCCTTTTGGACATTTCCGCGATTGCCGAGGAATTGCAGGAGCCCGTTGAGGACGTCGCCGAGGTGTACTTCGCCGTGTTCGAACGGATCTCGGCTATCCCCCTGTTGGAACACATCACGCTGTTGCCGCGGGACACCCACTGGGAGGCCTTGGCGCGCGCAGCCCTTCGCGACGACATGTATCTGGTCCTTGCCGACATGACCAAGGCCGTGGTCCGGCACACTCCCCGCTCCCCCGAGGCAAGCGCCGACCCCATAGGAAGGATCCAGGATTGGGAACGCGGAAACATCGAACAACTCGCCCGCATCCAGGACACCATCAAGGAAGCGATCAAGCCCGGCCCGGTGGATATAGCCGCACTCTCCGTGGCCGTGAAGCTCTTGCGAGCGATGGTACGCCGGTGATCCAGATCCCAGAATGACAGACATCCGACGACTCTTTGCTATCTTTTATGCAGGAATTGCCGCTCCCCAACGCGGCATCCTGCAGAAGGAGGCCCCCAATGAGCACTGCCACGATAGAAAACAACGAGATCCATTTGTCCTTTGCGTCCGTCGACGAAGTCCATGCCGGACTCGACGAAGCCGTCAGCACGCTCATCGAAGCCGCTGCCGAAGACGGCCGCTGCGGGATCCTGGTGACCCGCCGGGAGCCCGGAAGCTACACGGTCGCCTTGGACGAGTCCGTCCCGTTCGGCCAGACCCGTGAGGTCCTCGCCGCCTAAGGACAGGCCCTGAAATAGGTACAGACAAGAAAACCGGAGCTTGTTTTCCAGACCACGCCAAGACGGCGCGGAATGGGAAACAAGCCCCGGTCCTTTAACCCGGTTTTTGCGGAGTCCCTACACCCGGCGCAACTCCACGCCGTCGGACTTCATGAAAAGCTGTTTGGCGGCTTCATCGGCGCCAGGTCCTGCGGGTTCAAGCCACACAACGTTGCCGCTGCCCGAGACTTCCTGCACCTCCCCCGCCGCGACCACATGTGCGTGCCTTACGACTTCGATCCGCTCCCCCACCTTCAACGTTCCCCAGTTGGAAACGACGGCGGACTGTGCGATTCGCCTGGACAGGACTGTCCCGCGTGCCTTCATTGAACTTCTACCCCTTTGTGGATGTTCGTTGTTTTCAGTTGTAACGGATATTCCCCGGTAGGCCCACGACATCGTCGGCGTGGACATGCCGTACACCATAAGTTCTACTACACAGAAAGCGCCCCGGGGCACGTATTGCCAAACATTTCCGGGGCGCTTCCTATTGTTCACTCGAACAGTATTTTGTTCGGCGTCAGGCGAGAATTCCGACGGCGGATTCGGCGGCCGTTCGCACCTCGCCAGCGCCTACAAGACGGTCTGCCGCTTCCAGTTCAGGTGAGAGGAAACGGTCAGTTCCGGGACCGTCGACGACGCCGCGCAGCACCTCGATCACGGCGGTGCCGGCAGGCCCCGGAGTGAGTTCTCCACCGGACAGTTTGGTGCGGATGTCGAGGGCGCGGGCGCTCGTCACGAGTTCCACGGCCAGGACGCGACGCAGGTTCTCGATGGCCTTCCGGAGCTTGCGGGCAGCGTGCCAACCCATGGAGACGTGGTCTTCCTGCATGGCGGAGCTCGGGATGGAGTCCACCGACGCCGGGACGGCCAGCCGCTTGTTGTCCGAGACGAGGCCGGCCTGGGTGTACTGGGCAATCATGAGGCCAGAGTCCACTCCGGGATCGTCTGCGAGGAAGGCCGGGAGTCCGTGCGAGCGGGCCGGGTCCAGCATGCGGTCCGTGCGGCGCTCGGCGATGGAGGACAGGTCCGCCACGGCGATCGCCAGGAAGTCCAGGACGTACGCCACCGGGGCGCCGTGGAAGTTTCCGTTGGAGGACACGCGGCCGTCCGGGAGCACCACGGGGTTGTCGATGGCTGCAGCCAACTCGCGGGAGGCCACGAGTTCGGCATGCGTCACGGTGTCGCGGACCGCGCCGGCCACCTGGGGTGCGCAGCGGAGCGAGTACGCGTCCTGGACTTTGGTGTCGTTGACGCGGTGCGAAGCGACGATCGGCGAGTTGGAAAGCACCCGAAGCATGTTGTCCGCGCTTGCGGCCTGGCCCGGGTGGGGCCGCAGGGCCGCGTGCAACTCAGGCAGGAACACCTGGTCGGTGCCGAGCAGCGCCTCGACGCTGAGCGCCGCGGTGATGTCCGCCGTCGTAAGCAGCAGGTGCAGGTCGGCGATGGCCATCAGGAGCATGCCGAGCATGCCCTCGGTGCCGTTGACGAGCGCGAGGCCTTCCTTTTCCGCGAGGACCACCGGCTCGATGCCGTGCGCGGCGAGGAGTTCGGCAACCGGCTTCTTTCCGGCGGCGCCGTAGAGCTCGCCGTCGGGGCCGGTGGCTTCGCCTTCGCCCATCAGGACCAAAGCGCAGTGGGACAACGGAGCGAGGTCGCCCGAGCAACCCAGGGAGCCGAATTCACGGACTACCGGGGTGATGCCGGCGTTGAGGACGTCCACCATGGTCTGCAGGACCACGGGACGAACGCCCGTGCGGCCCGAGGCCAGGGTCTTGGCACGCAGGAACATGATGCCGCGGACCACTTCGCGCTCCACTGCCGGGCCCATGCCTGCGGCGTGGCTGCGGATGAGCGACTTCTGCAACTGGGTGCGGAGTTCATTGGGGATGTGGCGGTTGGCCAGGGCGCCGAAGCCCGTCGAAACGCCGTACGCCGGAACTTCGCTGTGCGCGAGGCCGTCGATGTGGGCGCGGACCTTGGCAACAGTGTCCAGGGCTTCCTGGGAGATGGTCACCTTGGCGTCGTAGCGCGCGACGGCGACGACGTCCTCCGGCGTGACTCCGCTGGAGCCGAGGGTAACGGTCAGCGGTTCGTGGGTAATGGTTGTCATCGGGGTGTTCCTACTTGCTTTCTTCCATGGGGATGCGGACGCCGCGTTCGTGGGCGACTTCGATGGCGCGGTCGTAGCCGGCGTCGGCGTGGCGGATGACGCCCATGCCGGGGTCGTTGGTGAGGAGGCGTTCGAGTTTCTGGGCTGCGAGCTCGGTGCCGTCGGCGACGGAGACCTGGCCGGTGTGGATGGAGCGGCCGATGCCCACGCCGCCGCCGTGGTGGATGGAGACCCAGGTCGCCCCCGAGGACGCGGCGGTCAGGGCGTTGAGCAGGGGCCAGTCGGCGATCGCGTCGGAGCCGTCCTTCATGGACTCCGTTTCCCGGTACGGGGAGGCCACGGAGCCGGAGTCCAGATGGTCCCGGCCGATCACGATCGGGGCCTTGACCTTGCCCTCGGCGACGAGCTGGTTGAACAGCAGCCCGGCCTTGGCACGTTCGCCGTAGCCCAGCCAGCAGATCCGGGC